>JBDRMV010000104.1:0-13633 GCA_043811795.1 bacterium | reverse complement strand
CATCAGAAAGCGGCGTTCTATTCCGAAAAGGCATTCCCCGGGAAAATTCTTCAGGGGAAACCTCTTTCGTACAACAACATTCTTGACATGGAAGCGGCGATTCTTCTTGCGGGCAGGTTTTCGCAGGGCGGATGCGTCATAATAAAACACACGAACCCGTGCGGGGCGGCCGCAGCGGACAAACAGGAAAATGCATACAAAAGCGCCCTCGCCTGCGACCCCGTCAGCGCATTCGGCGGCATTGTCTCATTCAACAAAAAAGTCACGAAGAAAACCGCGGTTCTTCTTACTAAACATTTTTTTGAAGTCATCTGCGCTCCCGGTTTTGACAACGGAGCCGTAAAAATTTTAAGCGGGAAACCCAAACTCATACTTTTCAAATACCGCAGGTGGAATTCAAAACTCGCCGTAAGACGGGCGCTCGGCGGTTATCTCGTTCAGGAAGCGAAATTCCCGACGGTCAAACTTGCGGAGGTGAGCGGAAAACTAACGAAAAAAGAAAAGGACGACATTCTGTTCGGTCTGAAGGCGGCTTTTTCCGTCGCATCGAACTCGTCGCTGATCGTAAGAAACGGCATGACGCTGGGGATATGTCCGGGCCAGTGCAGCAGGATTCAGTCGGTCAAAATCGCAATCGGCAGAGCGGTTAAACTGACCGGCGGAAAGATGAAAGGAGCGGTTCTCGTTTCCGACGGCTTCTTCCCGTTTGACGATTCCGTCCGCGCTGCATTCAAAGCAGGAATAAAAGTCGTTGCGGCGCCGGCAGGTTCCCTAAAAGACGAAAGAGTGGCGGAAACGGCAAAGAAACTCGGCGTCAAACTCGCATTCGTAAACAGCCGCTTCTTCCGGCATTAAGGAATATGAGGCGATGACAGATAATTACGGCAGAGAAATCGACAGTATAAAAATTTCCGTAACCCAGCGATGCAATTTAGATTGTCCATATTGTCATAAAGAAGGAGAATTCAATAATACCGGATGCGAAATAAGTTTAACGGAAATCGGGAAAATGATAACTGCCGCAAAAGAATTTAAATTCAAAAAAATAAAAATCACAGGCGGTGAGCCGCTACTGCGGAATGATATTATTGAAATAATAAAGATAATCAAAAAAATTGGTTTTGAAGATATTTCACTGGTCACAAACGGATTCTTATTGGGGCGATACGCCGGGCTGTTGTCCGAAGCGGGCCTGGACAGAGTTAATATAGGATGTGATTCGCTGAATTTTAATTCTTTGCCGAAAAATACAAAAAATATTACAGCGGGGTTAAATGCCGTCAAAGCATCCGGTTTATTCCCCGTTAAGCTGAATATGGTTGTCCTGAAAAACGTAAACGACGGCGAAATAGATTCAATGATTGAATTTGCCCGCCGGAATGACGTAATCCTGCAGATGATTGAATTAATCAACACCGACAATGATTATTACAAAAAATATCATTTCGATTTAGAACCGATTGAGAAAAATCTTGAAAGAAAAGCGGAAAGAATCATTGAGAAAAAAGATAACGGCAGAAAACAATATGATTTAGGGGACGTTCTTATAGAGGTTGTCCGTCCGAGCGGCAAATCTTTCTGTAAAAATTGCAGGAAACTCAGGATTACCTCGGACGGCAAATTAAAACCGTGTTTAATGCTGAATGATACCCGCGTAGAATTTAAAGACAAAAGTTCTTTTATTGAAGCCGTAAACCGCAGGGTGGTTTTTAATGATAGATATAACTGAGAAAAAAATCATATCGCGCAAGGCAATTGCTTCCGGTAAGATTTTCCTGAAGAAAGAAACCGTCGCAAAAATAAAAAAACGGCAAATCAAAAAGGGCGATACGCTGGAAACAGCGCGGATAACCGGCATCAACGCCGTCAAGCAAACACAGTTCCTGATACCTTACTGTCATCAGATTGCGATTGACTTCGCCGATTTTGAATTTAATTTCGGCGGCAATTTTATCCAGGCAGTTTGCACGGCAAAAACAAAAGCAAAAACAGGTTTGGAAATGGAAGCGCTGGTCGGTGTTTCTATTTGCCTGAGCGCAATTTGGGATATGGTAAAATACCTGGAAAAAGACCGCGCAGGCCAGTATCCGACGACAAGGATAACCGATATTAAAGTTATTAAAAAAGTAAAGGACGGATAAATGTCAACAGAAGAACACAAAAAATCCGCCCCGAATTCAATAAACGCAGCCATACTCACAATATCCGGTTCCAGAACATTGGAAAACGACCAATCCGGAACATTAATTAAAAATTCATTGGAAAAAAACAATCACAAAATAGTTGAGCGCTTAATTATTGACGACGATATAAAAATAATCGGCAAAAAAATCAGCCAATTGATAAAAAATAAAAAGATAGATTCGATTATAACAACCGGCGGAACAGGTTTAGCAAAAAAAGACGTCACCATCGAAGCCGTCCGGCCTTTTTTCGAAAAAGAACTAATTTCTTTTAACGCCTTATTCTCAAAACTGAGCTGCGAGGAAATTGGTTCTGCCGCTGTTTTATCCAGGGCGACAGCCGGCATAGCGGGTAAAAAAGTAATCTTCTGCCTGCCCGGGAGCCCGAAGGCATGCAAACTTGCCATGGAAAAACTAATTTTACCGGAGATTGGGCATATAATAAAACACATTAATGAGATTTAACTCAAAAGATAATCTAACAGCGTCTTCCCCTGATGTAAAGCCGTTTTGATGCCAAAAGTAATATCGATAAATATCAGTGGAAAAAAAGGCGCTGCGAAAAGACCCGGCGGGTCCGGTTTTTTCAAAATAGACAGCGGTTTAGCCGGAGACGCTCATTCCGGGCCCGGAATCCGGCAGGTTTCCTTACTATCAAAAGAATCTATCGATAGATTCAATAAAAATGCGGGATTAAAAAAATTGTGCGTAAAAAAAGGTATGTTCGGCGAGAATTTAACCACAGAGGGTATTGATCTCCCCAAACTAAAAATCGGAACGAAATTAAAAATAAATAACGTAATTTTGGAGATTTCTAAAATCGGCAAGAAATGTCATACGATTTGTTCTATCGGCAGAAAATTCGGAACTTGCATTATGCCGAAGGAAGGGATTTTTGCCAGGGTTTTAATGGAAGGCAAAATTAAGGCTGGCGACCCGATAATTCTTCTCTCTCCCACGGCAAACATTACGGCTCAATGCGGCTAAATCAGAAACCTTATTCTTCCCCCCTGTCCGCCTTTTTAACGGAAATTTCTTTCTGTAGTTTTCAGCAAAAATGACCTTACAAATAGACAGCCGGATAGATATTCAGAGTTTTGAGGCGACGAGGCCGGCGAGAACTGCGACATCCTCGGTGGCAAATATCCGTTTTATGCTTTCGTCAAAAAGAAAGTTGGCGGAGGCGGGAAATTCCTCGTTCTGCCCGAATATAGACACCAGCGCCGGCACATTATCAAACGGATTTAATTTTATAGAGTAATCGCCGGCAGAGCCCTTTTCCGCGCCGAGACGCTCCATGTTTGAAAGAAGACCTTCGGGATTTGCGCCGTATTTTTTTATTACCGGTTCTATCGCCCGCTTTCTGAACGCCGGATAATAAACCTCGCCCCCGTCCAGCGCCCTGAAAGAAATCCATTTCCCTGTCAACGGCGGCAGACCGTCCATCTTCCTGACTGCATAATGAAGAATGAGAACCGCTATATAATCGTCCGCAATCCTGCCGTCTTTGGTGTTCTTAAGAGTCCGCTTTTCCAGGTCGGCAGAATACTCGTCGGAGAAAAACCTGACGGAAAGCCGGCCGGCGGCGCGGGTTGCGCTTAATTCCCCGTATGCTTTGTCCAAAGCCGCCTTATACCCCATCCATAACCTCTATTTCGTCTCCCGTTTTTATCTCTCCGCTTTTGATAACCGCGGCGAATACCCCGAGGGTTGACAGGGCGCATCTTTTGCCGTCGGCGTAAAACTTGCAGGGTTTTCCGCAGGTTTTCCCTATCTGCGTGATTTTCAAGACGGAATTTCCTGCGGCCAGTTTTGTTCCCGGAGTCAAATCCGCAACCATTATGTCTGATACCGTAATATTCTCGCCGAAACCGGCGCAGTCCATTTTAACGCCGTTTCTTTTCAGTTCTTCCATACTCTCCCGGGCGAAAAGACTGACCTGCCTTTCACCCGGACCCGAATGTATATCTTCCTCTAAACCGTGATTTTCCCTTAAATAACCTTTATCGGAATCCTGTTTTACTCCTTTCCCTGCGCTTATGCGGATAGAAGACACCTTCCCCTTATTCACCATAACAGAAACTCCACAGTGATTCCTTTTTTCAAACTTTTAATTTTACCGTCAACAATCATAAACGCATTTGCTTTTTTAAGAGAATAAATGTCGGCCGATCCGCTGTAACCTTTTACGGGATAAACAGAATATTTTCCGTTTTTTTCCACAATTCTTGCGGGATAAAAATGTTTCCTGCCGGGATTGTGGCTGAAATTATCTTTCAGTATCCCTTTACGAAATCCAGGGTCGGGCGTTTTGCCCGACATTTTTTCCAGTGCAGGTTTTATGAACAATATAAACGAAACAAAAGTCGCGACCGGATTGCCCGGCGCGCCGAAAATAAAGGTCTTTCCTTGACGGCCGAAATAAACGGGCTTTCCGGGTTTTATACGTATCCCGTGCAAAATCTTCTCTGTGCCGAACTTTTTCAGGACACCTGGAACAAAATCGTAATCACCGACTGAAACGCCTCCTGTTATAATAAAAAAATCTTTTTTCAGACCTTTCTTTATCAGATTTTCCAAACTTCCCCTGCGGTCGGCGGCAATGCCGAGATATTCGGCATCTATATTTAAACCGCGCAGAAGCCCCATCAGCATCGGGCCGTTATTGTTGAATATTCTGCCTTTTGTCAAAGTTCCTCCGGGTTCGGTAACCTCGTCGCCCGTGTTAAGAACCGCAACGGACGGCTTTCTGAAAACCTTTATTTTTTTCCTTCCGAGACCCGAAGCTATGGAAATCTCCGGGCCCCGCATAATAGTTCCCTTCTTAAGAATAACCGCGCTTTTTCTCACATCCTCGCCCATAAGACAGAGGTTTGCCTGTTTTTTTATACTTCTTAAAATTTCAACATTTCCTCCGGTGTCTTCGACCATAACAACGCAGTCCGCTCCTTCCGGAACAGGAGCACCCGTCATTATTTTAATGCACTCTCCCTTCCGTATTTTCTTTCTGCCGAATTCGCCGGCTTTAATAATGCCTCTGCATTTCAGCTTTACCGGCGCTTTTTTTATGTCCTGCGAGCGCGCCGCATAGCCGTCCACAGCGGACTTATCGAACGGTGGAAAATCGTATTCCGCCTTCAGGTCTTCGGCGAGAATGCTATCGAGCGTATCGACGGTGGCGGTTACGAGGGCTCCGAGCCGTTTCACTTTTTCAAATATTCTTTTCCGCGCTTCCTCAAATTCAATCATCACATAACCTCCACCGCCGCCGCTTTAAATACCACGAATATTTCCTCCCCGACCTCAAGATGCATATCCCTGAGGGACTTGCGGGTTATGAATACATGCAATTTTACCCTTACATCAACGACGATGTCAATTATTCCATTTCTTTCGGCAATGCTTACGACCTTCCCCTTCAGGTTGTTAAGAGCGCTGGAGCTGACCGCATGTCTTGAAACAATAATATTCCTCGGGCCAACGCTTATCGAAGCCGGGCCGGTTTTACGCGTTGCGACATAAATTTCCGCGCCGCTTCTCGTCAGAGCTTTTTTCACCCCTGCCTCCCCGCTCAGATTAACTTTATACACATTCCAGAGAGGAGAGTCCGAGACGCTCCCTTTAACGAGAAATATAACATTCTCCGTCATTCTGTATGCCTGACTTAAATCATGGGTGGTCATCACAACGGTTTTCCCGGCGAGTCCGACCAGTTTCAAGAGGGCTTCCTCTATTATGTCCGCGTGTATTTTATCGACATTCGACGTTACTTCATCAAGAAGGATAATTTTTGTATTCAGAACCAGCGCCCTGACTATTGCAACGCGCTTTTTTTCTCCGGCCGAAAGCAGATTTATATTTCTGTCGCGCAAGTCCCATATGCCGAATTCTTCCATCACGGGCTTGATTATTTCTTCAATCCCGCTTTTTTTTACCGAACGGAAAACAAGACCGATGGAAACATTTTTTTTCACGGTGCCTCTAAAATAGTATGGGTTCTGCATAACCATTGTCACGTCCCTTCTGTCCCACGGGACGCCCTGCGGGCAGCCGCAGTTCCCGCTACCCGGAATAATTTCTCCTTCATCCGGATAGTCGAGAAACGACAGCAAATTCAGAAGAGTGGTTTTCCCCGCTCCGTTTGGACCGTATATGACATAAAATCTTCCTTCGTTTAGACGCAGCGACGGAATATTCAGCGCAGGAACGCCGCCGAAGGTCTTTTTAATACCCGTGAGTTTATACATATCTGCGACCTTTAAGAAACTGCAGCAGCAGATTGACCGCAAAAGCAATTATCAGCAGAACTATCCCGAGGGCGAGCGCCAGCGTGAATTCTCCCCTGGACGTTTCGAAAGCTATTGCCGTCGTGATGTTGCGCGTATAATTCCTGATATTGCCGCCGAGCATCATGGAAACGCCGACCTCCGCAAAAACCCTGCCGAAACCCGCGATGACAGCGGCCGCTATCATGCCGCTCGTCTCGCGCGCGAGCATCGTAACGGTCTGTAATTCCGTAGCGCCCAATGCGACTGCGGTTTTCCTAATTCTCGTATCCGCGCCTTCAAGCGAAGATATGGTTAAAGCCGTGATTATAGGGCTTGCCAGAATTACCTGACCCGCAATCATCGCATACGGCGTGTAAAGAAGTTCAAAATGCCCCAGAAGGCCTCTCCTGCACAGGAAAGAATAAACAAGAAGCCCGACGACAACCGTGGGAAGAGCCATCAGCGTATTCAAAACGGTTACTAAAACCATCTTCCCTTTAAACCGGTTTGCCGCAATCAGAAAAGCGGCGGGCAAACTCAGGATAATTGAAATAAACACCGCTCCTCCCGTTATCCGGAGAGACGTCCAGGAAATACGTATAAATTCGGGGTCAAGACGGGCAATCAGAATAAACGCTTCTTTTAAACTGCCGAGAATGTATGTCATAACGCAACCGGCCGGAACAGCGTCTCTCCTTTCTTTTTTACGCTTATTATTATTCTTTTTCCCTCTTTTGAAGTAATCCAGCCGAGAAATTTAACGGCGGCTCCATACCTTGTATGAGGATGCCGTCCGGGATTAACGATTATTACCGAATACATATTCTTCAGGTTTTCCCTGTCGGAGAAAACAATAACAAGGTCTATTTTATCTTCATAAGAAAGAAAAGTTCCTCTATCCGCTAGACAGAAGCCCTTTTTCTCGTCGGCGATTCTGAGCGTCGCTCCCATTCCCTGACCGGTCTCCACATACCATTTCCCGCGCGGGGCCACCCCCGCACTTTTCCAGACATCCGTTTCCCTGTTATGAGTCCCTGATTTGTCCCCGCGGGAAACAAACGGCAATTTGTCTTCCGCTATCACGGCAAACACCTGCGATATATTTTTAAAACCTTTAAACGCTTGAATTCCATCTTCAGGACCTGCCACAATAAAATCATTGTAGAATATTTCTTTCCTGATAATACCGAAGCCCCGCATGAGGAACTTTTCTTCCGCCGCAGGAGCATGCGTCAGGACAAGGTCAACATCTCCGTTTTCGGCAAGTTTGAGCGCCCTTCCGGTGCCGCAGGCGACGGCGTGTATTTCTATACCGGTTTCGCGTTTAAATGCGGGAATCAGCGCATCAAGCAGACCGGAATTCTCCACGCTTGTCGTCGTCGCCATCCTTAAACCGGTTCCGTGACTGCATTTGCCGAGGAACAAAATTATCAACAACGCCGATACCGCCGGTATAATAATTTTTTTCATACGCGAAGCGTTGCGAGCCGAAGGTGTGGCAATCTCAAACATTACCTGAAAATATTAAGGACGGAACCTTTTTCCATTTCAGTCCGCATTGTGTGCGAGTTTTTCCATATCCTCGAGCGCATTAATATTGTAAAAAGATTTTATTTCTCTTTCGTCCGCTTCAACATATTTGTGCCTGCAGCTTTCAATAAGCCGTCTTACGGAATATTCGCTCCCGCGCAAAAGGCTGGAAACCAGTTTTAAAATCCGCCGCGAGTACACGCCGTGAAGCGGCTCAATTCCTTTTTTGCCGGACGGTATCACACAGTCATAATCTCCGCTGGATGCTTCATCCGTCAGTCTTTTTACAAAATCCGCGCTTATAAACGGCATGTCGCAGGCGGTAACAAAAACCCTTTCTCCGGACGCATGAGTTAAAGCGCTGTGGATTCCGCTCAGTGGGCCCTTATCTTTTATAATGTCCTGAACAATAACGCACTCTTTACCATACGCTTTAAAATCTCCGGGCGAATTGGTCACGATTATTATCTCGTTAAATAACTGTTTCAGCGTATTTAGAGTGCGGCGGATTACAGGCTCACCGTTTATATTGATAAACGCCTTGTTTGTGTCGTTCAGCCGCAGCCCTTTCCCGCCCGCGAGAATGGCTCCTCCGGCATCCGTATATTTTGCTTTCAAATTGCTCTTTCTTTATCGGGGAATTCTTTAATCTGTTTGTAAGTAAATACAGGACCGTCCATACAGACGAACTTTCCGCCTATGTTGCAGTGTCCGCACTTCCCGATTCCGCATTTCATGTATCTCTCGAGAGTAATGTAAATATCTTTTTCCTTAAAGCCCGCCGAGAGAATTTTTTCCAGCACAAAGCGTATCATAACGGGAGGTCCGCAGATAAAAACGGCGCCGCAGGACGGCTTCATACCCGATATATCGCACAGAGCCGTAACGACGCCCGTGTTCCCGCGCCATCCCTTATCAGGGGAATCCACCGTGAGAAAAACTCCGATGCCCGGAATCTTTCTCCAGCGTTCTATCTCATTTTTAAAACAGAGCTCGTCCGGCGTCTTCGCGCCGTACAGTATGCTGATTCCGCCGAAATCAGAGCGCGAGGCCAGAACCTCGTTTATCAAACTTCTTAAAGGAGGCAGCCCTATCCCTCCGGCGATAAAAAAAAGATTCATTCCTTTTACCTCGTTAAAAGGAAACGAATTCCCGTAAGGGCCTCTTATGTAAAGCACGCCGCCCTGTTTCAATTTGTGTATTTCTCTTGTGAGTTTTCCCGCGGCTCTTATCGTAAATTCCAGAAAACCGCGGCTAGACGGAGACGAAGTTATTGATATGGGCGCCTCGCCCGTTCCCGGCAGAGAAACCTGCGCGAATTGACCCGGCTTGTAATCAAAAACGCTCCCCGAGGTAAAACTCACCCTGAATGTCTTTGTATCAAAACTCTCGGACCTGACCGATTCTATAACGGCTGGGCTGGGTCTGTACTCGTTTTTCACGCTTTTTCCGTGACCTCTTGTATAACTTTTGACATTCCTATGTTTACCGGACAGGCTGAAAGGCACCGCCCGCAGCCGACACACCCGCTCGTTCCGGTTGCGAGATAATCGTATTTCAGCTTGTGCTCGTACCGCCGCGCGGTCCTTATCCATTTCTCTTTCCTCGGGTTGTGCCCGCTCGCCTCCCTCGTGTAACCGGCAAAAACGCAGGCGTCCCAGGTCCTGTATCTGATTCCCGAACTTCCGTCGCCCTCGTCAAACACGTTGAAACACGTGCAGGTCGGGCACACGTAAACGCAGCCCCCGCAATAAATGCACTTTTCCGCTATTTTTTCGTAGGTTTTTTTCGGCACCTTATCTTCACAGAATATTTTCACGGCTTTTTTAAAATCAACATTCAATTCAACCGCTTTCGCGGCATCGGATTTTATTTTTTCGGAGGTCTCAATATCCCGTCCGTCTGCTTCTTTAAAAAAGCCGATGTGCTCCTCAATAAATTCCTCGCCTTTTTCGGAACCAGTCTCGACGAGATAACAGCCCCCCGTATCGACCATCTGCAGGTCAAAGCCGGTTTCAAGATACGGCCCCGTACCCGTAGAAGCGCAGAAGCAGTTTTTACCGGGATGCCTGCATCCGGCAACCGCCATCAGCCTGTTTTCCGTTCTGCTCAAATAGTATTTGTCCTCAAAATTCCTCTTAAAGAAATCATCCGTAAAAAGTATTCCCGCGGCATCGCAGGCGCGGATACCGAACAAAAGTTTCTTCCGCATTTCAAACGCCGCCTCGAAGATATTCCCGTCCTTAAACCTGAACAGGGGTTCCATTTGCGGGAAGCAGGATGCCTTCGGAGGCATGACGGTATGACTGTATTCCAGACAAAGGTTACCGGGCGTTTCGCCGGCTTTGAGTTTTTCAAACAGCACATCCCCTCCGGCTTTCTTAACCGGAATGCTGACTTCCCGCCCGGCAGACGCTTCGGCGAGAAAATTTTTTATCCTTTCTTTATCCAGAAGAAAATATTTCACTTGTAAATACCCCTATTACTGCTCATCAATGTAGCGTGAAAGCTTGCTTTCATATTCTCCTTGTAGCGTGAAAGCTTGCTTTCATATTCTCCTTGTAGCGTGAAAGCTTGCTTTCATCTTGCGAGCAAGCTCTCATGCTACAACATATATATTTACATTTCATAATTTGCGCCGGCTTGCCGGCATGAATGTTTCATTTTATAATCTTTTCAATCCTGACGGCGCAGACCTTGTATTCCGGAATTTTTGCGACGGGGTCCACCGCGGGGTTTGTCAGGACATTTGCGGCGGCTTCCCTGAAATGGAACGGTATGAAAACGGAACCCCGTTTAACCGTTTCCGTTATCTTAACCGCAATTTCAATTTTCCCTCTTCTGGACGACACCCTCACGCGCTCTCCGTCCCTTATGCCCGATTTCTCCGCGTCGGCGGGGTTCATTTCGACATAAGCGGCGGGGGCTTCCCTCTCAAGAACGGACGTCCTGCGGGTCATCGTTCCCGTGTGCCAGTGCCAGTATATTCTGCCGGTGCTGAGAACAAAGTTAAATTCTCCGTCGGGATTCTCGTCCGCGGGAACATAAACGCAGGGCATAAACTTCCCCTTTCCCCTGCTGAATTTGTCCTTGTGCAGATAGACGGTTCCCGGATGAGATTCTGAAGGACACGGCCACTGAAGACCGAACGGTTCGAGCCGGTCATAACTCATGCCGCCGTAAATGGGCGTCAACTCCGCAATCTCGTCCATGATTTCCGAAGGATGGCCGTAATTCATTTTTTTATAACCGCACAGCCGGGCGATTTCGCAGATAATTTCCCAGTCCGCCTTCGAATCCCCGACGGGGCAGAGCGCCTTCCTTATTCTCTCCACTCTTCTCTCCGTATTCGTAAAAGTCCCGTCTTTTTCCGCAAAACTTGCCGCGGGTAAAACGATGTCCGCATATTCCGCCGTGTCCGAGAGAAAAATGTCCTGCGCCAGAAGAAAATCAAGTTTTTCAAGCGCTTCCCTGATATGGTTCGTGTCGGGGTCGCTGATTACGGGATTCTCGCCTATGACGTAAAGAGCTTTTATTTTTCCTTCAATCGCCTGTTCAAAAATCTCCGTAACGGTTAAACCCTGTCCGGAAGGAAGGTTTTCAACCCCCCATGCCTTTTCAAATTTTTTTCTCACGGCTGGGTCGGCGGCGTTCTGGTATCCCGAAAATACATTCGGCAGCGCCCCGAGGTCGCAGGCGCCCTGAACGTTGTTCTGACCCCTCAGGGGATTTACTCCAGTTGACGGAAACCCGACGTGACCGGTGAGGAGCGCAAGGTTCGCCAGTGACTTCACGTTGTCAACTCCCGTCGTGTGCTGTGTTATTCCCATTGAATAGACAATCATCGCTTTTTTGGTTTTAGCATAAAGCTTTGCTGCCTCAACAAGAGTTTCAGCGGGGATGCCGGTTATTTTCTCCGCGTAATCCGGCGTGTATTCTTTGACCGTCTCTTTAAGTTCTTCAAAATTCTCCGTCCTTTCCTTTATGTATTTGTCCGCCTGAAGCCCTTCTTTTATTATCACGTTCATCATACCGTTAATCCATGCAACGTCCGTGCCGTTGTTCTGCCGCATGTGAACGGTTGCAAATTTTGCAAGCTCTATTTTCCTCGGGTCGGCCACAATCAGCTTCGCTCCTCTTTCTCTGACCGAATTTATAATACGCGAACCTATCAGGGGGTGCTGAGACGTCGTGTCGGAGCCCGTCACGAGAAAAAGTTCGGCGTCCTCGAATTCGTTTATGGAGTTGGTCATCGCTCCCGAACCGAATGTTGAGGCGAGCCCCACAACCGTTGAGGCGTGGCAGAGACGCGCACAGTGGTCCACATTGTTGGTTTTAAAAACGGCCCTCGCCAGTTTCATCATAAGATAATTTTCCTCGTTTGTCGTTTTTGCGGAACTCAGAAACGCGACCGAGTCCGGCCCGTATTTATTTTTTATTTTCAGAAGTTTTTCTACTGCCGTATCCAGAGCGGAGGCCCAGTCCGTCTTAATAAACCGCCCGTTTTTCTTAACCAGAGGATACTTGAGCCTGTCCAGCCGGTTTACAAATTCAAAACAGTTCCAGCCCTTTACGCACAGGGCTCCTTTTGAAACCGGATGCTCCCCGCTCGGACAGGAACCGGTGATTTTTTTCCCGTCGGATTCAAGATATAACCCGCACCCGCACCCGCAGTACGGACAGGTCGTAAGCGTTTTGCTCATTTTGCCGTTAAGAGAGGGACAGTCCCCATCTACGACTTTTACTGCTTACCACGCGGGGCAAGCGTCCGTAATGGGGACAGTCCCTTGGCGGCGACAGGCATAAAGAAGATTCTTAAACAGAATTGCCGTCGTCACAGGGCCGACGCCGCCCGGGACAGGCGTAATTCTTCCGGCTTTCTCAAACGCCTTTTCGTATTCCACATCGCCCACCGTCTTTTTTTTCGGTTTTCCCTTATCGTTCAGGACGGGCTGTCCTTTCTCATCCAGTACGGGAACACGATTAATTCCCACATCTATCACCACCGCGCCTTCCTTTATCATTTCACCTTTTATGAGCCCTGCTTTCCCTGCTGCGACTATCAGGATGTCCGCCCTCTTTGTGTGAAAAGCAAGGTCTTTCGTCGCGATGTGACAGCAGGTGGTTGTTGCCGACTCATTCAGCGAAGAGAGAAGCAGCAGATTCACGGGTTTTCCCACAATCGCGGAATGTCCGACGATAACCGCCTCTTTTCCCTTTATGTCAATCTTTTCTCTTTTTATTATTTCCCACACCGCCATCGCGGTGCAGGGCGCAAGACCGGTTTCCCCGAGAACAAGATGCCCGAGGTTCGCGGGATTGAGACCCTCAACGTCCTTCAGAGGATTTATTGCCGCCTGAAACTCTTTAGCGTCCAGCGGTTCCGGCAATGGCATCTGAAGTATTATTCCGTTGACGGCAGGGTCGTTATTAAGTTTTTCAATCAGGGATGCCAGTTCATCTTTGGAAGTTGTCCCGGCCATTTCCACAAGTTCGTAGCCGATTCCCAGCTCTTCCGCCGCCTTCCTCTGGTTGTTTACGTAAACCCTTGAGGCGGGATTCTCTCCGACCTGAACCGCAACAAGTTTAGGTTTTGTCTCCATCTTTCCCGCCGCTTCCGTAATTTCTTTCCTGAGAGCCTCGGCAATACTT
>JBDRMV010000103.1:0-3052 GCA_043811795.1 bacterium | reverse complement strand
CCCCTGAATTTATATTTTTTCGGATTGCTCAGATAATCTATGACGTTTACCGCTTTTTCCTGATTTTCCATGCCGGGCATTATCGGTCTCCAAAGACCCGGAGCGACGATTACGGCTTTGTAGCCCTTTTTAAGAAGGGTTGTTGGATTACTGATATTCTGCCCCGTTCTTATTTCTAAGTTGCCGAGCGATTTTATAAAATCCACATCCGTCTTGATTATTTTTCTGTCAAGACGGAAACCGGGGATGAGATTGCAGGCGCCTCCGGAAGTTCGGTTTTTCTCAAAAACAACAACTTTATAACCCTTCTGCGCGAGAACAGCCGCTGCGGCAAGACCGGCCGGGCCGGCGCCCACAACGGCAATTTTTTTTACGTTTAATTTTGCCTGCGCGAAACCCGGAATTCCGCCAAGGGCTTTTGCTTTTTGTATGATGTATGCCTGAACTTCCGGAATTTTAACAGACCCGTCAAAATCCTTGTGAGAACATTTTGCCATGCAGTGTCTGTCGGGACAGACCATTCCGCAGACGCCGCCGAGAGGATTACTCTTCATAATAATGGACGACGCCCTGAAGTAATCCTGCGGTTCTCCGGCTTTCGCCGCCATTATAAAATCAAAAGGAGAACAGTTCGCCGGACAGGCATTTTCGCAGGGCTTTTCCTCACAGTATTCGCATTTCAGCGCTTCGTTTTTAAACTGCTTTTCGGTTAAATAAACAGACCTTTTTTGTTTCGGCATTATTCCCCCATTAGATTTCCCCCGTTAAAGACCCCCCCGGCCGTCGGCAGGTCATTCGCCCCGCTTCGCTGCCCGGGATGGGGAAACCAACGGGTGCTATTTATTTTCTTTCTTTTTTGGTCTCTTTTTCCTGTACCGGTTCCGGCAGTTTTATTTTTAAAGAGGAAGCCGCCATCTCGGCATCTCTTTTCAACCCCCTGTCCGGACTTCCCCATGCCTCTATGATAATCTTTTCCACTTCCGGCGTAACTTTTCCTATCACCCCGAGAGCTCTTATGCCATCTTTTTTTGAAGCCATATCCGAGGAGCTGGCGGCCGAAAGAGCGACGGAAAAGCCCACGGCGCTTCCAAGCCGGCCAAGGGAATGGGAAATCGCGATTTTTACATTGTCGTCATTTTCCGTCTTAAGGAGTTTCTCAAGCCCTTTCACGGCGCTTTTGTCTCCGATTTCGCCGAGAGCGCGGACCGAGTAAAGGCGGACGTTGCGGGTTTCATCTTTTGAAGATTCGAGCAGCGGTTCAACTGCTGCCGGTTTTCTCAACCTGCCGAGCGCCTGAGCGGAAATCGTCTTTATTCTCGGATTTTCATCTCTCAGTAATTTAGCAAAAGTCGGCAGCGCCCTTTCGTCCCCGATTACGCCCAGGACATTTATCGCGGAAATTTTTAATCCGGCGTCCTTCTCCTTCCCGAGAAAACTTAATAACGGGTCAACGGCATTTCTGTCCCTCATATAACCCAGAGCAATAATTACGGACGATTTCACATTTTTATTGTTATCGCCGAGCGCCTTTACCAGAGCCGGAGTGGATGCCTTATTCCTTATATTACCCAGCGCTTCCGCCGCCTGAGCGCGGACGCCGAAGTCAGTGTCATTCTCAAGAACTTCACTCAGCCGTGTCATCGCCGTCGGACTCCTCATTTTTCCGATTTGCATCACCGCTTCTCTCCGCACCGCAATAGATGTGCTTTCCAGGAGTTCAAATTTTTTCTGAAGTTCGGGTTGCGCGGCCGCAAAACCGTAAAAAACCAAAAGACACAAAATTTTTCTCATCTTTCCTCCCCCATATTATTTTTTACAAAATCCCTGACCGTTTTATCCCGGTCATTCAGCAGAGTTTTCAGAAGAACCCTGCTTTCTTCGTCGTCGTAGTAAAGAAGTATCTTTGCCGCATCGATGCGGATTTGCGGCTCGTCATTTTTTACTGCTTCTGAAACAATTTTTTTACCTGACGGGTCAAATTTTTTTGCGAGAATAAAAGCCGCTTCAAGAGCGACCTCGAGGTTGTCGTCCTTCAAAAATTCCTTCAAGACCTTCTGCTGTTCCTCCGGCTTTATTTCAACCAGAGCATTCAATGCATTTTTGCGGCAGGAGACGGACTGGCCGTCCTCCGCAATTTGCCTGATTGTTTTATATGCCTCTCCGAGAGCCATGGCGGAGGCGCAGTCAACCGCCGCAGTTCTTACAATCTCATTCCTGCTCTTCAAAAATTTCATGACTTCTTCTTCCGCATCGGTTATTTTAAGTTTCGCCACGGCGTTCAACGCTTCTTTTACAACAATAAAATTTTTGTCGCCGAGCATCCACACAATGTTTTCTTTAACCGTTTCTGCCGGAAAATTTGCCAGCGCCCTTACGGCGTCCGACCTGATGATTGCGGTCTCGTCCTCAAGAACGCTTTCCAAAACCTCAACAGCTTCTTCATCCTCGAACTTTCCAAGACCCGAGATAACCATTCTTCTGGTAAAAATGTCTTTGTCACGAACCGCGCTGCCGAGGAGTTCCACCGCAGTTGCCTCAGGCAGCGTTGAATGAATAATTTCGTAGACCGCCTGCCGGCGCTGGAGGTCTCTCGGTGAAGAAAGTTTTTCGCGGAACTCTTCCGCCGTCAGCGCATACATGTTTGAAGCCAGAAAAAACACCAGAAAAAAACGGGAAATCATATTTTTTATGCTACAATTTTTAAGAAACTTTTGCAAGATAAAAACCCCGGCCGAACCTTGAAAAAATTCTCTGTTTGATTTCCGGATATTTTTTCAGATGAGGATCGGAACGCAAAATTGAAAAAGCGGCTTCGCGCGCCTGTTTCAACACGTTCAAATCGGAGAGCCCGCTGAACCTCATTTCAAGAGTGCGGTTATAATTAAACTCCACATCCATTATTCCGTGCTGCGACACGCCGAAATACTGACCCGCCCCGCGGAGTTCCAGATCCCTCTCGGCAAGAGCAAAGCCGTCGTTACAGGCAAGAAAATATGTTAAACGTTTCTGCGTTGCCGGCTCCGGGTTCTCGCATGTAACGATACAGTATGAT
>JBDRMV010000102.1:0-18014 GCA_043811795.1 bacterium | reverse complement strand
ACAATTTAAAAATTTTTTTGCTTTTCTTTTTTGCCGTTCTGTTTCTTAAATCGAAAATGAGTTTTGAATTTTTTATAATAAAATCGTAGTCAAAGCGGTCGTGGTCGGTCGCGATTATAACCATATCGGACGCCTTCAGCGCGCGGGAGGTCAGGATCTCCGCTCTTCTGCCGGGGATGCCGCCGGGAACGAGGTCGTCGAACCATGATACATTCGCTTTCAGATTAAGCAGGTTCAGAATTATTTCAATCACAGGCGACTCTCTCGTGTCGGAAACGTTCTTCTTGTAGGCGACGCCGAGAACCAGTATTTTGCTTCCTTTCACTGGAATTGAAAAACCGTTCAGGATTTTTACCAGTTTATCTACGACGAAATCGGGCATCGCGCTGTTTATTTCCGCGGCGAGGTCTATAAACCTTGTGTAAAAATTAAGCGAGCGCATTTTCCAGGAAAGATACAGAGGGTCGATGGGAATGCAGTGCCCCCCGAGTCCGGGGCCCGGATAGAACGGCATAAAACCGAACGGTTTTGTCGCCGCGAGTTTAACGATTTCCCAAACATCAAGTTTCAGTTTATCCGCAATCTGCGCAATTTCGTTTATGAGACCGATATTGACCGCCCTGAATGTATTTTCAAGGAGTTTGACCATCTCTGCCGCTTCAAGAGAACTCGCGGGGACAATATCCCCTATAATTTTCCTGTAATAAAAACACGCCTTTTCAAGGGATTTCCTGTTTATTCCGCCGATTATCTTCGGGGTGTTTTCCGTTTTCCATTTTTTGTTCGCAGGGTCTACCCTTTCCGGCGAAAAAGCCAGATAAAAGTCCTTCCCTGCCTTGAGACCGGTTTTTTCAAGGAGCGGGGCAACGACCTCTCTCGTCGTTCCCGGATAAGTTGTCGACTCAAGAACCACAGTCGTCCCCCTGCCGAGATGGCGCCCTATCTGTTCGGAAGCCGAAACGATAAACGAAATGTCGGGGTCCTGCGTCTTTCTCAGCGGCGTTGGAACGCAGACAATGACGCACTCGCATTTCTTTATCTCCCCGAAATCGGCCGTCGGCTTTAAAAAACCTTTTTTGACAAGATTTTTTACCGTGTTGGAATCAACGTCCGAAATATAACTTTTACCCGCCTTAATCAGAGAAACTTTTTTCTCCGACACGTCCACGCCCACGGCGGTGATTCCTTTTTTGGCAAAAGCGCAGGCGAGCGGAAGCCCGACATAACCCAGCCCGACAACGGCAATTTTCATTTTTTACTCCTCATCATGGGTTCATTATAACAATTTTATTTTATTTTGCCACCGAGGGAGTGAATCTTGTCCCTCAGGATAATCGCCATTTCAAAATCAAGATTGTCAACCGCATCCCTCAGGTCGGTTTTCAGCGCCTCGAGCAGTTGTGCGGATGAACCGGCAAACCTGTCAAGATTTTCGCTTATTGTCTCATACGTTTTCTGCCTCGTTTTCTTTATGAGCGTTTTATCGAGAAAAATTTTCTTCACGATGGAACGCGGAGTTATATGGTGTGCCCTGTTATACGCTTCCTGAATGAGCCTTCTTCTCTTCATTTCGGCGATAGCGTTTTTCATCGACGAAGTCCTCGAGTCCGCATAAAAAATAATCCGGCTTGAAACGTTCCTCGCGGCGCGGCCGGAAATCTGGATGAGGGAAGTCCTGCTCCTCAAAAAACCCTCTTTGTCGGCGTCCAGAATCGCGACAAGCGAAACCTCGGGGAAGTCCAGCCCTTCCCTCAGGAGGTTCACGCCCACAAGGCATTCAAAAATTCCGCGGCGCAGGTCGTATAAAATTTTGATTCTCTCAAGAGTGCCGATATCCGAATGAATGTAGGTTGTTTTTATTCCCTCTTTAATAAAGTAAAAACTCAAATCCTCCGCCATTTTCTTCGTAAGGGTTATCACAAGCGCTCTCTGATTTTTCTTTCTCAGTTTCAGAATTTCCTTTATAAGGTCGCTGGGGGCGTTTTTCATGCTTCTGATAAAAACCTCGGGGTCAACGAGACCGGTCGGCCTGATAATCTGCTCGACGACAAAGACCCCGCTTTTTTTGATTTCAAAATCGGCCGGAGTCGCCGAGACATAAGCGACCTTGCCTACAAGACCTTCAAACTCCGAAAACCTCAAGGGACGGTTATCAATCGCGCTCGGAAGACGGAAGCCGAAATCCACAAGCGTTTTTTTTCTTGAATGGTCACCCGCCCACATTCCCCTCAGTTGGGGGACGGTAACATGGGATTCGTCTATAATCGTCAGAAAATCTCTCGGGAAATAATCAATAAGGCATTGCGACGGCTCGCCCGGGAGGCGTCCGGAAAGGTGCCGCGAATAATTTTCAATACCGTGGCAGTAGCCCGTCTCTTCAAGCATTTCAAGGTCGTAGTCCGTTCTCTGTTTAAGACGCTCCGCTTCAAGCAATTGTCCGTTTGACTTAAAGAAGCCGAGCCGCTCTTTGAATTCGGCTTTTATATTTTTTACCGCATCCTTCAGCCGGGGCGGGGAAGTGATAAAAAACTTCGCCGGATAAACAGCGAGGAAATCCACGCCGCCGGTCTTCTCCGCAGTCAGAGAGTCAAACTCGTAAATTTTCGAAATTCTGTCCCCGTCCCAGAAAACCCGAAACGGCTTTTGCGCATAAGACGGGAAAAGGTCAAGAACGTTTCCTTTCAGACGGAACTTCCCCGGGGAAAAGTCAATGTCGTTCCTCTCATACTGGATATACGCGAGAGACCTGCAGACCTCCTGAGGCGCAATGACATCACCGGCCGAAAGTTTGACCAGCATTCCCGCCCAGTCCTCCGGTGAACCTATCCCGTAGATACACGAAACCGTGGCGACGATGATAACGTCGCGCCGGGAGAGAACCGACGCCGTCGCCTGAAGGCGCAGGCGGTCTATCTGCTCGTTGATGGAGGCGTCCTTCGCAATGTAGGTGTCCGACTGCGGAATGTACGCTTCCGGCTGGTAGTAATCATAGTAGGAAACAAAATAGCAGACGGCATTTTCGGGGAAAAATGTCTTGAATTCCGTGTAGAGCTGGGCGGAAAGCGTTTTGTTGTGCGAAATCACGAGGGTCGGTTTGCCCAACTGCTCGATGACTTTCGCCATCGTGAATGTCTTTCCCGAACCCGTGACGCCGAGCAGCGTTACGGGATGTTTTCCCGTTTTGAGACCCTGCAGAAGTTTTGAGGACGCTTTTTTCTGCGCCTCTGAAAGTTTATAATCGCTTTTTAGTTTAAAAACAGACATCTTATCCTGCATTATTCATATTATCCAGAAGGGGTCAGCTCTATTTTTGCATATAAAAAAATAACAAAAATAGAACTGACCCCACTTTTTTCTTTTATCAAAAATACCCTCATTATGAATAATGCAGATTATAATGTCTTTGGAATTCTGCCTTCCAGGGCAGACAGATTTTCATGAGAAGTGTGGTCGAGCGTGAGGGGCGTTACCGAAACGTAATTCCGGGAAACCGCCTCTATGTCCGTTCCTTTTATCATAAAACCCGAAAGTTTCTCGCCCGAAAGCCAGTAGTATTTTCCGCCGCGGGGGTCGCGCCTTGCCACCACTCCGCGGTCGTAAATTCTTTTGCCCTGTCTGGTAATCTTTATTCCTCTGATTTTTTCCTGCGCGACATCAGGTATGTTGATGTTGAAAAAAACGCCTTTCGGCAGTTTTATCCTCAAAAGGTGCGGAAAAATCCTTCCGGTTATTTCAGTCGCCATACCGAAATCAAATCTTTTCTTCAGGATAAGAGAAACGCTTGCGGATTTTATTCCGAGAAAAGCCGCCTCGCGCGCGGCGGCGACCGTCCCCGAATAATTCAAATCGTCTCCGAGGTTCGGTCCCGCATTTATCCCCGATAAAACAAAATCCGCCCTGTCTTTGAAAATCTCAAGAACGCCGAGGCGGACGCAGTCGACGGGGGTTCCGTCCGAAACATAAATGTTTTTATCAATTTTTCTCAGGCGGAGCGCTTTATGGAGCGAGATGGAATGAGAGCAGGCGCTTCTCATCCTGTCGGGCAGAACCGCCACAACCCTGCCGAACGGCGAAAGGACTTTTACAAGGGCGGGGAAGTTGCCGGCCAGAATCCCGTCGTCATTCGTAACAAGAATGTTATTCGTTTTTTTCACTTTTTGACGGCTACTTCAAATTTTATTTCCCCATCCTCCAGTTTCGCGCGGATTTCCGCGCCTTTTTTTATCTCTCCGCGCAGCAGTTTTTCCGACATTGGGTCTTCTATTTTATCCTGTATGACCCTCTTTAACGGCCTCGCACCGAGAGAAACGTCAAAGCCGGCCTCCGCCAGTTTCTTTTTCACGTCTTTATCAAAACTGACCGAAATTTCTTCTCCTTTCAGGCGTTCGTTCAGCTGATTCAGAAGAAGGTCAACGATTTTCAGGACGTGCTCTTCCGCGAGAGGATGAAAAATCACGGATGCGTCTATCCGGTTCAAAAATTCCGGCTTGAACGTTTTTTTAAGTTCTTCGTTTATGGTTTCTTTCATTTTGCCGAAATCAAAACCCTTGTCCTCCGAAAAACCTACCGACTTTTTCGCGGCAACGTCGGAAACACCGAGGTTGCTTGTCATAATGAGAACGACGTTCTTAAAGTCCACCCTGTGGCCGAGCGAATCCGTGATGAAACCCGAATCCATTATCTGCAGAAGAATCCCGTAAACGTCGGGATGCGCCTTTTCTATTTCATCCAGCAGAACGACCGAATACGGCTTCCTCCTCACCTGTTCCGTCAGAATTCCGCCTTCTTCGTAGCCGACATAACCGGGGGGCGCTCCGACGAGGCGGGAAACGTTGAATCTCTCCATATACTCGGACATATCCACGCGGATGAGAAAATGCTCGTCTCCGAAAAGGAATTTTGCGAGGCACCTGGCGAGAAGCGTCTTTCCAACGCCCGTAGGCCCCAGAAAAATAAAAGAGCCGATGGGCCGCGTCGCCTCGTGAAGACCCGTTCTTGCGCGGCGCAGCGACTTCGCAAGCGTGGAAATCGCCTCGTCCTGCGCAATGATGTCTCTGTGTATTTCCTTTTCCATATTCAAAAGACGCTCGGATTCTTTCTCCGTCATCTTGAAAACGGGAATCCCCGTCCAGTCCGAAATGATGCGGGCAATTTCATCCTCTTTCACGACGGATATTTTTTTTGTTGTTTCATATTTATCGCCGACATCTTTTAATTCCTTCTTAAGTTCTTCTTCTTTGTTTTTGAGAACAGCCGCTTTTTCAAATTCCTGGTTCTGAATCGCTTCCGCTTTTTCGGAGCGGAGGGCTTTTATTTTTTTCTGAACGGCAATGATTTCTTCGGGGCGCTCCGACATTTTTATTCTGAGGTTGCTCCCCGCCTCGTCTATAACGTCAATCGCCTTATCGGGAAGAAACCTGTCCGAAATATACCTGTCGGAAAGGCTGACCGCCGCAACCAGCGCCGCATCGGTGTATTTTACCCCGTGATACGCCTCGTATTTGTCTCTCAGACCTTTCAGAATTTCTACCGTTTCGGCAACGCTCGGGGCGGAAATCAGAACCGACTGGAATCTCCTCGCAAGCGCCGCGTCTTTCTCAATGTATTTCCTGTACTCGTTCAGGGTTGTTGCCCCGATACACTGCAAAAGGCCTCTTGATAGAAGGGGCTTGAGCATGTTTGCCGCATCCATCGGAGCGCCTTCGGCGGAACCCGCGCCGACGACAAGATGCAATTCGTCAATAAACAGAATAATTTTTCCTTTTGAGCGCTCTATCTCGTCAAGAATTTTTTTCATCCTTTCTTCAAACTCGCCCCTGTATTTCGTGCCGGCAACGATGGAGCCCATATCGAGCGAAACGACTCTATGCCCCGAAATAATCTCAGGGACTTCTTCCGCCACAATTTTCTGCGCAATTCCCTCCACGACGGCGGTCTTGCCCACGCCGGGGTCTCCTATCAGCACGGGATTATTTTTTGTCCTGCGGCACAAAATCTGGATGACCCGCTGAATTTCCTTCTCCCTGCCGACAATGGGGTCAAGATTACCGTTCTTTGCCTCAACCGTCAGGTTCCTGCTGAATTTATCCAGGATGGGCGTCTTCGTGGAAACATTCTTAGTGTGCCCTTTGTACGCCGGCTGTTCTCCGTCGGCGTCTTCTTCCCTGAAAAAATTCAGCACCTTCTCATAAGTAACGCCGAATGACTTCAGAATCTGGCTTGCTCCGCTCTGCTTTTCCTTCAGCAGAGCCAGGAGCAGGTGCTCGGTTCCGACAAACGGCTGTCCCTGACCCCGCGCTTCCTCGACGGCAAGCTGTATGATTCTTTTCGCCCGGGGAGAAAACGGGATCGGACCTATCTGAATGAGGTTGACGCCCTCGCCGAGAATACCCTTTATGTCGTCAACGACCTGCGAAACATCAACGTTGAGCGAAGCAAGAATGTTAGCCGCAACGCCGTCACTGAGAGTCAACAGCCCGAGGAGAACGTGCTCGCTCCCGACATAGGAATGATTCATTCCCTTGGCTGCTTCGTTCGCGTTATAAAGAACTTTCTGAGCTCTCTGCGTAAATCTGTTATCCATCATCTACCCCCTCCGCTTTCAGCGGAAATAATATACTTCCGGCTGTCATCCGTTATCCAGCATAAATTGCGTTGAATAGACCCTGCCCCAGAAATGAGCCGCCTGATTGGCGTCGTATTTCGTCCAGTCGATTCCCGTAAACTTCACGGGATTGTACCATTGAAACGACCGGTCATCGTAATACCCCGCAATGATGTTCAACATGCCTTTGAGTTTTTTCAAACCGCCGCTCTCCATGCAATGATTGACGATTTTCTGCAAAACGGACGGGTCAAGCAGAGACGGGTTTGCCGTCTTCCTTATAAAAAATTTTCCAATTTCAGGGGGTTCCCGGCTGATTTCAACCCTTTCAGCGGGACTGTATTCAAACGCTTTATGAAAATCCCTTATTCTGCTCGCTTTGTACTCCTCAAATAATTTTTTCCAACCCACGCCGGAAAAAGGCAGGTCAATGTTAAAATCCGAAAAAAAAGAGACCGCGCGACCGGCATCCCACATGCAGTCCAGCACTTCATCCATCGAGTTTCCGTTTTTCCTGACAATGTCAACGGCAGGCGTCGAACCTCCGTGAAACATTATGTTCTTCTGGTGAAGAGAAGCGATTGTTCTGAAGACCCTCATATACAAGGGATGCGCATACTGGGTGATGTCCGACGAGAAACCGTCTTGGCGCCCGTTTTTCTCAAATTCGGGAGCGTCGGAAACCGTAAAGGGAATCACGCCGGATATTTTCTCTTTTACTTTAAAGGTCAGATACTCCAGAATCTTGCCGGCGCAGTCATAGGCGCGGGCGACGGCCAAAGATACGGGGCGGGCTCTTTTTACGTCGTCCTTTACAACTTTCCTGTATTTTAATTCCATGCTCTCCGTCAGAAAACCCTCTTCGGAAAGGTCTCCGAACGCGGAAGATTCTTTTGAAATACGCATCCAGAAATGAAAACCCGAAGCCGTCGTGTCAAGAATGTATTTTATTCCGAATGAACTCAGGATTTCTTCTATTCCGCTGATAAACGGCTCCATCCATCCGAAAACCCTCCTCTGATGTTTGTACACGAAACTTTGGTCATTCCTGTTGAAGTACTCGAGGTCCCAGAAAATGAAAAACGACCCTGAATTCGAAAGAGCCGGACGGTAAACATCAAGCCCCTCGTCAAGAAGTTCGTCAACGCTGCCCGCGGAAACGATCTTCACCGGAAACGCCCAGCGCTTTTTTATAAGGGCGGGGCCGCTCCCGACGGCAAAAGAAACGTCGCGGAACTGCGACCTGATGAGTTCCCTTATTTTTTTGTTTCCGTAGTATATCCGGTAAAAGTTCTGCGCCGTCATTATTCGGAGAATAATCTGATTGTTTTTTTCATCAAAAAGTATTTGAATTCTTTCATTTTGAAAACGAGTTCGTACGGGACGCTGATTTTCCCGATTATTTCCTGTCTTCCGGGCAGGTCCCCATGGCAGTCTGACCCGCCCGTTACAAGAAGATTAAACTTTTCGGCCCACGAAAGAAATTTTTCCGTTTCTTCTTTCGTGTGTCCCGGATAAAACGCCTCTATCCCCTTCAGCCCTTTTTTGACGAGTTGGTTTATAATTTTCTGGGAGGATGCGCCGAACTTCGGATGCGCGACAACGGGAATGCCGCCCACCTTCAGGATTAAATCAATGGCTTCTTCCGGAAGCAGACGCAAACGCTCAACAAAAGCAGGCCTCCCTTTTATCAGATATTTTTTGAATGCCTCGTCAACGGTTTCAACGTAACCGCCCGCCACGAGCGCTTTTGCGATGTGCATCCTTCCCACGGCGCCCCTCCCTTCTATTTCAAAAATAAAATTCCTGTTTATCGGAATCCCGAGAGTGCCGAGTTTGTCGCAAATTTCGTGCGCCCTTTTCAAACGGGCTTTTCGGAAAAGAGCAAGTTTTTTCTGAAAATAAACGGTTCTCCAGTTAATATAATATCCCAAAATGTGAATTTCCTCCTGTTTAGGATCAAGACCTTCCGCCGAAAGTTCGACGCTGGGTATAACCTCAATTCCGTATCTTGCGCCCGTTATAACGCCTCTTTCCACGCCGTCCGTCGTGTCGTGGTCGGTTATGGAAATGGCGCTCAAACCCAGTTCGCAAGCCCTCCTGACGACTTCCTCCGGACTGCTGACGCCGTCGGAAAAATAAGTGTGAAGGTGAAGGTCGACTTTCATCTCTCTGAAAAGTTCGCTGGTTGTCATAGAATTTCTGCGGCAAGGCGCGCGAGAGGGCTCCTTTCCGATTTCACAAAGGTTACGCTCGCAAAGATATCCTGTCCCCTGAACCTTTCTATCGTGTAGGTAAGCCCGTTGGAGGAAGCGTCAAGATAAGGATTGTCAATCTGGTAAGGGTCGCCCGTCAGCACAATTTTTGTTTCCTCTCCCGCCCGGGAAATTATCGTTTTTATTTCGTGGGGCGTGAGGTTCTGCGCCTCGTCGACAATAATGAACTGTTTCGGAATGCTGCGGCCCCTTATATACGTCAACGCCTCTATTTCAAGTTTCCCGCTGTCAAAAAACCAGTCAACCTGCGACTCCATGTCATCCCCGTGAAACTCGCTCTTTTCCGAAACCGAAATCAAAAATTCAAGATTATCATAAATTGCTCTCATCCAGGGGGCGAGTTTCTCTTCCTTCGTTCCGGGGAGATATCCGATGTCCTTCCCCATCGGAATAACGGGCCGCGAGACGAGGAGTTTTCTGTAAACATTTTCGTCAAAGACCTTCGCCAGCCCGGCCGCAAGCGCCAGAAGCGTCTTACCCGTGCCCGCGATTCCGAGAAAAGTCACGAGTTTTATCCTGTCGTCAACAAGACAATCCATTGCAAAACTCTGCTGGACATTCAGAGGTTTTACCCCCCAGAGCAGCGGGCTGGAATTTATTAGTTTCACCGCTTTGCCTTTTTTGCATTTCGCAAGGGCGGTGTGTTTTTCAGACGCCCCGCTTTTTAAAATTAAGAATTCGTTTTCAACCGTCTCGCCTGAGAGTTTCAGGGAACCGTCCGAATAAAATTTGTCTATTTCGTCTCCGCCGACCACGGCTTCGCGCCAGCCGTCGTAAAGTTCCGAAAAATTAACCTTGTTCTTTCCGTAGTCCTCCACAGCGAGGCCCAGAACCTGCGCCTTTATTCTCATGTTTATATCCTTGGAAATAAAGACGACATTGCCGTCTTTTTTATTCAGTTCGACGGCAAGGGAGAGTATGAAATTATCCGCGCTGGCGGCGAAGGTCTTCGGCAGATCCGCGCCTTGGCCCATAACGACCTTCAGGCAACCCCCGTTTTCCATCTTTACGCCCTTCGTCAGATTCCCCGCCTCGCGAAATCCGTCTATACCGCGCGACGCCATCCGCGCAGCCTTGCCCCGCGCATCATTCAGTTTTTTCAGATTATCCAGTTCCTCGATTACGGTTATCGGCAAAATCACATTATTGTCGCCGAAAGAGGAAAAACAGGCCGGGTCATGAATCAGCACATTAGTATCAAGAACAAAATTTTTAACCATTCCGGTACACCTCCCTGGTTTTGATTTTCTTTGACGCCTCGACGACCACAAAAACAGCCAGTGCCAGAAGAATCACTGAAATTACGAAGAGAAGATTGTTTTCACCGTAATTCTTCACCATTTCTATAATCAGAGCTATGACCGTCGTAACAAGCATAAAGGCGCCGGGGATTATGACAAAGAGGGAGGGAAGTTTCCTCGAGAAAAGATAAGCCGCCACGACAATCAAGACCAGCGCCGCAATCAGTTGATTCGATGCGCCGAAAATCGGCCAGAGTCTCGCCCGTGGCCCGCCCGCAAGATAAAAAGCGAATGCGATTATCACAAGAGTCATAACAACGCCGTTTTTGAAAATTTTTATTTTGAACGTATTGCCGAGCAGCTCCTGACCAACATATCTTGTGATTCTTGTCGCCGTGTCAAGAGTGGTCATAACGAAAGCATTGAGCATCAACATTGCGAAAAAAGGTCCGAACCGCCCTAAAAGCGGTTTTGAAATTGAACCGAACCCCAGCGCAAAAGTCCTTATCCAGTTGCCGCTTTTCATAAGCGCAGGATACGAATTATAGCCCTTCCACGGCAGGCCCGCCGAGACGGCAATTATCGCAAGGATTGCCATGACGCCTTCCATTATCATCGCGCCGTAACCGATTCTGAAAGCGTATTTTTCGCTGGAGAGCTGTTTGGATGTCGTGCCGGAAGCCACGAGCGAGTGAAACCCCGAATTCGCCCCGCAGGCAATTATGATGCACATTGAAGGCCACAGCATTCCCGACGCCGAAGCAAACGTTATGACCGCAGGCGTTTGAAATTGAGGGTGAGAAATAATCACACCGAGGAAACCCAAAATGAGTCCCGCAAAAAGTAAAAACGAGGAAAGATAATCCCTCGGCTGGAGCAGAATGTTAACGGGAAGAACCGAAGCGACTCCGGCGTAAATCAGCAGACCGATTATCCACACGGTGGCCGCATTTGCGCAGTTAAGCCCGACAGGATATTTTTCGCCGAGAAAAATAAGTCCCGCAAGAGCCGCAAGCCCTATTAGAGTCGCAGCCACCGAATTAACATTCCATTTGTAAAGCATCAGACCCACAAAAATTGCAACAACGATGAGACCCAGCGTCGGTATAACAATCTGGGGCGTTTCAAGAAGCGTTTGAGCCGTAACAATCGCAAACACGGCAATCACAAGAATCAGCGCAAGAAGAATAAAAACAGAAAAGAAAATTTTTGCGTTTCTTCCTATGACTTTTTCGGAAATGTCGGCAATCGAGGAACCCCCGTTTCTTACCGAAAGGATAAGTGCGGAAAAATCGTGAACGCCGCCGATGAAGATGGAACCGGCAACCACCCATACGACCGCAGGCAGCCATCCCCAAATCGCGCAGGCAATCACGGGTCCGAGAATGGGACCGGCGCCGGCGATTGAAGCAAAGTGATGCCCGAAGAGAAAGAGCCAGTTTTTTGAGGGGACGAAATCAACGCCGTTGTACAGGGTGTGAGCCGGCGTGGGATTATCGGGGGAAATGTTCCAGACCTTCCGCAATTTTTTCGAATAGAACTTATAACCGCCGGCAAAACACAAAAGAGAAACCACCGCCAGCGCCGCAGAATTCATTTAATCTGCCCCCTCATTTTTCGCGCCACGCAGCCCGGTACGAGCGCCGAAATATCGCCCCCCATCCCGGCGATTTCTCTGACAATTGAAGAACTCAAATACGAAAATTTTGCGTCGGTCATCAAAAAAACCGTCTCAACCCTGCCGGAAAGTTTTCTGTTCATCAGAGCCATCTGGAACTCGTAGTCAAAATCGCTCACGGCTCTCAAACCCCTTATAATAATTTCAGAACCGGCTTCTTTCATATAGTTTACGAGCAAACCGCTGAACGAGACCACTTTTACTTTTTCCAAATCAAATTCTCTCAAGGAATTTTTTATCAGCGAAATCCTTTCCGGAGTCCGGAAGAACGTTTTTTTTGAAGGTTTTACGATGACCGCTATTATCACTTCGTCAAAAAGAATTACCGCCCGCCGGATAATATCCACATGCCCGTTGGTTATCGGGTCAAAACTTCCGGGGTAAACGGCGGAGCGGCGTTTTTTCATGCGTAAATCTCTCTACTCTCCTCTCGCGCGTACTGTGGAAGGAAAACCGTCCCCAACCATTTCACGCTTTTTTCAGGTCATCTTTGTTTATATTATTGAGGAAAAGATTATAAAAATCCTCTTTCAATTTCTTTTCAAAAATCTCCCTGGCCTCAAACATTCCGTAAATCTTCTCGGAAACAAAGACCTTGCTTTTGCTTTTCATGGCAAGGCAAATCGCATCCGACGGGCGGGAATCAATATCCAGAAGCGCACCGCCTTTCTCAATGAAAACCCTGCTGTAAAATGTGTTGTCAACAACATCCGTAATCAGAATATACTTGACCTTGCCGTTTAAAGCGTAAATGACGCTTTTCAAAAGTTCATGGGTAAGCGGCCGCCTGAACTCTTCGGATTCGATTGCCGACTGAATTGCCTGCGCCTCAAAAATTCCTATCCAGATGGGAAGAACCCTGTCTTTTTCCCTGTTCATTAAAATAACCATTGCGGAGGCGGAAACAAAATCAAAAAAAACTCTCAGGACTTCGACTTCAACCATTTTCGCTGACCCGCACCATGATATTTTTCCTGCTCCCGACCCTGATTGTAAATCTTATCCCGTCGGAGTATTTGTCCCGTTCGGAAAAAGCGGCCCCGGAGAGTGTGACTTTGCGCGGGTCCACGCCCACTACCTTAAAACTCGCCATTGCGTAAATCATCTCATCCCCTGATTGCACATTGATTAACAGAGCATCCGCAGACGATTCCTTTCTTATTTTATAAAAATTTCTCCAGCAGCTTTCAAAATGCCCGCCGTCGAGAAAAATTGCGTATTTATCGTTTTTTAAGGATTTTTTACCCGCGATGCTTCTATCCGTCGTAAAAACATTGCATATAAAAAGAATCATCAAAATAAAACCTGGAATACCGACCGAAAGCCATATTTTGTCACTCTTGCTCATTTGCAAATTATCATAGCAAAATTTATAATAAATAAAAAGTAAGTAAATGCCCGGGTAGCTCAGCTGGTAGAGCAGCTCATTCGTAATGAGCAGGTCAGCGGTTCGATCCCGCTCTCGGGCTATAAAAAAGGAAGGGGACAGGGCTTTTCAAGGAAAAGACCTGTCCCCAACCATGATAAAATCACTCTACATTCACATTCCGTTCTGCAGGAAAAGATGCCTTTACTGCGATTTTTATTCCCAAACAAACCTAAGGTTAAAAAAGTCATATCTGAAAGCGCTCGCAAGAGAGGCAAATTCATACAGAAAATTTCCTGTTCTGTTAGAGACAATATACGTCGGTGGAGGGACACCTTCCCTTCTTACGGCGGAGGACTTCAAATTCCTTTTTGAAAACGTTATCGGGTCTTTCGCAAAAGCAAACCACTGTGAGATAACTGTTGAAATGAATCCCGATTCAACAGACAAACATCTATTAAACGTATTAAAAAATCTCGGCGTGAACCGTCTCAGCATCGGTTTTCAGTTTTTGAGCGACCGGCTTCTCGTAAAATCCGGGCGGCTTCACACAGGCCGCAAAGCCGTAAAATCGTTTGAACTCGCAAGAAAAAGCGGTTTTAAAAATATAAATGTCGATATTTTGTACGGTTTCCCGACGCAGAAGATATCCGAACTGGAAAATACGCTGAATAAGATAATCGGCCTTAATCCCGAACACATATCCGCATACCTTTACACCCGCCCTCAGCGAAAACCCCATATCATCGTTTCCGGCGGGCTACGGGGCGCCTTCGGAAAAGAAAATTCAAATGACCTTGATATGTACCGCCTCATATGCAAAAAACTTGAAAAAGCAAAGTTCAAACATTATGAAATATCGAATTTTGCGAGAAGAAACTTTTTTTCAAAACACAACCTCAACTACTGGAACGGGCGCGGCTACATAGGTTTGGGCGCAGGGGCAACCGGAACATTCGAAAATCTGAGGGTAAAGAACAAAGATATTACCAATTACATCAGTAACCCCTTAAAAAAAGAAAGAGAATATCTGACGGAAAAAAAGAGAAAATTTGAAAAAAAATTTCTAGCCCTGCGCACATCCTCGGGAATACCCTATGAAAAAAAACAGGATGAATTTATAAAAATGGGCTGGCTGAAAAAAATGAACGGGGTGGTCAGATTCACACAGGAGGGCTGGTTTGTTTCAAACTCCGTCATCTCCGAAATTGTTTGAAATTTATCTAACTTTCTATTATAATCACGTGTGAAAAAAAATGCTCTGTGTTTTTTTTTCTGCTGATGTCCTGCACGCAGGAAACCGTAAGGACGCGGATTGCGGAGGAGGTGACCGGAATGGAAAATCCAAAAAAAGCCGTTTTTATCATTGCATCTTCGGATTTCAGAGACGAAGAATACAATGCCCCCAAAGAAATCCTTGAGAAAGCGAACATAAAAGTCATAACCGCATCAAGCAGAACGGGAGAAATAACCGGAATGCTGGGAGGAAAAGCCGCGGCTGAAGTTCTTTATTCGTCGGTAAATCCCGCCGGGTACGATGCCGTCGTTTTCATCGGGGGAACAGGAGCAAGCGAATACTGGAATGACCCCGCCGCGCACGAACTCGCAAGAGGATGCGTAGAAAAAGGAAAAGTCCTCGCTGCGATATGCATCGCTCCCGTAACGCTTGCGAACGCGGGGCTTCTTGCGGGAAAACGCTCAACCGTTTTTGCCTCGGAAGGCGGTAAACTCAAAAGAGCAGGCGCAATTTACACCGGAAAAAATGTTGAAGTTGACGGGAAAATTATTACAGGGGCGGGTCCATTCGCGGCGGAAGAATTCGGGAAAGAAATTCTAAAAGCAATCCTTCAATAAAACCTAACAGAACAGCGAGCCCTCTTTTATTCTTCTTCCGATTGCAAATTCCCAGCCCGACATTTCCCGTTTGCCTTCCGGTTTTACTTTCGTGACCAGAAGAGAGCCCTGACCGCATTTAACGACGAACCCTTCCCCTTTTAACAGTTTACAGACGCTTCCCGGCAGGCTCCGGCCGCAATCCGGAACCTCCTTCGCTTCCCTGATGATGAGCCGTTGCCGTCCGAAAAAAGCGAAAACATTTATTCTCCCTGAAAAAGCAATGACTTTCCTGAATATGCGGGAGGAGGCCTCTGTTTTGAAATCCACTCTTCCGTTTTCTTTTTTTATCAGCGGCGCGGCGGAAGCACAACCTTCCTGCGCCCTCGGAGAAAAACTTTTATCCTGAATAAATTCAAGGGCTTCGCACAATATCCCGCAAGCTGCGCCCGATAAACGGCCGTAAAGATGTTCCGCCGACTCAAGCGCGCCTATTTCAAATTTTCTCTGAATAATAATATCCCCCGAATCAACTTTCTCGTTTATAAAAAAAACCGTTACGCCCGTTATTTTTTCCCCGTTAAAAACAGCCCATTCTATCGGCGCTGGACCTCTGTAGCGCGGCAGCAGAGAAAAATGGATATTTACCGCTCCGATTTTCGGAATTTTTAGAAATTCTTTCGTAAAAATCCGCCCGAAAGAAACCACAACGAACAAATCGGGATTGTATTTTTTCAATTTTTCGACGAACATTTCGGAATCCATACCCGATATATTTATAATTTCAACGCCCTTTTCTTTTAGAAAATCTTTCTCTTTACAGCTGATTTTCGCGGTGACGATTGCCGGAAGTTCATGATTTTTTTCCAAAAGACATTCCGGAATACTTCCGATAAAATTATCCGAAGTCGAAAAAAGAATAATCTTCACTTTGAGATGCTGTGTTTTATCCTGTAAAGTTTCGGGTAAACCGCAATTTTTTTGAAAATTGAAAGATAATCAATAAAAAGTTTTCCGCTCAAATGGTCAATTTCGTGCTGAATAGCGCGGGCTGACAGGCCGGCGGCCTTCATTATTGTCTCGTCTCCCTTCCGGCTCATTCCCTTTACAACGATTTTCGCGGGTCTTTTGACTTCGGCAAAAAACCCCGGGATGCTGAGACAGCCCTCCTTAATGACAGATTTGCCGGAGAAGGCCAGGATTTCCGGATTAACAAGGCAAATCAAGTCCTCTTTCCTCCCTGAAACATTCACAACAATCATCCGCAGAGGAATACCAATCTGTATTGCGGAAAGACCGATGCCGTTTCCGGCATACATCGTATCAATCATATCGTCAAAAATCCGCTGTATTTCACCGGTTATGTTTTTTACTTTCTCCGACTTCCTTCGGATACCGGGCGAACCGCAGGTTACAATTCTGCTTACCATGAGGAGTTAAAATATAATCTCCAGCCGGTCATGGCGCCTACTGTAAAATCAACGCCGTAACTCACGCCGGGCGACGTGTAAAATTTACATCCGAGATTCCAGTTGAAAGCTGTTTTATCCTTGGAATCATCCCCTAGATTCACACCAATCCAGTTGACGGAGGGACCGAAATACGGCAGAATCCTCTCGTATTCTTTTCCGAACAGAATCTGTGTCTTAAATACCCTTATGCTTTCTCCTTTAAAATTTCTTGATACGGAAATTTCACTGCCCAGAAGAACGGACGGAGTAACCAGAGTATCCTCCAGAAAAATGTAATTAAAACTTCCGGACGCGGCGACCAGGGAATTCTCCGAGGGTGAAAAAGTGTTTTCACGCCCCGCTTTAACCCCGTAAAGATACGGGAAAGAATACCGCCTGTATCTTAAAAAATATATTCCGTTTTTGAATTTGAAGCCCAAAACATCTTTATCAAAGTTGCTCCAGTCAAAAAAAATGCCCACCTGCCTGTTCGAAAGATTCGCCTCGCAGTTTGGAGACACGGGATCCATTGGAAACACACTCACCGGCAGAAAAAAAACAAAAAAAGCGGCAAAGCGCTTTAACACAAATCCCCCGTACAGCACGTCACCGCAGAAAACACCCGCCTGCGTCGGTTCCGCGCGAAAACATTTTTTTTATACAACTTACGATTCACAGGCCCGGGAGGAGTCGAACCTCCAACCCCCGGTTTTGGAGACCGGTGCACTAGCCAGTTGTGCTACGGGCCTATATATTTATTATCCCGCATACAATACTCGATTGCTATGCGCTCGAGTATTCTTATACTTTTGCCTGCTTATGCAATGTTCTTTTTCTGCAATGCGAACAATATTTTTTTAATTCAAGCTTTTTTGCGCTTTTCTTCTTTTTATTCCTTCTAAAAAAATAATTCTTGTTCTTACACACAGAACACCGCAACGCAACCGTCTGTAATTCCACAGCCATATACTCTCCTTAAAAAAGCCAGGGAGCGGGATTGAACCGCCGACCACTTTTCCTGCACTTTTAGTCAAAAGCCGATGAGCGGAATCGAACCGCTGACCACTTCCTTACCAAGGAAGTGCTCTACCAGCTGAGCTACATCGGCTAAAAGTGCGACGTGCTCCCCGCCCGACTTCGCCTGGACGAAGCCCTGCGGGCGGGTGCCAACTGAGCTATCCTGCAAACACTTTAATTGCCTGCGCAATAATTAAAAGCGGGAGAGGGGAATCCTTCTCACCCGTCGCTGCCGCTCCTCCTTCGAAGCCGGCCGCCCTCGCTCGGACCAGTGGCGCTCGGGTCAGCTTCGATTCCCCTGCGCAATAATTAAAAGCGGGAGAGGGGAATCGAACCCCCGCTTCCAGCTTGGAAGGCTGGAGCACTACCATTATGCAACTCCCGCAACAGCCTAACACCTGTTTTTGTGGACAGGGGAGGATTCGGTCACAAATAAATTTCCTGACGGAAATTTTTCGCAACCCCGCCTCACGGCGCTCGCCTTGCCTTCGGCAAACTCGCGCATCGCTCCGGCTTTCGAATCCCCACGCGAGACAAGCAGTTGTCTC
>JBDRMV010000101.1:0-19023 GCA_043811795.1 bacterium | reverse complement strand
GGGCGGCATAAGTTTTGCCGATTTACCCGGTCTTGTTGAAGGGGCGCATGCGGGGCGCGGGCTCGGCTTTGAGTTTCTTGCGCACATTGAAAGGGTAAAAATTCTGCTTTTCGTGATAGATGTGAACGGGTTTTCGGAGGCCGGGAATCCGTATAGGGAGTTTGAAATTTTAAGGAGGGAGATTCTGGGAGATATACCGTTTCTTTTGGAGAAACCGTTTGTTATTGCGCTGAATAAGATTGACACTGTTGCCGGCTTGAACTTTACCGGGCATTTCGGTGAAAAGCACTTTTTGATTTCGGCGAAAGAGGGGACGGGTGTTTCCGGTCTTGTCGAACACATAAGGGAGAAATTATGCGGCGTATTGTTATAAAAGTCGGGACGGCTTTATTGACGGATTCGCGCGGCGGCATCAGCAGAAGAATCATCAGCAGAATAAGCGGTGAAATCGCCGCGCTGCGGGAAAAAAACTTTCGGATTGCCGTCGTTTCCTCGGGCGCCATCGGCTGCGGGATGATAAAAATGAATGTGCCGAAGCCGAAGGATGTTTCCGGCGCGCAGGTTCTTTCCTCCATAGGCCAGCCGATTCTTATGAATCTGTGGGTAAAAGCTCTTTCAAAGCATGGTCTTACCGCTGCGCAGATTCTCTGCAGCGCCGACGATTTTTCACAAAGGAACAAATATCTCAATCTGAGGAGAACAATATTGCAAATTCTTGCCTCGGGTGTCGTGCCGATAATAAATGAAAATGATTCTGTCGCCGTTGATGAAATAAAGTTCGGCGACAATGACCGTCTTTCCGCTCTTGTGGCGAGTCACATTGAAGCGGAAACCCTTGTAATTCTGACGGATGTAAAGGGCATTTTAGTCAATGGTGAAATCGTGCGGGAAATTCATTCCATTGACCGCGCTCTCCTGGAAAAGGCGGGTGCCGCCTCCGGTTTCGGGACGGGCGGTATGAGGTCGAAACTTCTGGCGGCGAAAATCACGCAGTTAAGCGGCTGCAAAATGATAATTGCATCAGGAAAAATGCCAGGAGTCCTTTCCGGGATTTTCCTTCAAAACCAACAAACCGGCACAGCCGTTTATACCCGCGGAAAAATAAAAAACAGGAAAAGATGGATTGTTTTCGGCCGCCTCTGCGGCGGTTCCGTTTTTGTCGACAATGGTGCATATCTGGCGGTTTCAAAAAAAGGCAAAAGTCTGCTCCCTGCCGGGATTACCGGCTCCTCGGGAAGTTTCCGCAAAGGCGACGCCGTTAATCTCTGTTCCGGCGGGAAGAAATTTGCAAAAGGCCTCGTTAATTATTCAAGGGAAGAAATTGAGAAAATCCGCGGAAAAAAAAGTTCCGAAATCAAAAAAGTTCTGGGATACGCCGAATCACCCGAAGCGATTCACAGGGACAGCCTGGTTCTCCTCCTAGAATGAAAATTCTGCTGACGGGAGCCACCGGTTTTATCGGTAAAAATCTTCTGGATTTTTTGAGAGGTCACGAAGTTTATTGCCTTGTGAGAAGCGGGGAAAAATATGAGAAAATAAAAAGGGACAACACAATGCCTGTTTACGGCGACCTCACGGCTTTGGACGGGGAACTTCCGGATGTTGAAGTTATAATTCATCTGGCGGGTTTGATAAGAGGAAGAAAGAGGCAGTATTACAAAGTGAATTCCGGCGGGATGAAAAATCTTGCGGAAAAGGCGCGGGGGCTCAAAAATCTTAAAAAGTTTATCTATGTTTCGTCTCAGGCGGCCTCCGGCCCCGGGACGCTAGAAAATCCCAAGAAGGAAAACGAAATTGAAAAGCCCGTTTCGGATTATGGTCTAAGCAAACTCCTCGGCGAAAAAATACTGAAAGAAAGCGGACTGCCGTATCTGATACTCCGGCCTGTTTCCGTTTACGGTCCGGGCGACAGGGATATTTTCTTTGCTTTTCAGATGGTGAAGAGCGGAATTGTCTTTCTTCCGGCAGGCAAAAGGTTTGTCAATCTTGTTAACGTTCTTGACGTCTGCGGAGGTATTATGAAAGCGGTTTATACCGAATCCATAAACGACACTTTTTTTATTTCCTATCCCCAAACTTTGACCTATGATATTTTTATTAAAACAATAGCTGAAAAAATGCGGAAAAAAATTCTGATAATAAAAGTTCCGGGGGGGCTTATGCGTCTGGGCGGAGTTGTCGCTGAGGTCTTTGCTTTTCTCATGCGCAAGCCCGCTTTACTGAATGTCCAGAAAGTTACGGAAATAAATACGAAATACTGGGTCGTCGACCACTCGCGCCTTTTAAACGTTCTCGGCTATAAGCCGCAGTATCCGGTTGAAAGGGGCGTGGAGGAAACGCTTGCCTGGTACCGCCGCCACCGCTGGTTATAGTTTAAACCCGTTTTTTGACTGTCTTAAACGGACATAGAATGTTTTGAAGTTTTGCCACAACTCTATGCAGGCGGCGGAGATGCCTTCCGGAGACGCTCACGTCTGTGGCTCGCTCCGGCACTCCTGCGGGCGTACTGCCGAACTCCTCGGATTGACGGCTCCGTCAGGCACCATCCACCGCCCTGTGCGTTGTTTTATTGTAGATTGTTTTTTAGAGTAAAATGTTCAAAGAACAGATTTCGTACTATTGCAAAATGCGGGTTTATCTTGTTAAATTAGAACATAAGGAGAGCAGGCGTTATGGATCTTTTTGACAAGTGCCGCAATTTTACAATCGTAAAAGACATTAAGGCGGCAGGTATATTTCCGTATTTTCACCGTGTGGAATCGGGACAGAACCCGGTTGTTGTTTCCGAAGGAAAAAGGATGATTATGATGGGTTCCAACAACTATCTTGGGCTCGCAACGGACCAGCGCCTTAAAAATGCGGCGATTTATGCGACACAGAAATACGGCACCGGCTGCGTCGGGAGCAGGTTTCTGAACGGGACTCTGGACATTCACGAAAAACTTGAAAAAGAACTCGCCGTCTTTATCGGAAAGCCCGCCGTCCTCGTTTTTTCAACGGGGATGTTCGCGAATCTCGGTACTATTTCTTCGCTTGTCGGTAAAAATGACTATGTTATAACCGACAAATACGACCACGCTTCAATCATTGACGGCTGCCGCCTTTCGTACGGGAAGATGGTCCGGTTCAAGCACAACGATATGAAAGACCTTGAAGAGGTTTTGAAAGGTCTCCCCGAAGAAGCGGGTAAACTCGTGGTCGTTGACGGCGTTTTTTCGATGGAAGGAGATATCGCTCCGCTGGATAAAATGGTTCCCCTCGTACACAGATACGGAGCAAAAATTATGGTTGACGACGCTCACGGCATAGGCGTTCTCGGAAATCACGGCCGCGGTACCTGCGATTATTTCGGTCAAACCTCCAAAGTTGATTTGATAATGGGGACGTTTTCCAAGTCGTTTGCTTCTCTCGGAGGGTTTATTGCGGGAGATGAGGAAGTCATTCATTATATCAAGCACAACGCCAGGGCGCTCATTTTTTCCGCCGCTCCTTCCCCTGCGAATGTCGCCCCTGTTTTGAAAGCGCTTGAAATAATGAGAAAAAGCGACCGCCGCCGTAAAAAACTTCTTTTGCGGGCCGACTATATGAGGAATAAACTGCAAAAAATCGGGTTTGACACGGGTCTTTCCACGACCCCGATAATTCCCGTCGTCGTAGGTGATGACTGGACCGCATTCAAGATGTGGCGGCTGCTTTATGACAGGGGCGTTTTTACGACACCCGTGGTGTCGCCCGCGGTTCCGCCGGGAAGAGCGTTGATAAGAGTGAGCATGATGGCGACGCATACGAAGAGACATATTGACAAAGCGTGCAGAGCATTCGCCGAAGCGGGGGATGTTCTCGGCGTGATAAAAATAGAAGGAGCCCTTAAAAAAAAGCGAAGAGGGCGCTGGCGCCGGGCGGTTAACGTCTGGATGAAACATTTATGGAAATTAAGCAGGTACAGACAGCCGGCCAGTTAAAACAGTTCATTCTACTACCGTACAAAGTTTACAAGAACGACCCCTTCTGGGTTCCTCCTCTAATGAGTGAAACGAAAGAACTTTTTTCGTCCGTAAATCCGTTCTGGAAGCACAGCGTGAAAGCGCTTTTTATTGTTTACGACGGGAAAGATGCCGTGGGGCGGATCGCCGCGATAATAGACGAGAATCACAATAAATTCCACGGGGAGAAATGCGGTTTCTTCGGTTTTTTTGAGTGTTTTGAAAACGTGGAAATTTCGCGAATGCTTTTTCAGGCCTCGGAAATGTGGCTGCGGGAAAAAGGCATGGAAATTATAAGGGGTCCGGTTAACCCTTCAACGAACGACGAGTGCGGTCTTCTGATAGACGGTTTTGACGACCCGCCGCAGATTATGATGACGTACAACAAGCCCTATTATGTGGATTTCATAACAGACGGCGGTTTTTACAAGGCGAAGGACCTGCTGGCTTTTATAATGAATGTCGGAGAAGGCCCTGCCGGACGGCTCATGCCTCTTGCGGAAAGGGTTCTAAAGAGAAACCCGCAGATTTCGGTCCGCAGAATTGATATGAAGGACTTTGCGGGAGAAGTGGAAACCATCATGGATATTTACAATTCCGCATGGGAAAAGAACTGGGGTTTTGTTCCGATGACCAGAGACGAGATTTATTATCTTGCAAAAAAGCTGAAACAGGTTATTGACCCGGAAATCCTCTGGATTTCGTTTTACGGCAGAACACCTGCGGGTTTTCTCATGGCTTTGCCGAATCTGAACGAGGCATTGAAAAAAATAAACGGGCTGTTGACGCCGGTCAGCATTTTGAAACTTTTGTATTTTTCAAAAAGAATAAAGAGTTTACGGCTCATTACTCTCGGAGTAAAGAAACAGTTTCAGAAACTCGGGCTTGAAATTCTGCTTTATGCCAAATCGCTTGAAGCGGCGAGCAGGAAAGGGTATAAAAAGTGCGAGTTTTCGTGGATTCTCGAGGACAACGTTCTTACGAACCGCGCCGCCGAAATGATGGCGGGAAAAGTTTACAAGAAATACAGGATTTTTGAAAAACCGCTTTGAGGGAAAAATTCTCTTTTACGGGCGTAAAACCGCATCTCGTTCTTGAAAAGCAAATCCAGGAAAGCAGGGAGCACATTGTTCTCAAACTCATTGCCTATCTGATGTTTTCGGGACGGCTCAAAGTAGAGCAGAAAACCGGTTATAAATACCGGCCCGACCTTTCCGGAGAGGACAAAGACGGCAGAATAATCTGGGTGGAATGCGGAGATGTCTCCGAGAAAAAAATTGCTTTTTTCAGGAAGCACCCCGAAAAGTTTTCGTTTTTTTTCTTTAAGACCGGAAGTTCGGGAAAACTGGAGAACTCTTTAAAAAAGTTTTCGGTAACAGGCGTTGCGTACGGTTTTGAAAAAAGGTTTATTGACGGAATTTCAACGCATCTTTTCCGGACAAATCACGTTAAGTATAAATTGCCCGGCGGCGAAATCAAAATCAGGATAAACGGCGGGAATTTTTCTTCGGTTATTTATTCAAATCTTCTGAAAGCGGTGTAGAGCCGTTACAATATCTTAAAGCTGGCGAAGGGATTTGAACCCCCGACCTGAGGTTTACAAAACCTCTGCTCTACCAACTGAGCTACGCCAGCTGATGCTTTCAGAAAATTTTACTTTATTTTTCTCCTCTAATCAAGTATAATACACCGGATGCAGGAGCAAAAGATGTTACGGAACAAAACGGGAAAACTGGCGATTATTGACGCGAACCTGAACCGTGCGCGGGAGGGGCTGAGGGTTGTGGAGGACATCGAAAGATTTTATTACAGGAGCGGAAAGTTCTCAAAAATCAGAAGATTGAGGCACATGCTTGCGGGTATTTTTAAGGACAGGTATGAGCAGCTCGTAGAAAGCCGCAATATAAAAAAGGATAAAGGCGCGAAAATTCCGGAACACGGCCGGAAGAACATCAGTGACGCGCTGAGAAGCAACATCGCCCGCTCGGGGGAATCGCTTAGAGTTCTCGAAGAAATGACGAAATTGCAGCGCGGGAATGTTTCCGCTGCCGTAAAAAGAATAAGATTCCGTCTGTATGAAATTGAGAAGGAATTTGTGACGGACGGCGGGGTAAAATAAATGAAAAAGGTTTCTTTGATTAAGAAACTTGCCGGAGAAGAAAAAGTTCCGTTCGGCCGGTTTTATCGCGATTACAGGGCCGGCCGGATTGTAATTCTCAAGAACCGTCGAAGCCGCCGGAAGGCGGTAGCCGTCGGCGAGGGCCTTCGCGTAAAGGTCAACGCCAACATCGGGTTTTCTCCCCTCGCGTCAGGTTTTAGAAGTGAGCTGAAAAAACTCGATATCGCAGTAAAATACGGCGCGGATGTGGTTATGGACCTGTCCTGCGGAAAAAATTTACGGAAGGGCCTGAAAGAGGTTTTAAGATATTCCAGGGTTCCCGTCGGGACAGTCCCTGTGTATCAGGTTTTTTCGCAGTATCGCAATCCGGGAGCCTCCAATTTTTTTCAGGCGGTAGAGGAACAACTCGCCATGGGGGTCGATTTTATAACGGTTCACTGCGGCGTTACCCGCAGGGCGCTGAACCGTCTGAAGAAACACCCGCGGCTGGGCGGCGTTGTTTCCCGCGGCGGCGCCCTCACTTTCGGCTGGATGGAAAAAAACGGAGCCGAAAATCCGCTTTACGAAGACTTCGACCTGCTGCTTAAAATCGCGAAAAAATACGGGGCGGTTTTGAGTTTGGGAGACGGTCTGCGCCCCGGCTCAATTGCGGACGCCAACGATTATCTGCAGATTCTCGAACTGAAGACCCTGGGAAAACTCTTCCTGCGGGCGAAAAAACAGGGCGTTGAAGCGATGATAGAAGGTCCCGGACACATTCCCGTTTCACAGATTAAAAGAGTGGTGGACGATGAGAAAAAATTCTGTTACGGCGCTCCTTTTTATGTTCTCGGCCCTCTTGTTACGGACGCTGCCGCCGGCTACGACCATATAACCTCGGCAATCGGAGGGGCTCTTGCGGGCTCGTACGGTGCGGATTTTCTCTGCTACGTCACGCCCGCAGAGCATTTAGGGCTTCCGACGCTTAACGATGTGAAACTCGGCGTCATCGCCTCACGGATTGCGGCCCACGCCGCAGACGTTTCGAGAGGCAGGCCTGCAAGCCTCATCAGGGATAATAATGTTTCCCGGGAAAGGTTCCGGCTGAACTGGAAAGGGATGAAAAAGTATCTCCTTTTCCCCAAAGTTATAACTTCCGCCCGGACAAAAAGAAAGGTCTGCACGATGTGCGGGAAATTCTGTCCGGTGGAACAAACCCGGAAAATAATTGAAAATAGAAAATGAAAGACGGGAAATCAAGAACCGGAAACCGTATTTTTCTGCACCCTGTCGGGCACAAGCACCCTGTCGGGCAGGCTTCGCACCCGCAGGAGTTGGAAGAACTTAAACAATTAAGAGCGGGCGATTTCGTTCTGCTTTCGGGTAAATTTATTTCCGCAAGAGACCGGACATTCAGGAAGTTTTTTTCAAAACCTCAGGCAGGAGTTTTGAAAAGTAGAGCGGTTTATTACTGCGGGCCTGTTATAAGGAAAGGCAGAATCGTTTCCGCGGGACCTACGACATCGTCCCGGATGGACTGGGCGATTCCGGATCTTCTGAGTTACGGAGTCACGGTTTTTATAGGTAAAGGCGTAATCGGTGCGGGGGCGATGAAAAGAAAAGCCGTTTATTTGGAGGCCCCCGGAGGATGCGGCGCCCTGGTTGCTTCAAAGATTAAAAGTTTTAAAATCATTTCCTATCCCGAACTGGGGCCTCAGGCGATGATGGAATTTGAGGTAAAGAATTTTCCCGCGCTTGTGGGAATTGACTGGTATGGCGGAAGTATCTATAAACGCTGAAACGCGCGGGATTAAGATAAGGAAACTCAAAATCCGTCCCTCGGCCGGCAGGGTTTTTTACAGGGTGTATGAAAAAGGCAATCCCGGCCGCATTCCGCAAATCAAGGAGGAGGTAAGGAACGCTCTTTCGCAGTTCGCCGGGGATTCCTGTCTGGTCTACAGGGTTTTGAAAAACAGGATTGTTTTTCTCGGGAAGGTAAGCGGCGGAGTGCCTCAGGGCAAAATCGGTCTCGCAATTGTTTCCGAAGTTTCCGTAAAGCTCAAAAAGATTATTTTTGAAGCGGCCGAACGGGAAATGTCAGGCGGCGGAATGTTTATTCAGCATTCACGCGAAAAGAAGTTTTCCGGCGAAGTTCGTGAAATTTCAAAAAAAGACGCCGCCCGGGAAATCGGCGTTTCCGCCGGCGATTTTGAGGAGAATGCGGTAAGCGGCGAAGTGCATTTCGCAAATAAATGAGTTTTTCTCTGATACTGTTTAATACCCTGCTTGTTCTATTTATCCCCGTGATAATTCTGGTTATGGGCATTCCGCGGCTTTTCAGGTATATCAAAAGGAACCGCGGAACTTTTTTGCGCAGGTTCAGAGTTCCTCCCGGCGAGATTTTGCCTGGGGGAGTGTTGTTTCAAGCGTCGTCCATAGGAGAAGTCAAGATAGCGCTTCCGGTTGCAAGAAAATTAAGAGCGAAGGGTTTTCCGGTGTATATTTTCACAGTGACCCCCGAGGGCCGCCTTATGGCTGCGGGTTCGGGCGCCTTCGACGGCAGTTTTCTCGCGCCGTTCGACGTATTTTTCGTGGCCGGGAAGTTTCTGAAAAAGTTTGCTCCGGGATGCGTTGTTTTAATTGAACTGCAGCTTTGGCCGAATCTGATAGCCCAGGCGGCGCGCGTTTCAAAGGTTGTAATCCTGAACGGCAGAATATCGGACAGAAGTTTCCCCCGCTACCGTCTGGTACGTCCGTTTGTAAAGAAACTGTTAGGTTTGATTTCCGTGATTTCGGCGAGGACGGAGAAGGACAGAAGGAGATTTATCTCTCTCGGCGCCGCGCCGGGAAAGGTGAAACTTACGGGAAATATCAAGTACGATACGCTCCTTACAACTCCTGCCGCTTTCAAAGCGAAGGAGGCATTCGGCGTCCCGCATCGTCTGCCCGTGATAACCGCCGGCAGCACGCACGGCGGCGAAGAGGAAATGATTGTCAATGCCGTCCTGCGCATTATGAAAGACAGAGAACTTTTATGCGTCATTGCCCCGCGCCACATTGAAAGGATCCCCCTATCTCGAAAAATTGCTCAGGAAGAATAATCTGACTTATTCTCTTTTCAGCCGCTCCGGCGGAGTAAAGAACGGTGACAGGTTCCTGCTTATAGACAGGTTCGGGGCGCTCCCCCAGATGTATCACATTTCGGATATCTGTTTTGTGGGCGGGTCCCTCGTTCCTCACGGCGGTCAGAATTTTGTGGAAGCGGTGGGTCTGCGCCGTCCCGTCTGCGTGGGCCCCCACAACGCCAATTTTCATCAGGAATTTGATATATTTAAGGATGTGCTGTTTGTCGCGGAGGACGAAGCCGCGCTTTTTAAAATCTTTTCAGCGCTGCTGGAAAAGCCCTCCGTGGGAAAAGAAAAAGCAGGGAAGGCGTATGAGCGCCTTAAATTGCTGACGGGCGCTCTGGACAGGAACGTCGGAATTATAGAGAAAATTATGGAACAATGAACAGGAGATTTTTTACGATATTGTTTGCGGCGGTTTTTGTCGTTGTAGCGGGAACGAGCGGGTATGTAATTCTTGAAAAATGGAATTTACTTGACGCTCTCTTTATGACGGCAATCACCCTCTCGTCAATAGGATACGGCGAGGTCCACCCTCTTACGCCTACGGGGAAAATCTTTACGATAGTTCTGATTGTGTTCGGTTTTTCTCTCGTGGCGGGCATTGTAGGGCTCTTTACCTCGCTGATTCTGAAAGGCGAGTTGGGTAATATCATAAGGAGGCAAAAGATGAGCGATGCGATAAAAAAAATGCAAGGGCACCACATTATCTGCGGTCTTTCCCCTGTCGGCGAGGCGATCGTGGAGGAATTTTCGCACGCGAGACAGAAATTTGTCGTGGTTGAGAAGGATGAAAAAAACATTGAGAAGATAAGAAAGAATTTTGAAGGGCTGAACTATATTAACGGCGACGCCGCCCAGGACGATGTTCTGCTGGAGGCGGGTATTGAGAGGGCGGATACGATTCTGTCCTGTCTCAACGACGATTCCCTTAACCTCTATGTCGTTATTTCAGCGAGAAGTCTGAACCCGAAAATAAAAATTGTCGCGGAGGCGATAGAGGAAACATCGGCCGCAAAACTGAAAAGGGCGGGCGCGAATTACGTTGTACTGCCACAGAAAATCGGCGGCATGCGGATGGCATCCACCGCGCTCCGTCCCAATGTTGTTTCGTTTCTGGACATAATGCTCAAGGAGGGCGAAGGGGAGTGGAGGATTGAGGAGACGTCCGTTCCCGCGAAGTCGCCTTTCCTGAATTGCACGCTCGCCAAAAGCCAGATAAGCATAAATACGGGGCTCGTTGTTATTGCAATGAAGAAAGCTTGCACGGGGAAATTCATCTACAATCCAGCCGCTTCCACCGTCCTTGAAGAAAATGACAAAATCCTTGTTCTCGGCAATCCCGAAAAACTCGAGCGGTTAAACAGATATATCAGCGAAGGGAAGTGAATTTTCTTGTCGTAAGATTCAGTTCTCTCGGCGACGTAATTTTAACGGGCCCTGTTTTTGAGAATCTAAAACTCAATTACCCGGGGAGTTTTATTTATTTTCTCACAAAGAAAAATTACGCTGCTGTTTTCCGCGGGAGCCCCTTTATTGACAGGGTAGTGGTCCTTGAAGATTTTTCTTTTTTCGGCCTGATAAAATTCCTAAAAGAAATAAAGCCGGTCAGGGTTTTTGACCTTCACTCATCGCTCAGGAGCCGTCTTGTGGATTTGTTTTTTCAGGGGAAGGTCTTCCGAGTAAATACGTATAGAGCGCAGAGAAAAAAAATGCTCAAGGGTAAAACGGACAAGATTCCGAACGCCGTTGAAAGGTACCTTGAGACCCTGAAGAAGGCAGGAATCAAAATTCACACGGAGCGGCCGAAACTTTCGCCGGAGGCGTCAGAAAAAAACAAAGCCAGGGAAATTTTAAGCGAACTCGGCATCCCGGTCTCTTCGCAGATAATCTGCATCGCCCCCCAGTCAAAATGGAAAAATAAGGAGTGGCCTCATTTTGAAAAGTTTTTTGAAATTGCCGCCAAGCCCGGACGGTTTTTCCTTATTGCGGGAGATGATTTTCAAAAGGCGGAGAAGATTATGCCGGCAAACAGGTACATAAGGAACTTCGTAAAAAATACCTGCGGCAGCATCGGTATGGGAACTCTTTTTGAGGTGCTTGCGCTCTCGCGCTGTGTAATCAGCATGGATTCCGGCGTCGCCCACGCCGCCTCCGCCCTCGGCAGACCGCTGATTGATTTCTTTGGGCCCACGGTTCCCGCCTTTGGTTTTGCGCCGCCTGAGGCAAAAATAATGGAGGTTGATGTTCCCTGCCGTCCCTGCCACCTCCACGGCGGAAATGTCTGCAAAAGGGTCGACAGGGTCTGCCTCGGTTCCATCAGCGAACGGGAACTGCTTGAAGAAGTTGAGAGAATTTTAAGATGAAAGTTCTCATTATCCAGTCGGCTTTTATAGGTGACGTGGTTCTTGCGGTCCCGCTTGCCGAGATGGTTAAACAGTCATCCCCCGGAAGCGAAGTCCATTTTCTGACAATGCCTGTTTACGGGGATTTTCTTTCAAAACAGCCGTCGATTTCAAAAGTCGTTATTGACGACAAAAAGAGCGGGACCAGGCGTCTTTTTTCGTTTTTGAAATTCTGCATGCGCCTACGGAAAGAAAAATATGACATTGCTTTAATAATTCACCGTTCGTTCCGCACAGGGCTACTCGCCCGGATTACGGGGATAAAAAGAAGGATAGGTTTTGACTCCGCGGAAGGAAGAATTTTTTATACGGAAAAAGTCCGTTACCAGAGAAATATGCATGAAGTGGAAAGGAATCTTCTGCTCGGTAAAAAAGCGGGGTTCGCTTCCTGGGACGGGAACTGGAATTTACCATATAGCCGTCGTCCGTCGTCCGTCGTCCGTCGTCCGGGGAAACCTGTTATTATTGTGAGCCCGTTTTCAAACTGGGGGACGAAGAGATGGCTTTCGGCGCACTGGGCTGAACTGATGAACAAACTTGCGAAAATCGGCGAAGTTGTTGCTGTCGGAAGCGGGAATGACGTTTCTTTCTGGAATGAAATAAAAAGCGGTTTACAGACGGCGGTTTCGGATTTCGTCGGCAGGACGGATTTTCCTGAACTTTCCGAACTGATTAAAAATTCGGATGTTCTGGTAACGGGCGATTCCGCGCCGCTTCATTTTGCTTCCGCCTTCGGCGTGAAGACCGTTGTCATATTCGGGCCTACCGTTCCGGAGTTCGGCTTCGGGCCTTATAAGCAGAAAAACATTGTGATTCAGAAAGAACTTTCCTGCCGCCCCTGTAATATTCACGGGCCGCGGAAATGTCCCCTCGGTCATCACGATTGTATGAGAAAAATTCCGCCCGGGGAAGTTCTCGCCGCCGTCAAAAAACTTTTAGGTTTGTCCGGCTAACCTGTCGGCGAGTTCCGTTATTTCGTTTATTTTTTCCGTTATGAGTTTTATGTATTGCACTTCATCAGCGTTCGCCGGCACATAAACAGGGTCGCCGAAAGTTATAACGCCGCCCGAGAAAGGTATCGGCACATAGAATTTGTCCCAGGAATGGATAACTTTGAATCTCTTGAAAGCGGCTCCCATGGGCACGATTGCGGCGCCCGTCGCTTTTGCCAGATGAAACACCCCCGGTTTTAACACCCGCTCGGGCCCCACCGGTCCGTCGACGGCAATTGCGCACTCTTTGTTTCTTTTTAGCAAGCGGAACATCTTCAGTGCAGCTTCATTCCCTTTCTTGGTTGAAGAGCCTCTTACGGTATTAAAGCCATAGTGGTCGAGGACGGTGCTTATTATTTCCCCGTCTTTGCTTGTGCTGGTCATTACTGTAATGTCTTCATTCCTGCAGTTAAATATCATATAGAAGAGCCTTCCGTGCCAGAAGGCGTAAATTATGGGTTTTTTCTGAAGGCGCAATTTAAGGGGCGACCGCCGGTTGACGATTTTTATGAACACAAGGCGGTTTATAATGTAGGATACGATATATGCGCCGAAAGACAGCAATTTTATACTAAACACGTTTTAATTTATCAAAAAAAGTTGAAAATTAAAATGACCGGGTATTATTGTGAGTTTGATTTTTGAGTTGCAATTTTGTATTTTTAGCATGTTTGCCGGGTCGTTCAATTGGCAGGACACCAGACTCTGAATCTGGTTGTTGGAGGTTCGAGTCCTCCCCCGGCAGAAAATTTTCTTTAGCGGGGTTTTGAGCGAATTAAAATATGAACGAAGAAAATAAAAGTCTTCCGTCCGCCGGGACGAACTTTATCCACGATATTATAGAGGCCGTCGGCTCAAAGGTGCATACGCGTTTTCCGCCGGAACCCAACGGATGCCTTCACATAGGCCACGCCAAAAGCATCTGCCTGAATTTCGGCGCTGCCGCAAAATACAAAGGTCTCTGCAACCTGCGTTTCGACGATACCAACCCCGTGAAGGAGGACGCCGAGTACACCGAGTCCATAAAAGAGGATGTGCGCTGGCTGGGGTTTGACTGGGCCGGGCGTCTTTATTACACGTCCGATTATTTTGAGAAACTCTATGATTACGCCGTTCAACTCATTAAAAAAGAGAAAGCGTACGTTGACAGTTTGAGCGCGGAAGAGATAAGGCGGTACCGCGGCACCCTCACGGAGCCCGGCCGGGAAAGTCCTTACAGGAACCGTAAAGTTTCGGAAAATCTGGAACTCTTCCGGCGTATGCGCGACGGCGAATTCCCCGACGGCGTCTGCGTCCTCCGCGCAAAAATAGATATGTCATCTCCCAACCTCAACATGAGAGACCCTACCCTTTACCGCATCAAACATGCCCGTCATCACAGGACGGGTGATAAATGGTGCATCTATCCGATGTATGATTTTGCGCACTGCCTTTCCGATTCCATTGAAGGTATAACGCATTCCTTATGCACGCTTGAGTTTGAGAACAACCGCCCGCTTTACGACTGGATACTGAAAGAACTTGATGTTCCCATCCTCCCGCAGCAGATAGAGTTTGCCCGTCTTGACCTGACCTGCACGGTTTTGAGCAAGCGTAAACTTCTTGAACTCGTTAAAGGAGGGTTTGTCAGCGGCTGGGACGACCCCAGGATGCCCACTCTCTCGGGCCTGCGCCGGCGCGGCTATACGCCGGAGGCAATAAGGGATTTCTGCGAGAGGATAGGTGTTGCCAAGACAAACAGCGTCGTGGACATAGCTCTTCTCGAACATTGCATAAGAGAGGATTTGAACAAGCGCGCCCAGCGGCGGCTGGCGGTTCTCAACCCGCTCAAGGTTGTGATAGAAAATTATCCCGAAGGGAAGACGGAGGAACTGGACGCCGTGAATAATCCCGGGGATGAAAGCGCGGGAATAAGAAAAGTCCCGTTCTCGCGGGAGATATACATAGAAAAAGATGACTTTCTTGAAGAGCCGCCCAAAAAGTTCTTCCGTCTGTCGCCGGGCGGGGAAGTGCGCCTCAAGCACGCTTACTTTATAAAGTGCGAGAGGGTCATAAAGGATGAGAAGACGGGCGAGGTTGTTGAACTGCGGTGCAGTTACGACCCCGCATCGCGCGGCGGCGCGTCTCCCGACGGGCGTAAGGTGAAAGGCACTCTGCACTGGGTCTCAGCGGCTCATGCCGCCAGGGCGGAAGTGCGTTTATACAGGCATCTTTTTACGGTTGAAAACCCGGAAGCAGTGAAACGGGGAGAGGTTCTTACCGCTGATTCCCTGAAGGTATTAAATTCCTGTCTGGTAGAGCCCTGTCTGAAAAATGCTCCCGCCGGCAGCCGGGTCCAGTTTTTAAGGCACGGCTATTTCTGTGTTGATTCCGGAACGTCCCCCGGAAAACTTGTGTTTAACAGGACCGTTTCACTGCGTGATTCCTGGGAAAAAATCAAAAAGAAAACTCAGCCGGAATAAAAGATTACTCTTTTCTGCGGAATTCGGAGCAGATTACTGCCGCCGCCGCCGAGACGTTCAGCGATTCCGACCTGCCCCTGTGAGGGATACATAAACTTCTTGAAATATACGGTCTGAGCGCGGCTGATATTCCCCTTGACTCGTTGCCCAGCACAACCATTCCCCTGTTTGTCAGGCCGGCGCCGTATATGTTCTCCCCTTTCAGGAAAGAGCCGTATATTTCGTAATCACTTTTAGCCGACCACTTATCCAGTAACTGCGCGAGTTCCGTATAATGAACTTTAATCCGCGTCACGGCTCCCATCGTTGACTGGACGACTTTGGGATTGTACACGTCAACGCAGGTCTGCGAACAGAACACATTTTTTATCCCGAACCAGTCCGCCGTCCTGATAATGGTTCCGAGGTTGCCGGGGTCCCTGATATCATCCAAGGCAAGAGAGAGATTCTTTTTTATTTCCTCATCCTCAACTTTCCAGTCAGGTATTTCTGCGACGGCAAGAACCTTCTGCGGCGCCGTGAGCGAGCTTATTTTTTTCAGTTCGTTATCACTTACCGCAATCACCTCCCCTGCGTTTTTCAGAAGCTCCCCCTGAACGGATTCAATGTATGATTCCAGGGCAACGACCATTTTCACCCGGAAACCCGAATTGAGGAGTTCAAGGACAAGTTTGCTTCCCTCGGCGGTAAAAAGCCGGTTTATCTGTCTGTATTTTTTTCTCTTCAGCGAATTGATAAGTTTTATCTTACTTTTGCTCAGCATTGAAACCTCTCGTACATTATAACATTTTTCCGTTCGTATTTGCATTTTTTCTCCGCTGGCTGTTTTTTTTTGACTTGAGGTTCTAAATTTTATAAACTTAAATGCCGCCGGGGTAGCTCAGTCGGTAGAGCAGGTGACTGAAAATCACCGTGTCGGCGGTTCGATTCCGTCCCCCGGCAGTTCTTTTTATGGAAAAAACATATCGGAAATTCGTTGACTCCCGGAACAAAATAAACAGGAAAAAATTCCTGAAAGTTCCCTTCGGGCGGCGAATCATTCTGCTCCCGCAGTGTCTCAGGAATTCCAAAAAATGCGCGGCGCGCGAGAAAGGGCCTTTTTTTGAATGCGCGGACTGCGGCAACTGCAAAATCGCAAAAATTATTTCGCGTGCGGAAGAACTCGGTTATAAGGCAGTTTACATTCTGAAAGGCGGGAGGATAATTCCCGAAATTTTCAAGCGCGATAAACCGGCCGCCGTCGCAGGCGTCGCCTGTTTTTACGAGGGTTTTCTCGGAATGAGAATCTGCGGGGAGTGTAAAATTCCCGCCGTGTTTTTTCCTCTGTCCAGAGACGGGTGTTCCGACACGGACATTGGACTGGACTCCTTCCTGGAATTTCTGGCGGAATGAAGCCGGGGTCTGTCATACCGGCTGTAACCGGGCCGACGGGTTCGGGGAAGACGGAGGCGGCTTTTTACCTCGCGAAGAAAATCAACGGCGAAATAATAAATGCCGATTCCCAGAGCGTTTACAAATACTTCAACATCGGAACGTCCAAACCGCCGCGCCGGATGAGGGGCGAAGTCCGGCATTACCTGGTGGGAACGAGAGAGCCGGAAAAGCAGTTCACGGCCGGGGATTTTGTAATTTCCGCTGGAAAAATTATTGATGAAATTTTAAGAAATGGAAAAGTCCCTGTCATCTGCGGCGGGACGGGGCTTTACATAACGTCCCTGAAAGACGGGATTTCGACGCTTCCGTCCTCGCCCGAAGTCAGGAAAAAAGTCGCAAAAAAAAGCCACGCTCAGCTGCTCCGCGAATTGAAAGAAATTGACGCGGAACTTTATGAAAAAATCGCCAGGGAAAACAGGAGAAGGGTCGCAAGAGCCGTTGAGATATATTACCTTACCGGTCTTCCGCCGTCGCAGGCGCTTAAGGAAAAGTTTGTCCCGGGCAGGAATGTGAAGGTCTTTTTTCTTGACGTCCCCCGCGAGAAATTATACGGGAAAATTGACCAACGGGCGAACGATATGATTGAAAAAGGTCTCGTGAGAGAAGTCAGAAGCATCCTCCGCCGCGGGGTTCCGGAAACCGCCCCGCCTTTCGGCGCGATAGGGTACCGCGAGATCCTTGATTTTGTTTCGGGTAAGACGGGATTGGCAGCGGCGGCGGAGAAAATAAAAATCAGGACACGTCTTCTTGCGAGGAGACAGATTACCTGGTGGCGTAAACGGGATTTTGTGAAAATCGACTCTTATAACAAAAGACCCGCGGCCGTAGCGGAAGAAATAAGAAAAATTTTGTATAATAAAGACAATCTGCAGGGGGTGTTATGAAAATTCTTGTTATGAACGGGCCGAATATGGACAGGATGGGCGAGAGGGACGTGGCGGTTTACGGGAGCGAGACGCTTTCGGAAATCAATGAAAAGATAAAAAATCTCGCCTCGGAGATAGGCGTTTCCGTGGAATTTTTCCAGAGTCCCTCCGAGGGAGATATCGTTTCAAAAATAGGTTCTGCCGGCGGGGATTATGGCGGTATTATTATAAATCCCGCCGCCTATACCCATACTTCCGTCGCAATCAGGGACGCGATTGAGGCGGTGAAAATCCCTGTCATTGAGGTGCACCTTTCCAACATATATGCCCGCGAGGAGTTCCGGGCTAAGTCGCTCACCGCCGCGGTGTGCGCGGGTCAGATAACGGGGTTCGGCTCCGATTCGTACCTTCTGGCTCTGCGGGCAATCGCAAAAAAAATATAATTATACGGTGAATCTCGCAAGGTGCCGCCGTCTTTTTGTTAAACTCGCCGAAAACAAAATACTTTCCGCAGTAACGGTCGATTCGTCCGACATCTTTTACTTTACGGGCATGCAGAGCGCGGGTTGCCTGCTGCTTTTTCACAAAAACAGAGCGGTTCTTTTTGTGAATTCTCTGTACCCGCGACGGGCAAAGTGGATACAGCCCTATTCGGAATTAAAAAAACAGCCATTAAGGAAGGTCGCGTTTGAGCCGGGTAAAATCCCGTATGAGGCAGTCGTAAAATTAAGGAAGGATTTGAAAATTCTGCTCCAGCCGGTTGAAAATCTTTTTTCGCGGGTGAGGGCGGTTAAGGAAAAACCGGAAATTGAGAAAATCGCGCGCGCCCAGGCGCTCGCAAAAAGAATGGTTTCCCGGATACAACTGGAAAGCGGAATGACGGAGAAAGACGTTTTCACCCGGATTTCAAGGACGGCTTTCGGCCTCGCCTGCGGTCCCGCATACCCGCCGGTTGTCGCTTTCGGGAAAAACACTTTTTTTCCGCACCACACAGCGGGGAAGAAAAAATACCGCTGCGGCGAGACGGTTCTTATAGATGCCGGCGTGAAACTGTCCGGTTACTGCTCTGACTTGACGAGAATGCGGGGATTGTTTACCATTAAAAACCGGCTGAAAAAGGCGTACCGCGCCGTTGAGAAAGCCCGTGAAGTTGCGCTCGGTCAAATTGCCCCGGGCGTGAGGATCGGCAGTATCGATGAATCGGTGAGGGATTTCCTCGCGAAAGAAGGCTTTGAGAAAAACATACTGCATTCAACCGGCCACGGCATCGGGATAGATGTCCACGAGTGGCCGCCTATATCAAAAGGTGTGAAGGAGAAATTTGAAAAAGGGATGGTCTTTACTCTTGAGCCGGGGCTTTATTTCGAGGGCTATGGCGGCGTCCGGCTGGAAGACGTGTATGTTCTTGAGAAGAAAGCGAGGTTGTTATGATTGATACGTCCGAATTTAAGAACGGAACTTTCCTTTACGTCGACGGGAAACTTTACAAAATAATCTGGTTTCAGCATCACAAGCCCGGCAAAGGCGGCGCCATCATGAGGACGAAACTCAAGGATGTTATAGGCGGAGCAACGGTTGAAAAGACCTTCCGCGCGGGAGAGAAGTTTGAAACCCCGGAGATGTCCCGCCGGCCGTGTTCCTTCCTGTACGAAACGGGC
>JBDRMV010000100.1:0-7962 GCA_043811795.1 bacterium | reverse complement strand
CACTTCTATTTTGCGGGGTCAGTTCTATTTTTGTTATTTTTTCTATGCAAAAATAGAGCTGACCCCATTTCTTTGCAAAATAGAGGTGACCCGATTTTCCCTGTTTAATATACCAACTTGATTCATGTGCATACGCCTATTATATATAAAATCCGCATAAAGCAAAACGGGGACGGTTCTGGTTTTCTGGTTTTAGGATTACGTTTTTCTTTCTGATTGCGCCTTAATTTCACCCAAATTTCACCTGGGTATGCTATAATAATAAAAAGCAGATAGCAAATAAATTAAAAAGAGAACCGTCTCCGTTTTCCTAATTTGACCTTGACAGGATATTTTAATAAAATCAGGGTAATTCAGGAGGTGTTTATGAAAAAAGGTCTTTTGTTGTTTATACTGGCGTGCGTGTTGACGGCTGACCTGCCGGCGGAAGAAACCGCGAAAGCGGACAACATGGAAAGATTGATATTTACCCCGACGGCGGGGGGAATGAACTACGGCGAATATAACGCTAATTTCAGAATGTACAAGGGCGGCGGAATGCTCACAAGGGCAGTTTTCGGCGTCCTGCAGGGTTTCAATGTGGGTTTTTCATGGAACGTGGATTCGCTGATAGGTTCGGAAACGGCAAAGGGAAGGGATCCTAATCTTTATTTGAAGATGGACCTTTTCAGGGGCAACTACGCTTTTCCGAAGGTATCGCTCGGATATGACAGGCAGGGTTATGAATGGCGCGACAGCACCGGTACAAGTACGCAGAAATACCGGATAGAACCTATAGGTTTTTTTCTTGTGATGACTAAAGAACTTTTCTTCCCGAATTTTTTTGTGACCGGCGGAGCGAATTACAACAAGGACATTGCTAAAAACCCCGAGAGTTTCAGAGATAAAATCAGTTCCTTCGCGGGCTTTAGTTTCAAGCCCTCAAAATTCGGTTTCTGCGCAGAAGGGATTAACCTCGGGCGCGGGAATGGTTTATGCAGGTTTAATGCGGGCGCCATTCTGCAATTTACGGAAGGTCTGGAATTTATGCTGAACTTTGAAAACATTACCAGGACAGAAATAGAGGAAAACGGTTTAGCCGAAGAAGACGCAAAAATAGAAAGAGCTCTTTCTATAATCTACCGGGCGGCATTCTAATCTGCATTATTCATAATGAGGGTATTTTTTGTGAAAGTGTTATTAAAGAAAAATGGGGTCGCTTCTATTTTTCAAATGGGGTCAGCTCTAAAAATGGGGTCACTTCTATTTTTGATGGAAAATAGGGTCGCCTCTATTTTTGCTTTGTACTCTGCCAAAAATAGAAGCGACCCATTTTCCATAGAGGTGACCCCATTTTTCCAAAAATAGAGGCGACCCCATTTTTCTCCGAAGAGAATATGAATAATGCAGGCTAAAAAAATAGAAGTAATGTCAAAATGTTCAGTGTTGGAATATCCGGTTGCTCATGTCTGATTTATCTCCCGAATTCGAAAAACCGCTGTTAAAAATTGAGAAGAAAATAAAACAGCTTGAACTGGACCCTGAAAAGAACTCAAAACAAATCACCGGTCTGAAAATGAAAGTCCTTAAACTGAGAAGAAAAATTTTCTCAAAACTCACCCCGTTTCAAAAAGTGCAGATTGCCCGGCACCCTTTAAGACCTCTGTTTTCCGATTATTCCGCGAATATTTTTACGAACTTCCTTGAACTGCACGGCGACAGGTATTTTTCGGATGACCCCGCAATAATAGCCGGCCTGGCGGATCTCGACGGGCTGAAATGCGCAGTCGTCGGGCAGGAAAAAGGGAAAACGACCGCCGAAAAAATGAGAAGAAATTTCGGGATGTCCCATCCGGAGGGCTACAGGAAAGCGCTGAGAGTTATGAAACTCGCCGAGAAATTCGGCATTCCCGTGCTCACTTTTATAGACACCCCCGGGGCGTATCCGGGAATCGGAGCGGAGGAAAGAGGCCAGTCGCGCGCGATTGCGCAGAACCTTCAGGAGATGATGGGTATTAAAGTCCCGATTGTCAGCGTCGTTATCGGGGAAGGGGGGTCCGGCGGAGCGCTCGCGCTCGGGGTAAGTAATTACATTTTAATGCTTTCAAATGCGATTTATTCCGTGATATCGCCCGAGGGCTGCGCTTCAATTCTTTTCAGAGACGCGTCGCGGACGGAGCAGGCGGCAAATATTCTGAAACTCACGGCGCAGGACCTTTTTGATTTCGGCGTGGTTGACGAAATTGTCCCCGAGCCGCTCGGCGGCGCGCACCTTGAGCCCGAAAAACAGGCGAAACTCCTGAAGAAAAGATTACTGCAGGCAATTGAAATAGTTAAAGAACAAAAACCGTATTCCATGACAAGATACAAAAAATTCAGGAAAATCGGAGTAATTAAAAAAGCGTAAACCCCATTAGAGCAACACGCATACCGCCGACGGGAGCCCCTGCCCGCCAGAGCATGGCGAAGGCAGGCGGGGGCGGCGTTCTCTAACGGGGTAAAAAGGGGGGTGTAACGATGGGGAAAAATATTACCGGCAATATGCTTATCGCGCAGAGCGGGGGGCCGACGGCGGTCATAAATCAGAGTCTTGCCGGCGCGGTTATCGAGGCGAAAAAGCATTTCCAAATAAAAAAAATTTACGGAGCCCGTCACGGCATCAAGGGAATCCTTGAAAAGGACTTTATCGACCTCGGAAGAGAAACGGCTGAAAATCTTGAAAAAGTCGCCCGCACGCCTTCTTCCGCGCTCGGCACCGTCCGGAAAAAACCCACACCCGAAGATTGCGGGATTATCTTCAGAACTCTTCACATGTTCGGCGTGAGATATTTTTTTTACATAGGCGGCAACGACTCGGCCGAAACCGCGCACATCATCAACCAGGAAGCAAAAAAAGTGAAATGGGAACTCCGGTGTTTTCACATTCCGAAAACGATTGACAACGACCTCAGGGAAAACGACCACACCCCCGGATACGGCTCGGCGGCGAAGTTCGTAGCGTCAGCTTTTATGGGAGACAATCTGGACAACCTCGCTCTGCCCGGCGTTAAAATTGACATCGTTATGGGACGCCACGCAGGTTTCCTTACGGCCGCATCCGCGCTCGGACGGTCAATGCCCGGCGACGGGCCCCATCTGATATATCTCCCTGAACGGCCTTTCGGCATGGATAAATTTATCAGGGACGTTTCAGGCGTTTACAAAAAACTCGGACGCTGCCTCGTTGCTGTATCGGAAGGCATATCCGACGGAAAAGGCGTCGCAATCGCCGCTAAATTCATAAGGGAAAAGGACGCCCACGGCAATGTCCAGTTGAGCGGCAGCGGCGCGCTCGGTGACCTGCTGGCGGCGGAAATCAAGACAAGAACAAAAATAACGCGTGTCCGGGCGGACACATTCGGCTACCTCCAGCGGTCGTTTCCGGGCATCGTCTCCGAAACCGACGCGAAAGAAGCCCGGCTCGCCGGTGAAATTGCCGTAAAGAGGGCAGCGGCAAAAGACACGGACGGCTCGATAGCCATCCGCCGGAAACCGTCGAAAAAATACAGCGTCTATTTTGAAAGAGTTCCGCTTGAAAGCGTCGCGAAAGAAACGAGGGAGATGCCCGCAAAATTCATAAATTCCGCGGGCAACAACGTCACGCAGGCATTCATCGACTACGCCGGACCGATCGCCGGAGAACTGCCGCCTGTCGGAAGATTGAAGAATTACAGGATTGTCAAAAAATAGAATTATTAATTACGGCAAAATACTCAAACAGGTTCTGCCCGTCCTTGAAAAAGCCGGCCGCCTTGCGCTGGCCGGACAAAAAAAAATCCGTATCGAATACAAGGGGCGAATCAATCCCGTAACCGACGCTGATAAAAGATGCGAAAAATTCCTCGTTAAAGAACTCTCCAAACTCTGCGACGCCGGTTTCCTGTGCGAGGAAAAAACCTTTCAAAAAACGAAAGAAACGATGTGGGTCATCGACCCTATAGACGGGACAGTCAACTATTCGCACGGCGGCAGAATGTGGGCGGTGAGCGTCTCACTCGTCAGGAACGGAACGCCTGTTATCGGCGCAACTTACAATCCGGCGAACGGGGAAATCTTTTTTGCTGCGGCGGGGAAGGGCTCTTTTCTCAACGGGAAGAAAATAAAGGTCTCCCGCATAAAGAAAATGAAGAGAGCCCTTATTTCCACGGGGTTCCCTTATTACGTGTGGAAAACCCCCCTGAGAACGGTCGAATTATTCAAAAAATTTGTTGTAAACGCCCAGGGCATCAGAAGGCCGGGGTCGGCCACCCTTGATATGGCGTATGTCGCCTGCGGAAGGTTTGACGGCTTCTGGGAGGAAGGTTTGTTCCCGTGGGACACCGGCGCCGGGAAAATCCTGATAGAGGAAGCGGGAGGAAAAGTCACGGACTATTCCGGCGGAGAAATAGCAATAGCCGCAAAACGCGGGAACAAAAACAGGACGCTTCTCTGCAGCAACCGCCTGCTCCATAAACAAATGCTTAAAATAGTTGCAGAGAATTGATATAATAGAATTGTGAAGAATTATAATATCGTTTTTTTGGGGAAGAACAGGGAACTTTTTTCTTTTATCAAAGAATGCCTGAAGGAATTTGAATTCAACTTTCGCGAAGTGGCGGAATGGATTAATCTCAAAAAAAACATAACTGATAACCCGCCGTCTCTGATAATTCTTTCCTCGGACACCAAGCACCTGTTCAAAGACGACGACTTTAATAAATTCAGAAAGACAGATACGGGCAAACTTCCGGTTTTCATTTTTTCCAAAGACATCTTTTCGTATAAAACGACAACGTTCTTCAAGGAAAAACTGGTTGACACGCTGAAAAAAACATGGGCTGAAAGCATACTGCCGCGCAGGCAGGTTGCCTTCGGCGCGATTAAAATAGGAAAAATCAAGGACGACAAAAGAAAACACCTGCGAATATCCGTAAAAACTCCGGTGGAAATATCCGAGGCCGGCACGAAGACGGAAGGCACTTTGAGAAACCTGTCCGCAGGAGGCATTTCCGTCAAAACGGAAAAGCGTATTCCTGATTCCGAATCTTACCGGATAACGTTTTCTCTCGAAGAGGGAAAACAATTCAACCTCCGCGGCATAAAGATAAGGGATTCCGATATAGGAGAGCACTGGCACACGGCTTTCAGGTTTGACGGCATTACCTCCGCCGACAGCGACGACATCGAGGAATACACCGGAAATTTGCTCGTCCTCAAGAATCTCAGCGTGTTTTCCGAATTTAACGCCGAAGAACTTATCTATGTCCAAAGAACCGGAAAAAAATTTAAAGTGCCGGCAGGGTCCGTTATTTTTTCCGAAGGCTCCGCCGGCAACAATTTCTACGTTGTTTTTGAAGGAAAAATAAAAATATTCAAGACGATAGGTCCAGAGGGCGCAAAGAAGGAGAAATTCCTTGCATTTATCCATCCCGGCGAATTTTTCGGGGAAATGGCTCTTCTTATAAACATACCGCGCAGCGGCAGCGCTCAGGCGGAGGCAGATTCGGTCCTTTTCAAAATTGACAGGGACTCTCTGGATAATCTTTTCAACAGCCGCCAGGACATCGCCGTAAAATTTTACAGGGCTTTTATCTCGGCGCTTATAGAACGGCTCCGGATGGCAGACCAGGAACTTATTGATTCTCCTTTTACGAGAATTGTGCGTAAAGCCCAATTTTAAGTAAAAAAACGATTTCAGGGTACAAAACCATCAACAGACCCCGAAAATTTACAAACACAAAGATTCCATAACTTTTCCCGACGGTAAATGCCTGAGAAAAAAGGGAAGACAGCCCGGTTTCATGAAAACCTGCAGGATTTTCCCCCCGTCGGGAACCCCTTTGTAAGTTATGATAATATCTATTCTGTAAACTTTTAGGGGGATTTCTCTCGTAAAAATATTTAATACTTTTTGACAGGAATATCTTGTATTTTCTTACGATTAAAGAATTTTATTTCAATACTTAATACAATTTATGAAAGAAATATACCAATTTTACGAGGAAACCAAGTAAAACTAATTTTCGGCTGATTAAATCCTGAAATAGGCATATCTACATGACTCAAGTTGGTATAGTGAAGGAAAATGGGTCACTTCTATTTTACGGGGTCAGTTCTATTTTTGTTAATTTTCTCTATGCAAAAATAGAGCTGACCCCATCCTGTGAAATAGAGGTGACCCGATTTTCCACATCTTTTCTGCTGCAGCCGGATTTATCCGGCATTGCTGCCGTTTTCCACGCGCGGGACCCGGCATTGCCGCAGGGCTGACCAACGGACCAAGGCCGGACAGGTTCCACGGCGGAAGAAATATAAGGGAAATGTGTCACTTTACAGCTTTCTGCCATACAAAACCATTAAGCCGGCTGAAAAAGCGCTTTTTCGAGCAAAATGAGGTCTTTACGGACTGAATCCCACGCGGGCAGGGGCGTATCCCGCACAGACCGCAAAAGCCGGCCGCCGGTTGATTTCCTTCTCCGGCATTGTCCCCTTCCCCCACCCCTTATTTCGTGAACGGATATTTCTCCAATTTATCTCTTGTCCACTGTAAATAGTCCTTCACCTGCGGATATTTCGGATTGAGGTTGTAGACCTCTTCAAAGCACTCAATTGCTTTATCATATTTTTTCCGTTTAAGCATATCTACGCCTTTCATAAAACACCTGTCAATATACCGCTGCTGCGCTTCCGGCTCCAAACTCTCATAAAAGTTCCTCTGGCAGAAAATAATGCATTTTTTTGATTCTTCATGGGAAGGAACCGATTTCAGGACCTCTTTAAATTTCTTTTGGGCAGCATTGTACCGTCCAAGCCGGAAAAGTTCCCTCGCATTCACAAAGAGCCGCCACGGCCCCGACAAATCGGGTTCACCCCTTCCCGTTGTGACTTTTGATTTCCACCTCGTACTTAATGAAAACCTATGGCAGTCGCCCAGGTCCGCATCCGGCGACCAGGCGTAATCAATTTTCATGTCCGATAACGTCACCCCGAAACCGGCGCTTATTTCATTTGTATCCCCCATATCCCTGTAGCCGCAGCGCAGGGCAAGATTCTCCATCAAAGAATACTCAACGCCCAGGCATTTCTCCATACCGCCGTCTCCCGGTTTCACAATATCAAAAGAAATGAGCGAGTATTCGGAGTTATGAGAAATTCCGCTTCTTATAATCGTCGGAAGCGGTTCGGTTTCCGCATCGTACGTTAATTTCCCTCCGATGTTCTGTGCGGATAACCCGAAAAATAAACTGTCTTCTATCACATGATATACGCCGCCTATATCAAAAGCGCGGGCGGAAGCCGTAAATTCCCCGGCAAGAGTTGAGTTGAGCATTTTTAAATTAAGGCCTATGTCCGCTCCGTCCCACGGGCTGCATCCGGCCGACAATGTTATTCCATAGTCCTCTTCCGCTTTTATGCTCCGGTGAACGCCGCCGCTATCAATCAAATCGAGATTACCGGTGGTATAATTGAAATAACTCACGGCCGCGACGCCCTGTTCAAAAGGCAGGCCTAAATTAAAGGACCCGAACGTGTCACCGATAACACCCGACTGATAAAGGAAAGACGCCTCTTTCCGGCTTAACCGCGCAAGGCAGGCCGGATTATAATAAAGAGAGCTCACGTCGTCCCCCACCGACGTATATGCTTCCCCCATTCCGGACGCTCTTACGCCTATGGGCTGGGCGAAGATTGCCGCGCCCGTCCCTTCACCCGCATAAACGGCGCTGTGCATTATTATGAAAAAACAAATAAAGAAAATCTTCCCTGTATCACACATTAGACAAATTATCTGACGACAACGATATATTTCTTTTCGTCGTATCCCGCTCCTTTTATATGCGCTATATAAGTTCCCGAAGCGACCTGCTCCGACCCTGTATTTTTACATTCCCATACCACTGGCAGCGGCTGCGTTCCTCCCGTTACATAAATTTCTTTTTTCCAGACGAGTTTTTTCCGCAGAGT
>JBDRMV010000099.1:0-3389 GCA_043811795.1 bacterium | reverse complement strand
CACGGTAAAACGCAGTTGTTTGTTTCTGTCGTAAAGTTTTTCAAACTTCTCGAGGAATTCATTCACGACATCCACAAGAGAAAGAATCTCATCGCCGCCCCTGACTTTTATTCTTCTGGAAGCATTGCGTTCGATGTCAGCCGAAATATCTTTTATGTCTTTCTCAATGTGATAAACGGGCCCGACGATTCTGTGCGAAACGAGAATACTTATTCCGAAACCGACCATAAGAAGAATCACCAGCTGCCAGAGCATTGTCTTCGATATGTTTGAAATAAAAATTTCCATTTCCCCCGAGGGAGGCAGATTCAGCCGGACATAATCTATGAGAACTTTATAAGTGACGAGGCAGGTCACAGCGACAAAAATCATAAAAATTGCCTGAACCGCCGCAAGCTTAAACTGAAGTTCCTTTTTTACCAGCAGGTTACGTCTTACATTGCTTGTCATATCCGCTCCTATGATAGCGTACCCCCGCCCGCCTCGCAAGCGAGAGCGTTGCGGTCAGGCCCTTTATTTAAAAAAAATGGGGAAATATAACTTATCCGGCGCCGACCAGGTCCGAGCCGAGTTCGCCGTCGTTTACTTTGAGGTCGTCGGAAATGTTCATAACCTTGTTTCTGTCCATTTTCAGAATTTCATCTTTCAGGGGACATTCGTCGAGAAAATCGCAGCCGCCGCAGTACTTGTTTATTTTCGGAGGAAAGACCGCATCCGCATCTTCTTTCGCCAATCCGCCTATGCTCCACGTATTTTTTAAGATTTTCTCGCCGGTAATATCAAGAAGGCCGAGCATCTCATCAATATCCTTCTGCGACCTGGTGGTTCTTACAATTTCATTGAACCTGAAAAAAATAAGCGCGACCTCTTTGATTTTTATATTCCAGAACTTCTCGCAAACCCAGAAATACATCGTTAACTGCAGGTCGCCGTCGACTTCCTCCTGCGTTCTCAGGATGGGGTCCGTTTTATAATCGTAAATCGTAAATGTTCCGTCGGGATTCTGTTCGATCCTGTCGATAAAACCAACAACAAGATGCCCCGCTCCTATATGCGGCCCCTTGAGCGGGACTTCAAAATACGGCTCAACCTTCCAAGCCTTCTTCCATTTGCCGCGCGAGACGAATTTGCGGTAATAATCCTTAAGCCATTTCTTCCCGTCGTCAAAAAATTTCCGTTCCTGACCGGCGGAATCGTATCCCTGCGCCATCCAGTTTTTCTTATACCTCGCCAAAAGATACCTTAAAGACGGCTCGCCGAAACCGTCATAAGTGTAAAGGTCCTCCATCGTTTTGTGAATTGTAAGGCCTATGGAGAAAAAATATCGCGGCCGTGACGCGATTTTCTCAATGTAAATTCTTTTGTAATTCCGCGGACAGTTCTTATAAAGCGAAAATTTGGAATACGAAAGCGCCAGCCGCTTGCTTTCAATAACTCTTTTGTAAACCCTCGGGTCGGGCAGGTCGCATCGAGCGGGGCAAACCGGCGCAAACTCGCACCATGAGCAAAGGGGTCCCTGTTCCGGCTCAAAATTACCGAGTTTTATTTTCCTTACTGCCGCGCGCACGATTTCTTCGCAATCGGCGATATTTTTTTTGGTCGGTTCAACTCTTATTTTCTCTCCGTGATAAAGATTATAAACGGAATACGAGGCAAACTTCCCGCCCAATGTTTCTTTTGCGATAGAATAATTAACCACGCTCTGTATATCGTTTTTGAGAGCCGCCTCGTCCTGAAAACGCTTTCCCGTCTTGAACTGCACGACTTCAATTTTGCCGGAAGGATTGCGGCTTATCTGTGAAAACCTCGTAAAAAACCGGTAACCCGCAAAACTTCCCGATGCCTTTTCACCTACGGCGAGCACCCTGTTCTTGTAAAACCTGTTCTTATCGACATAATTAATAAGCGCGCTCAGACCAAGAGTCCAGAAACTGCGTTCCTCCTCCGAACTTTTGTAGCCGCGGCGCAGCCACCGGTCTTTTAGAATTTCAAAGAGACGCCCCTCGGCCATTTCGGAAATATCCCCGTTGTGTATCTCCTCAATAGCATCCAGAACGCTACTTGTAAATGAACCGTAAGAAGACGCAGGCCATGGTCTTTTCCCCGAAAGATACTGGTATTTGTATTTCATCGGGCAGGAAAGATAAACGTTTATTTTCCCCGCCGTCAGCGTCCCCGCGCTTTTGAATAAAGACAGCAATTTCTTTGCTACATTCATTGTTTCCGCCCCCGATTGCTTTTCACCGGCTTCCGCATTTTAATATTCCTTTTTAACATTGACAACATTGCCGTCGGATAAAATCGTAATTGTTCCGTTATCATCCGTTCTGAGATATTTGATGTGCATCTTGTCGTAGAAAGCGAGAACTTTTGAATCGGGATACGATTCGCTATTACCCCTGCCGACAGAAATGAGACAGACCTCCGGGGAGACCGCCTCAAGAAAGGACACCGAAAAAGAAGAGTCCGAGGAATAATTGGGGGCGACAAGAACATTCGAATAAAGGCCTTTGTAAGATGTGATGTGATTCAGGGAAGCAAGACCGCAGTTTCCGGCATACAAAACCGCCGTATTTTTATAAACGATTCTTAAAACGGCGGAACCGTTCTTGTGAAAGTCCTCGAAACCAGCATAATCCGTGAGGGGCGCGATGACCTGAATGATGACGTCGCCGAACTTAAGCGTATCCCCGCAGGAAATTGTCTTAAAAATTCCGCGCCTCGTAGCAAGGATTTTTATGTTTCTGAACGCCTTAAATCTCGGACCGGGAAAATAGGTATCCGTCGCAAGAACTTTTCCGACAGGAAATCCGTCATTGAAAATGCTCGCCGCACCGCCCGCAAACCCCGCATCCGGCGATGTCAGGATAAATGCGTTCATTGACTTAATTTTCTTTTTCTCAAAATACTTTTTCAGAACGTTCTTCCAGATGTCTCTCCCGGGCAGAAGACAGTACGCCGCCGACTCCCCTGCATTTTTCGGGGTCGGAGGGCCGGAATCAACAAGAATACTCTCCCCTGAAGGCGTGCGGATAAAAAAACAGACGCCCTGACCGACATCAAAAAGATTCATTTCAAGATGCGGCTTCGACCTGCTCAGCGTCTGTGGCCTTTCGGCGGTTACCGCCACAAAAAGCCACAAAATAACCGCTAAAACGACGAAAAACAGCACTATAGGGTGAACCACTCTTGAAGCTGCAACCGCCCTCTTTCTTTCCTTTTCGGCTTCCTTCCTGTATTTCAGATATTCTTCAATATACATTCTAAAATATCTTGCTCAAAATTTTCTTCAGGGTTCCCGAACCGGAGCCCTTTAACGTTTTAACGGGAAAAAATCTTATGAGAGGAGACGGGGAAGTGAGGAACGGTTTCTGCCACTTGAACTTCGG
>JBDRMV010000098.1:0-3256 GCA_043811795.1 bacterium | reverse complement strand
CTTACGAAAGAAATTGTAAGAGCCGCTATACCCCTCAATTTTTCCATCCCCGTACTCAAGAATTCTTTCCATATCACACACATCACGAACACGGGAATCGCCTTCGGGCTTGCGCGCAACAACAATCAGCTTTTTTTAATTTTAAGCGGCGCAATCCTTCTGCTTCTGATTTTCTTCTTTGTTAAATCAGAAAAAAGAAACGAACTTATGCCGGTTTCACTGATAATCGCGGGCGCTGCGGGAAATATCCTTGACAGAATCGTTTACGGAAGCGTCTGTGATTTTCTGGACTTCAGAATCTGGCCCGTTTTCAATCTCGCCGATTCCTTCATAACAATAGGCGGAGTCGTCTTGTTTTACCTGGAATTTCTAAAGAAACCTCCTGCATCAACGTAGGCAGCGGATAAATTATCAAAGTAAGAATAATGCAGGTTAAATTTTATATTTTTTAATAAATTTTTCCGCCTTTTTTACTACAGATTTTCTTGTATTATTTAATTGTTTTTTCATAAAATTCACAACGGGCTTTTTGTTTTTTATTTTTTCATAAAACTTTCCGAACGAATCTATTGCCTGCCCGCATACAACATTATTGCATTCGGGCGATATTCGGCCTTCGTGTTCATATTTTACTTCTTCCGACTTTAATACCTCCCGGGTAACTTTTTCTGTCAACTTCGGTTTTGCTAAAGCAATTTTCCATGAATTGCCGATAATATTTGACGCTGTTATCATCGTTTTGCCTGTAATAGGGGTAAAGTATTTTTTGAATATTTTTTCGAATTTGTTTTTCGTATCTATTGCTGCCAGATTTGATATGGTAATAATAGCGCCCCATTTAAGAAAATTATTTTCCGAATCAAGCATTTTTACAAAAAAATCAAATTTCGGATATAGAATTTTCGGATTCTTCCCGCTGATTACACGAAGAACTTTCCCGCAGCCATATTTTGCGGCTGCTTTTTCTGCGTTGAGGCCGTCGAAGACCTCGGAAAGCAGGCCTGGGTTCCTGATTATTTGTTCTGCAATTTTTTCTTTGTCGGAGCCCTTTTTTGATATTTCTTCAAGTATGTTCATTTAATTTTTCCCTAAAAGGAATGCGGCAATATAAATAACTGTTAGTTTCTCCCTTCCATTTCAATGCGAACAATGCTTTTAATATTTATTGCATTTTTAGCAAATATCCGAAATGGATGTCAAAAAAAAAATGAAGTTTTATGCTTCCTTCATTGTTAAAATTCATATAAATTGCTAAAAAATATTAGTGGAATGCGCGTTAATCGTAGAAGCTGACTAACCATGCGGGGTTTCGTTCCTCTTTGTCCCGCCTTGCTGTGAATAAAAATATAACTCTTAAACGTTTTATCAACCCGAAGAAGGGGATGCGGCTGGACACGTTCCTCCATTCAAAACTGCCAGACACCTCCAGAAGTTTTATTCAGTACCTGATAGTGGCCGAAAATATCCGTGTGACCGGGAAAGAAGTAAAGAAAAATTACATCCTGAAGGGCGACGAAGAAATTACGGTAAACCTTATTGCGGACCCGGCCACTTACGTCGAAGCGGAGGAAGTCCCTTTTGATGTCCTGTATGAAGATCCTGAATTTCTCATTATTTTAAAGCCCTCCGGAATTATCACGCATCCCGTCGGGAGACAGCACAGGAAAACTCTGCTCCAGGGTCTCCTCTTTAAATATCCCGAACTCAAACACTGGCCGGGGTTGGGAAAACCCGGTCTCGTCCACCGTCTTGACAGAGAAACGTCCGGCATAATGATTGTCGCCAGAACCGCGTCTTCCCAGAAAAACATAATGAAACAGTTTGAAAAAAGAACGGTTTCAAAAACATATCTTGCCGTCGTTTCCGGCACCGTAAAAAATTCCGGCACCGTCGAAGGATTCATAAAAAGGAATGAAATTCGCAGGACAAACTTTTCCGTTTCCCCCGACGGAAGATACGCAAAAACACATTTCAGAGCGGTAAAAAATTTCAAAAATTATTCCCTTCTGCTCGTCCGCCCTTATACCGGCAGAACACACCAGATAAGGGTTCATCTTTCGCACTTCGGATTCCCTATCACCGGCGATAAAAAATACGGCGGTGATGATGCCCCGAGAATTATGCTTCACGCATATTCAATATCATTCAGCCATCCCGCCTCAGGAAAAAGAATTTACTTCAAAACAAAATTCCCGAGCGACTTTAAGAAATTTATCAGCGAGGACGGACCGCTCCCTCAAAAAATTTAGTGATAAAACACACGTTGACAAAATTACATATTATTATTTACAATACTTCAAAATGTATATGATGTTAGATTTCGCATGAAGAAAAATTTACCTTTTTTTGCCGGGATTATCCTTTTTCTGATAGTTTCAAACTTTTGTTTGGCGCAGGAGGAAGAGGAATACAGAATAAAGATAGATGATGAGCTTGAGATATTCGTGTGGCAGAATCCGGACCTGACCAGAACCCTCACCGTCCAGTATGACGGCGAAATAGCCTGTCCCCTAATAGGCGCCATAAATGCCGCCGGCCTGACGCGAGCCGAACTCTCCCTGAAAATATCGGAAGCCCTTTCAAAATACGTTGAAAATCCTCAGGTCTCGGTCATTGTAAAGAAGTTTTCCCGCAGGCAGGTGTATATAATCGGGCAGATTGGAAAACCCGGACCGTTCCCGCTGAAAAAGGACATGAAACTTCTTGAACTCATTTCCATTGCCGGCAGTTTCACGGACAGCGCGCTGGAAGACAAAATCGAAATACTCAGAGAAAATAAAATTTTAAAAGTTAACCTGAAAAAAGTGATGCGGCAGAAAGAAAAGGACATCATCCTCCAGGCCGGCGACATCGTCTATGTGCCGAGAACTTCCCTTGCGCGGACAAACGTCTTCATCAGGCATATCAGCCCTGTTCTTACTTTGATTACGACGGTGCTCACGATAATCATCCTCATAAGTTTATGATTGAAGAAGAAATCGATTTAAGAAACGTTCTTTCAATCGCCTTGAAGAAAAAATGGCTCATTGCAATGTCTTTTCTTATTGCGGTCGCCGGCGGCGTCATTTACCTGCATTTTAAAACCCCTGTTTACCGCGCGATAACAACGCTCCTGATAGAAAAGGAACTTTCAAAAAGCAGCGTGAGAGAGGTAATCGGCATTGAAACGAGAGATAAAGATTATTACCAGACACAGTACGCCATTATAAAAAGCAGAAAACTGGCGGAGGAAGTAATAAAAACACTGAATATCGCC
>JBDRMV010000097.1:0-6076 GCA_043811795.1 bacterium | reverse complement strand
AAAACCCATATTCCTGAAAAATTCCGCAATGGTGATTCCCGTATAAACCGACGCTTCCCTTGCGGCGACGGGCATATTGGAAGTATTTGCTATAAGGACTGTTCTTTCAAGCAGAGGGCTGTTTGAGCGGGGGGCAATCAGATCGGGAAACTCGGTAAGATCGTCCGTCATCTCGTTCCCCCGCTCCCCGCAGCCGACGTAAACAATCACGTCCGCGTCGGACCATTTGGCTAATTGATGTAAAACCACTGTTTTCCCCGATCCGAAGGGACCCGGAATACAGGCGGTACCGCCTTTGGCGACAGGAAAAAAAGTATCTATAACTCTCGTCCCTGTTATAAGAGGGGTGGTCGGCTGAATTTTTCCGGAACACGGAAGCGGCGTCCTGACCGGCCAGTCAAAAGCCATCTTAACTTCCTTGCCGCCAACTTTGCAGATTACATCCGTAACTTTAAAATCACCTTCTTTAATCCCGGCGAGCATGCCTGAAATTCCCGGCGGAACCATAATTCTGGTTTTTACGGCGGGCGTTTCCTGAACTTCTCCGATAATGGAAAATTCGCCGAGTTCATCCCCGTTTTTCGCGAGGGGAGTAAAATGCCACTTTTTGTTTCTGTCCAGGCCGGGGATCTTCACCCCGCGCAGAATGTAATCCCCCATTTTTCCCCTTACAACATCAAGAGGCCGCTGAATTCCGTCGTAAATCGCCTTTATCAGACCCGGGCCGAGTTCAATTGAAAGAGGGCTGCCCGTCGCGGAAACGGGTTCGCCCGGAACAATGCCCCCTGTTTCCTCGTACACCTGTATTGAAACGACTTCATTCTGAATTTCTATCACCTCGCCGATTAAACCCTGCTTCCCGACGTGGACAACCTCGTACATTTTGACCCCGGTTAAATCTATCGCCTGGACAAGAGGCCCCGCAATCCTGATAATTTTCCCTTTCATTATTTCACCTCGTTATTTACAACTCGACTCCGACGGCAATCTTAACCAGTTCGGAAATTTCACGCTCTATCAAATTTTCTTCGCCGGGCATCGGAAAAACGATGTACGGCGCACCGATAAAATTCTCGCTGAAATCTCTCTTCATTTTTCCAAACGCCGACTGTGAAAAAATAAAAAATGCGGGATTTTCCTCCTTCATTCTTTTCAGGATTTCCTCCCGCCCGGCGTTTTCTTCCACCGCCGTACAGCCGGCCTGCTTAAAAACACTGCAGAAAAAACTTTCACCGCAGACAAAAATGTCTTTTTTATCCGGAGACATCTTTTACCTTTACGCCTTTCTTTTTAGATGAAAGAATCATTCTCACCAGCCGGGTCTGCCACCACAGAGAAAGCCACACGAATAGCAGAACGTCAAAACCTTCTATCCTGCCGAGACGCTTTCGCCTTTCCTCATACAGGAACCCGTAAAACTCAAACGGGTCTCTGCTCCCGCGCAGAACGCTCAAAATTTTTCCGGCGGGCTCATTCCCGCATGCTTTTAAAAATTTCACAAATTTTGTCTGATTCAGAGTGAACGCGTTTGGCTCCTGCGAAACTTCCGCAAAAGACGCCGCCATTTTCTTCAAAAAACCGCCCAGACCGAAATCACTTTCCTTTTCATTCAATAGGCGGCCAAAAGAGCCGCTTTTTACAATGTTCATAGCGTCGGAATACTTCTCCGTTTCAAATGCTCTTCTCAACAGAAAAGGCGGCATGAGGTATGTTTCAAATACCCTCGCTTCTCCCACCGCAAAAAAACCGCCGTAACTCATTTCACCAGACCGATGGTTCTTTCTTTGAGCCCCGCCATAAATTCATCCCAGTCAAAACTTATGGTAACCCTGTCCCGCAAAATCAGAACAGGCGACGGGCAATCTGCATTTTTAACCGGCTTGAATTTTTTGTTCTTTTTGAAAAGAGCAAAGACATCGGGGGTTACCTGGACTTCGCAGCCCGCGCAGACGTTTTCTTCAAGAAACTTTTCCAGAATTTTCTTTTTTAGTTCGTCATCCGCAAGGATTTTGCGCTTGAATTCTTCGTAAATTTCATTTATCGCATCCGTTTTTGACTTTCTTATTATGCCCTTTGCCCGGATTCTGCCCGTTGAACTGATTTCTTCAAAAAGCATTTTTGCCTGTTTTTCCGACTGCTCCCGTCCTTCTATGATTTTTTTCTCCGCACGCGCGACGGCTTCACCAATGATTTTATTCTTTCTCTCCTCGCCGGCCAGGCGGATTTTCTCAACATCTTCTTTGAGTTCTCCGCCGACCCTGTCAAGAAGTTCTGTCCAGCTCATACAACTTTACAACTTCACGGAAAGGACCACGAGAATTGAGGTGACAAAACCGAGAAGGGCGTACGTCTCAACAAGAATTCCGTATATTACGGCGAGACCGAACTTGCCTTCCTGTTTCGCAACAACACCCACGCCGGAAGCGCAAACTTTCCCCTGGTGTATTCCGCTGACCAGCCCGGCAACGGCAACGGGAAGACAAGCCGCAAAAAGCAGAAGGCCCTGCGGCATGGTAGGCGAAACAGGGGAACCTGCGCCGATAAGACCGAGTTTCAGAATTGTCATAAAACCGACCGCAAATCCATAAATTCCCTGCGTCCCCGGGAGCGCAACCAGAAGAAACATTTCCCCGAACTTCTCGGGTTTCTCGCTCAGCACCCCTGCGGCGGCCTGCCCTGCTTTTGCAATGCCTACGGCGGAACCAATCCCCGCAAGAAAAACCGCAATCCCCGCGCCGAGTAAAGCAATCGTTAAACCGTCCATATTTCTCCTCCTTATCAGGGTGGCGGGAGGGTCGTCCTCCTGACTAAACCTGCCTGACAACACCCGAAGGTGTATATTTTATAAAATTTCTCAGCGGATTAAAATAATGCCCTCCGGTTCTTATGAACTTCGTAAAAAATTCATAGTACTGGAGCCGCAGAGTGTGGACCGCCGCACCGAGCATATTTATAAACAAACTGACGGTATGCCCCACCACAAAAACAATCACGGCAACCGGAATAAACCACGCTCCAGCGCCCCCGATGACCCAGACGAATTCGTTTATCGCCATACCGAGAAGCCCCGTCGTAAGGCCCAGTGCAAAAAGACGGATGTAAGAAAGAACATCGGAAAACGAATTCCCGGTAATCACCGAATACAGGCCGTAATAACTCCACAAAATCTTGAAAATAACATCTTTCTGAAAAATCATGTTATACGCCACTATTGATACGGCGCCGAAACCAAGCAAGCCAAAAACAATTCTATCTAGACCGGCGGGAAGCGTAAAAAGGTCCAGAGCATAAACGCCGAGGATAACGAAAACCGAAATCTGAATGCAGATTGAAGCAACATCTTCAAAAATAAGCGAATATATCCTGCCCTGCCTGATATCGTCCAGACATTTCAAAACCATTCCCCACATAACCTGAATGAAACCGCAGCCGATAGAGATGCCGACAAAAATCAAGGCGTTCTTCACAGGATCAAAAAGAACAAACCTGTCCGTAAAGTTTTTTATAAAACCCAGCCCTGCGGGAAGACGCCGGGGTAAATCACCGAACCATCCGCCCGTCGCTGCGCCAGCCAGAATCGTAAAAAGGCCGCCCAAAAAGCCGATCCACAAAAATTTCCTCAGGGCTACCGCCGGTTTCTTAAAAAATAAAAAAACGGCGCAGACGGCCGCAATGATGATACCGTAAAAAGCGTCCGTCAGGCAGAGACCGAAGAAAAAGGCAAAGAAGACAGCCATATTCGGAGACGGGTCCACCGACCCGTACAGCGGGGTCCCGTACATTGAAGTCAGCGCTTCATAGGGTTCGGAAATTTTCTTGTTCTCAAGAATTACGGGGACATTTTCTCCCCGTAAGGGCTTTCTCCCGTCAACCGAAACCCACGGAAACTTATGCGAAATTTCATCTTTAAAAGCAGGGTAATCCTTCTGTTTTATCCATCCGGTGATAACGAAAACTTTTTTTGTCTGGAAAATGGATTCATTTCTGAACCGTTCTCTTATTTTCAAGTTCTCGTAATAATCAAAGAGGAGAAGCGCCTGGGGCAGATATTGCTCCAAATGTTTTTTGTATTCAAGAGCGGACTCAAGTTCCTGATTAAGGGATTCAATCCTGCGCGCAACTCTTTCAGCCCTCTCGCCGGGAGAAACTGGAATATCGACCACATGCGCGTTAAACTTATCCGCGTTTATGCCTATTGCGGGATGAAAAAAAACAATATAACTCTTCAGATTTTTACCGGGCTGAAATCTCAGGCGGACAAAAGCGGCAAGCGGAAAAGAGTTAATGTGTTGTTCAAATTTCCGGACGCTCTTGACCGGCACGTTCAAAACCTTCCACCTGATTTTTCTTACTGAAAAAAGATTTTCAAAGGGGATATTCATGGAGAGCGCTTCCGAAAGAATGCTTCTTTCTTTTTCCGCTCCTGAAATTTCATTTTTTATACTTGATAAGCGATGCCTTAATTCAGCGCTTTTTGAAATTACGTTTTCTATGTTAAACCCCTTAACCTTCGGAGGCTCTTTTATTTCCGGGGTTTTACCTTCTCCGAGAAAATAAATCGTTTCTTTCAACTCCTCAAGACGTCTCGATACCTCGTAGAAGGCTGCCGTGGGCAGGGTGTTTTTTAGACGGGAATCTTTTGTAATTTCTTCCGAAGCCGAGGAGACCTCCATCAGCCCTTTCCTTTGCAGGAAAGAGAAAGCCTGATTAAAATAACTGTTTACCCCCGCCAGATATATTTTACTGAGCGGCGCTATCATTCAAAAACACTCTGAAAAAGAAATTGGAAAATCTTTTCTTTTTTTTGCTTCAACTCGACGCTGTTTTTTTTTGCCAGAATTTCCGCATCAAGCCCCATTTTCTTCACTTCCATCTCGGCGGCGCTGCGGCTTTTCAGCAAAATTTCTTCCCGTTCCCTCCGGACGGCGGTTTCGGCATCCTCAAGAATTTTTTCCAAGACCTTTGCGGTTTCCTTTAGAATTTTATCCGCCTGTTCCACCGCTTCTTCCCTGTCGCGCGCCGCCTTTTCTTCAACTTTCAAAACCTCGTCGATTTTTGCTTTTAATTCATTCATAATTTACTTTCAGATTTTTTTCATCTATCAATTCTCTTGCCAGAGGCGTTATTATAGCCCCTCCGGGGATGCGCAATTCCCTCTCGCCGCGGGAGACGGCGCGCCTGACAAAGACCTCCGTCGCCAGAAATCTCGAAGGAGAATGCTGCCTGAAACTTTTCAGATAACGCCCCGCGAAAAAACCTTTTTTGATTTCTTTCCGCTTCGGAACATTTTTCAAAATTTCGTCGGTAATTATGTTCCTGACCCGGTCCCAGCTAACATCCGGCATCACCAAACCTAAAATCTAATATCCGATATCTATCATTCCTCCGGCTGAGGCAGAATTGTCTCGACCTGACTGTCCGGGCGCGGTATTACGTGAACCGAAATAAGTTCGCCGATTCTCTGCACGGCGGCGGAACCCGCCTCCACCGCCGCACGCACGGCTCCGACCTCCCCCCGCACAAAAGTCGTAACATACCCGCCGCCTATTTTTTCATAGCCGGCTAAAGTAACCTTCGCGGACTTGACCATCGCATCCGACGCCTCAATCATTCCGACAAGACCTTTTGTTTCAATCATCCCAAGAGCAAGCTTCTCAACACTCATTTTTTACCTCCCTACAATCCCCGCCTGCCGGCTCGCAGGCAGCATTTAATACCCTTTCTCTTCTGACTTCCCGCCGGTAACAATTTTAACGGAAGCCGATGCGCCGATTCTCGTGGCTCCCGCCTCTTTCATTGCCCTGGCTTCTTCAAGAGTGTGTATCCCCCCCGATGCCTTAATACCCATTGAAGTACCGACAACGCTCCTCATAAGTTTTATGTCCTCAATCGTAGCTCCGCCTGTTGAAAAACCCGTGGATGTCTTGACAAAATCGGCCATCGCCTCTTTTGCCAATTCGCACGCTTTTATTTTTTCCTCTCTCGTGAGAAGAGCCGTTTCAATAATAACTTTTAAGGTGCGCCCTTTCGCCGCTTCCCTTACCGCTTTTATGTCGTCAAGAACAAGAGAATAATT
>JBDRMV010000096.1:0-27256 GCA_043811795.1 bacterium | reverse complement strand
CCTGCATCAAAGCGGGGTCTGTCGAAGAGCAGGGCAGGGCGGAGAATATGCTGACGGGGGCTCTCGGAAAACTTTTCGCTCTCTCGGAGAAGTATCCGGAACTCAAAGCGAACGAGGATTTTATTCATCTTCAGAACAGGATTACCATGCTTGAGAGCCAGATTGCCGACCGCCGGGAATTTTACAATGATTCCGTAAACGTTTATAATATAAAAATCCACCAGCTGCCGGACGCGCTGATTGCCTCGTTCCTCGGTTACAGGGACGAGGAGATGTTCAGGATAAGCGCGCGTGAAAGGAGGGATGTCAAAATTGAATTTTAAGCCGGAGATTTTTTTTGATTTAGCAGGGTTTCCCCACAGGGGCATTTTTGAAGGCATCGTAAACGTGTGGGAAGTTCTGCCGCGCATAAAAGAATATCTGAAAGAAAACATAAAACCGAATGTAAGTAAAATCAGGCACGGCCGTACCATGGTAGAAAAAACGATTATTCTTGAAAACGGCGCCGTCATACACGAGGGCAGTTTCTTTATGGACGATAATATCCAGCTCGGAAGTTCCGTTGTGATAGAACCCGGCGCTTTGATTTACGGCCCGTCAATCATAGGAGACGGTTCCGTCGTCCGTCAGGGCGCCTACATAAGGGGCGCGGTTATCATCGGTAAGAATTGCGTCGTCGGGCACACGACCGAAATGAAAAGCGCAATAATGACAGGGGAGAGCAAAGCGGGGCATTTTGCCTACCTCGGCGACAGCATAATCGGGAAGGTAAATCTCGGCGCAGGTACGAAACTCGCGAATTTCAAGGTTACGGAGGACAATATAAATGTTTTGGCGGAAGGGAATAAAATAAGCACGGGGCTGAGAAAGTTCGGCGCAATTCTCGGAGACGGCGTTTCAACCGGCTGCAATTCCGTTACGATGCCGGGAACGCTCCTCGGGAAGAACTGTCTTCTCTATCCGAATACGACGGCGCGGGGATTTTACGCCGGCCTCTCAATTATTAAATTGAACCAGAGCATTGCGATAAAGGAGAGAAAATGAGGTTATTCGGGACGGACGGCATAAGAGGCGTGGCGAACAGGAGTCCGATGACCCCTTTTCAGGTTGTGAAAGTCGGCATTGCCCTGACTAATTTTCTGAGGAAAACGAAATCGCACAGGCCCAAAATCATCATAGGGAAAGATACGCGGCTGTCGGGCTATATGCTTGAAACATCGCTTTCCGCCGGGATTACGGCGATGGGGGGCGAGGTTCTTCTGCTGGGTCCGATGCCCACTCCCGGGATTGCTTTTATCACGAAGAATATAAATGCGGATGCCGGCGTCGTCATCTCCGCTTCGCACAACCCTTATGAGGACAACGGCATAAAAGTTTTCAGTTCAAAAGGGGAAAAATTAAGTGAGGCGGCGGAAAAGGAAATCGAAAGAACTGCCATTTCCGGCAACATACACCATCTGCTGCCTCCGGCGGAGAGGATCGGAAAGAATGTCAGAGTGGAGGACGCTCTCGGGAGATACATCGTTTTTCTTAAAAGTTCCCTCCCGAAGGACTTTTCGCTTGAGGGGTATAAAATTGTCCTTGACTGCGCAAACGGGGCCACGTATAAAGTCGCTCCCATGATTTTCGACGAGTTGAGGGCGAATGTCAAGACAATCGGGATTTCGCCTAACGGGAAGAACATAAATAAAAATTGCGGGTCGCTCTATCCCGAAAATGCGGCCGCGGTGATTGCGAAGGAAAAAGCGGATGTAGGTTTTGCTTTTGACGGCGACGGCGACCGCTGTATTGCGGTGGACGAAACGGGGTCTGTCGTTACGGGGGATGAAATCATAGCCATAATTGCGGAATTCCTGAAGGAGAATAATCTGCTTAAAAATAACTTTGTGGTCGGAACCGTTATGACCAACTTCGGTCTGCTCAAATTCTTTGAAAAAAAAGGCATAAGGTCTTATATGACTCCGGTAGGCGACAGGTTTGTCCTTGAAGAAATGCAGCGGCGAGGCGCGGTTCTGGGCGGCGAGGACTCGGGGCACATAATCTTTCTGGACCACCACACGACAGGCGACGGAATAATGACGGCTCTGCAGCTCTTGACCGTAATGAGAAAAAAGAAAAAGAAACTTTCCGTTTTAAGGAAAACGATGAAAAGATATCCGCAGGTTCTTCTGAATCTCAAAGTGGCGAAGAGGGTTGATTTCAGGAAAATCCCGGAACTCAGGGAAGCGCAGGCCCGCGCGGACAAACTCCTTCAGGGAAGGGGAAGAACGCTTATAAGGTTTTCGGGCACGCAGCCGCTTTTGCGGATTATGGTTGAAGGCCCCACGCATAAAGAAACAAATAACATTGCTCTTGACTTAAAAAAGATATTTCAGAAGAAATTATCTTCTTAATACGCTGACTTTCAGAGTTTGTTTGATTTTCAACTTTTGTTCTCCGGAAGACGGGCTGCGGGAAAAAACGTCCGATTTGAAAGAAAAATCCGCGGCGAAACTTTCAACCAGACATTTTTCCGCGTTGTATAAGAACGTTCCGGTTCCGAGCCCCGAAATTTCGCTCTCGGGCATAATTTGTTTCCATTTCGGGTAATGCGAGGCAGATGTTACCTCTGCGCTGAATAGAAAGCTGCAAAGCCCGTTTTTCAAAATATTTTTAAGGGTGTATTTTATGCTGGTGTTTACATTCAGTATCATGTCAAGGAGCGGATAACGGACATTTGATTTTGTCGTGAACTCTTCCCCGGTTTGCATAGTTCTTTCGCTCATGTGCGGTAAAAACTGCCTGTACCCGCTTGTTCCCGTTTGTGCCCGCGAGGGTATAAGGGTATAAGGGTAGCTGAGTTCCGATCCCATTCCAATAATCGCTCCGGTAGAGGAGACGGGAACTTCCCACTCTTTGCCGACCAGTTTTGCGGTCTCCGAACTCAAGTCGCCGAGTACCCTTACGGGCACAAGTATTCCGCCCGTATCCATCGTTATCGTCGCTGATTTTAACGTGTATTTTTCAACATAGTGGGAGTTTCTGGTTGATATTTCAAGGTCAAAAGCAACCGAGGCGTAAAAATCGTTTGATACCGGCACTGCCGGGCTGGGCTTTTTTGAGTTTAACTTTTCAAGTTCCTGCCGGATTTCAAGTTCCGCCGTATAATTGTAGATTTTGTTAATTTCAGGCTGATAAGCCAGCATTATTGTTTTTGCCTGCAGCGAGAGAGAAAAGAATAACAGAATGAAAATGACCCGCCTGAGTCTGCCTGCGGCGGATTTTGGCGGGTTATTTACCGATGCAGAATGTTGAAAAAATTTCATTCAGCATATCTTCCCGGAAGGTTCTGCCAGTCAGTTTATCGAGTTCCGCAAGAGAATCCTCAAGCAGCACGGCGCAGACGGACGGGTTTTCCTCAATTTTCGGAATTGCTTCCGAAACGTTATTCAGGACGGCCCGGAAAATCTTTGCATGTCTTACGTTCGTTAGAATCACCGCGTCTTTCGGAAGTATCATTCCTTTCGTAAAAAACCCGGCAAGCCGGTCTTTGAGCGATGCGATGCCTTTTCCATTCAGGCAGGAAATATAAGTTCTGAAAATTCCGAATCTTTTTGAGGGAGGGATTTTGCCGAGGTCCGTTTTGTTTCCTACCATTAAGGTGTTTTTTGCAAGTTCCTTCAGCAGTTTCATTATATTGAAGTCCTTTTCGTCAAGTTTTCGGGATGCATCGAAAAGAAAAATTATTGCGTTCGCCTCTCCTATTGCATCCCTGGTTTTCTGCATCCCCATTTTTTCAATTATTCCCCGCGCGTTTTTTCTCAAGCCCGCCGTGTCGTAGAGTTCGGCGGGTATGCCCTTCAGTAAGAGGGGTTCCCGTAAGACGTCCCTTGTGGTTCCCGGCACCGGCGTAACGATTGCCCGCTCCGTTTGAGAAAGAGCATTTATAAGGGACGATTTTCCGACGTTTGTTTTTCCCACGATAACGATTTTTACGCCTTCCCGGAGTTTGCGTCCGGTTTCAAAACCGGCAAGGATTTTTTTTGTTCCGATGCAGGAGTCCGAAAGCGATTTTTTTGTTTTTGCAGTGTTCCACTTAATGTCGTCTTCGGGAAAATCGAGCGAGGCGTTCAGCGCCGCCGCTGCGACGAGAATTTTGCTTCTTATTTTTGCAACCTCGTCCGAGAGACCGCCTTCCAGCTGTTTTGCAGAGGCTTTTATTGCCTGTTCGCTTTTTGCGCTGATTAAATCGGCTACCGCTTCCGCCTGCACAAGGTCAATCCGCCCGTTCAGGAACGCCCTTTTCGTGAATTCCCCCGGTTCGGCAAGCCGCGCCCCGTTTTTCAGGCAGAGTTCCAGAATTTGCCTGATTATCAGAGGCCCTCCGTGGGATGATATTTCCACCGTATCTTCCCGCGTATAACTTCGCGGACGGCGCATGAGAAAAACGAGAACCTCGTCAACAAGCGTTTTACCGTCGTGAATGTGTCCGTAGTGGATGGTGTGCGATGCGCATTTCCTCAGGTTTTTCTTGTTTTTTGGTGTAAAAATGTTACCGAGTATTTCAAGCGCCGTCCCGCCGCTCAGGCGGACGATTCCTACGCTTGAATGACCCCATGCGGTGATTGGCGCAACGATGGTGTCGGGGCGCATTTATTTTTTGGTTAGAATCAGTTGTTGTCCGAAAGTCAGTAAATTGCTGGTGAACCAGTAGAGGACCAGCCCCGAAGGGAATTTCAGGAAAATGAATGTAAAAAATATGGGCATCAGGAGAAACGCTTTCTGCTGGGGGTCGGTAATGGTGAGACGCTGCTGAAGGAACATCGTCAAACCCATAAGAAGGGGCAGGGGCCCTATCGGCCAGCCCCCGAGCAGCGGTACGAATGAAGGGAAATGTCCGAACAATGCGTCCGGTTTTGAAAGGTCGGTCAGCCACAGAATCCACGGAGCCCCTCTGAGTTCCACCAGCTCCTGAAGCATGGTGAAAAGAGACCAGAAAATCGGAATCTGCAAAAGCATCGGAAGACAGCCCCCGAGGGGATTTACTTTCTGGATCTTGTAGAGGTTCATAAGTTCCGACTGCATTCTTTTAGGGTCGTCTTTATACTGCTGCTGTAATTTTTTCACATAGGGCTGTATTCTTTTCATTGCCTCCGCGGACTTTAAGTTTTTCTTTGTGAGAGGGAACATAAAAAACTGTATGATACCGGTCAGAATGCATATTGACCACCCGTAGTTTCCGGTGATGCTTTCAAAGAAACTCAGAATATGAATAAAGAAAATGCTGAGAAACGAAAAGAGCCCGAGGTCCAGGGTTTTCTGCAGGCCGTCTCCACGTTTCGTCAGCGCGGCATATTCCTTCTGGGCAATCAGGATTTTCAGGTTCAGTTCACCCGTTCCCGCCGAAAAGGAAATTAACTTTTCCGGATTTTTGGGGTCGCAGAGCATCGGGATTTTTCCGTCAGGAAAAAATGCAATCAGAAAATACCTGTTTGAAATGCTGACCCACCCGTATAAGCGTTTTTCCAGCAAAGACGAAATTTTCTTTACCTTGCCGTCATTTATGTGGAACCGCTGCAGTTTTCTTTTCAGCTGTTCTTTAAGAAGACCGGGGTCGGTGCCGATTCCACCCGCCCATGATATTTCCAGAGGCGTGTTTCTTCGGTTTGCGGCATTCACCATAAGATAGTTGTCTTTAAGCGAGAAAGTCAGGGCGGTTCCGGGGTAAGAGACGAGAACTGAGTTGTTTTTTTCCGAAACGGTTGGGGTTTTCAATATGTTCCCGTTCGCTTTAAGAACAAACGGAAGGGGAGAATCGGGGAGTATCAGGTCAACCTCGCCCGAATTTTCTTTCAGATACAGATGATGCAGTTGTCCGCTTTCGCGTCCGAACAGGCATCTGAGATTTGCATTCTTTATTTCAAGAGTTTCCTCTTCGCCAATCTCTTCATCGGAAATTTCACCATTTTCTTTTTCCGCAACTTCCGTTTTTCCGAGGTTATCCGCTTTTACGGCGGCGGGCTTATTTGCCGGAGGCGCCGGTCTTTTTGAAATGCTTGACCACCATATCAGGAGAACGAGAAAAGATAGAACAATTGCCAGGATTGAATTTCTTTCAGGGTCGTTCATTCCGTTAGAAGACCTCCTTGTTTTGTATTATTGTGAACTCGGCGCTTGAAATTTCTAACGGGATTCACGGTCTGTCGAATCCCCCCTGCGAAAAAGGGCTGCACCGCAGTATTCTGAAAATTCCTTTTACGGAACCGCGGAAGAAACCGTATTTTTCAAGAGAAAGCAGAAAATACTGCGAACAGCTCGGGTGAAATCTGCAGTGAGGCATCCCGGGAATTTTCTGCCAGGTTCTTATCAGCAGTTTCAGCAGATAAATCATTTAACTTTTTCGTAAAGTTCGCGAAGATGCTCACTGAAAAAACGGAAATCCGCCTCAGGCTGGTTTCTCAAGGAAACATAAACGTCAAATTTCCCTTCAAAATTCATTTTTCTGAAAATCTCCCTTGCCCACCTTTTGTATTTATTCCGTACAACTGCTTTCCTTGCAAACCGCTTGCCGATTCTCAACCAGATTTTACCTTGCTGCCGTAAATTTCTGCTGTAGGAACACTTGAAGAACTGGTTTGCCGAGAGTTTCTTACGGGGTAAGTTTTTTTCTGCCTTTTTTTCTTCTTGCATTCAGAATTTTTTTCCCTGAATGTGTTTTCATCTTATTCCTAAAGCCGTGCTTTTTTGCGCGTCTTTTTTTGTGCGGGTTATAAGTTGGTTTCATAGGTTAGATTTTTGTAAAAAATACTCATCCTGTCAAGCGGTTTACCGTTTCACGGCGCCAAAAGACCGCTTCGCCCGCCCCCATCTGCGGCATCCGGTTGCCGAAAAAAGCGTCTAATGAAAAGATGAGCCGATCCAGTCGCCGATATAATGGGTTATGATTATGACTACCAGCGCAATGCCCAGATGTTCCGCCACCACTTGCCAGGTTTTTGTTTTCTGGCCGTTGCCGAGGTAAAAACTGAAGATGCATAGCAGGGATAGGCCCCAAACAATGCTTATAATAACCGCGGCGGATAGTTGAAACATCAGGAGGGGGACAATAAATGTCAATGCAAAAATAAATTTGGCCAGGAAAGTAGAAATTGTCGCTTCCCATATTTCTTTTGACGTGTGCTTGTTCTCCGATTCTTCGGAGACATGAATACCCAGCGCGTCCGAAAATGCGTCCGCGATTGCTATTGTTAATATACCGCCGATAACCACGAACTTTGAATGAGTGCCGGAATGTAACCCGACCATTAATCCGACTGTTGTGATTATTCCGGAGGTTAAGCCGAAACTAAAACCTGTTTTTAGAGAATGTTTCATTATTTACCGATTTAATTTTACCGCGCGGGCCGCGAAAGAAATGAATTTACCCTTTTTTGAGTTCATTGTCAAGCCAGCTCAGGTACTTTTTATTACCGGCGACGATAGGTACGGCGATTATCTCCGGTGTCTCGTACGGGTGTATCTCTTTAATTGCGTTTTCCAGTTCGCCGTAAAGGGTCTTCCTGCTTTTAATGAGACACAGCCACTCCGGCGCCCTCTCCATGCCGCCTTTCCACCAATAGACGCTTGCGAGCGGTCCGATTATTTGAACACAACCCGCCATGCGTTTTTCAACCAGCGTTTTGGCAATTTTTTCGGCGTCTTCTTTTTTCTCCGTCGCCGTAAAGACCTGTATATATTCTTCTGCCATTGAATCACACCCGCGATACATTTCCTTTCTGGGCGGCGGGAGGGCTGTAGTCTGTCATTGTCTGCGTGGAAGTTATATTCTTACGGGTATTCCCCTTTTTTTCAGGTACTGTTTCGTTCCGTTTATAGAAAAAGTCCCGTAGTGGAAAATTGATGCCGCAAGGGCGGCGTCGGCTTTCCCGGCTGTCAGCGCCTCAAACAGGTGTTCCGGTTTTCCCGCGCCTCCCGAAGCAATAACGGGAATACCGACCGCTTCGGATACCGCTTTTGTGAGTTCTATATCGTAGCCGTCCTGTGTTCCGTCCCGGTCCATGCTTGTCAAAAGAATTTCACCCGCTCCGAGTTCCTCCGCTTTTTTTGCCCACACGAGGGCATCTATGTTCGTTGCTTTTCTCCCGCCGTAAGTAAAGACATCCCATTTTCCGTCTTTGATTTTTTTGGCGTCGATTGCAACGACGATGCACTGGGCTCCAAAATTTCTGGAAGCATCCTCAACGAGACGCGGATTTTCCAAAGCGGCGGTGTTTATGGAAACCTTGTCTGCCCCGGCTTTGAGAAGCGCTGAGATATCTTCGGGTTTTCTGATTCCGCCCCCGACGGTCAGTGGAATGAACACGCGTTCGGCGGTTTTCCTGACAATGTCCAGCGTTGTTTTCCTTTTTTCAACAGAAGCGGTGATGTCAAGATAAACGATTTCATCGGCTCCTTCTTCAGCGTAAACTGCCGCCGCCTCGACGGGGTCGCCTGCATCCTTCAGGTTTACAAAGTTGATTCCTTTTACGACGCGCCCGTCTTTTACGTCAAGGCAGGGAATTATTCTTTTCGCTAACATTTTTTAAAAAGTTCCGTAAAACCCGCATCCCGTTCCTCCCGCTTTTTTCGGGATGGAACTGAACGCCCCATATCTTATCTTTTATAACAGCCGACGTGAAGACCGTTCCGTATGAGGTCGCCGCTGAAATTATGTTATCCTCGTCCGGTTTGACATAGTAGGAGTGGTCAAAGTAGAAATAAGAATTGTCGGGAATTCCCGCAAACATTTTACATTTCATTTTTAATTTTATTTGGTTCCAGCCCATATGCGGGATTTTTATGTCACCGGTAAATTTTTTTACTTTGCCTTTAACAATATCAAACCCCTCAGTGTTTCCGTGTTCCTCGCTTTCCGTAAAAAGGAGCTGGAGACCCAGGCAGATTCCCAGAAAGGGTTTCCCGCTGTTTATTTCTTTTACAAGATAAGGCAACAGCCCGAGTTTGTTTACATTCTCCATCCCCTTCCCGAAAGCTCCGACGCCCGGAAACACCACGCCCCGGGAATTTGAGATTTCCTCCGGTTTATTTGTCACGACCACCTGTGCTCCGGATTCTTCCAGGGCTTTACTGACGCTCCTGATGTTTCCGAGTCCGTAATCGACAACCGAAATTTTAACCGGCATATTTAAAATTATCCCGCCCCTCCGGGACCAAGTTTTTCTCAAGCAAAACAGAATGCATTTTATATTTTTTTCCGTTTTCTGTCCAGAAAAATTCTGTCAGGTAAAAAGTGTTTCCGCCTGACAGCGCGGGCTGTAACGGGCCGGCGGAACGTCGGGATTAACTTTTGTATTTTTTTGCAAGATACCCGATTTTTATTTGCGGGAACAGATATTTTTTCTGATATCCGAACTCAGTATTATTGCCTCGGCTATTTCTTTCATCGGCCTGCGGATGTCCATGCTTTTTCTGTGAATCGTCCTGTAAGCTTCATCTTCGCCGATACCGAGGTCTTTCATTAAAATCCCTTTTGCCCGTTCAATTTTTTTTCTTGTTTCCAGATCTTCCCTGGCCACCAGAGCTTCTTCTACAAGATTTGTATTCTCAATGGCAACAGCAGCCTGATTCGCCACAGCCTGCAGTATTTCTATCTCGTCCTTTTTAAATTTATGTTCCGTGGCAGTGTAACTGTTGATAACGCCGATAACCCTGTCTTTTATCATCATAGGGACGGCAAGCATTGAATAAATACCTTCCTTTTCCGCTATGCGCGGATATTTGTAACCTGCTTCTTTTGTCACATTTAAAACAGTAATGGGCTTTTTCTCCTTTACCGCTGTTCCGCTGATGCTCTCTCCTATTTTTAACGGGGGTTTTTTTATATACGCTTCACTTAAACTCTGTGTTGCTTCAATTATCAATTCCTGCTTTTTTTCATCCAGAATCATTATGGAACATATTTTTGAACCCATCATTTCAGCAGTCATCGTTACTATGAGGTGCAGTATTTCCTTTAAATACCGGTTGGAAACAATCGTTGTGCTTATTTCCGCCAGTTTTTCCAACTGGCTGTTGCGTCTCTTTGTTTCCTCCAGAAGACGGATATTCTCAACAGCATAGCCCGCCTGCAGCGCAACGGTAGAAACAAGGGCGGTTTCTTCGGGCGTGAATTCATGTTCCTGCTTATGCCTGACATTGATTACGCCGACAATTTCATCTCTGACTTTAACCGGCACTGAAAAAAAAGACTGATATTTCTCTCCTGAAAGTTTTTTCAGAAACTTAAATCTATGATCCGCCTCCGCATTTTTTGATATTGCCACGACCTCTTTTTCTTTTGCGACCAGTCCTGTAATCCCCTCTCCGGGTTTAATTCTTATGTTCCCCAAAGCCCCTATATCGGGATTATTAGATGCGCTTAAAATCAGTTCGTCTCTTTTCTCACTAAATAAATATACCCTGCAGGAATCTCCCTTCGTAACCTGCAGGATTATTTCAATGGTTTTTTTCAGTACCTGTTCCAGATTCAGACCGCTGTGTATATTCTGAATAATCCGGCGCAGTATCGCTATTTCTTCTTTTGGCTTCAATTTAATTTCTCCCATTTTATGCAAAAATTACTTGTTGATTGTAAAATTGTTTAAGAAATAAATCAATCACGAATATATCCTCATCCTTTTTCTTCTACTCTACCGTAACACTTTTGGCGAGGTTTCTGGGCTTGTCCACATCGTATCCCTTCAAAACAGCTATGTAGTAAGCCAGAAACTGCAGTGGAATAATCGTAAGCAGCGGAGAAAATATATCCTCTATATCCGGGATAAACAATACTTCCTTTACATGATCTTTTATTCGTTTGTCGCCTGAAGTAGCCACGGCTATGATCTTGCCGCTACGGGCCAGTATTTCCTGAATGTTGGATATCATTTTATCAAAAATAAAAGACTTATTCGCTATACATATTACCGCTCTGTATTCGTCAATAAGGGCAATGGGTCCGTGCTTCATTTCACCCGCAGGATAACCTTCCGCAGGGATGTAAGAAAGTTCTTTAAGCTTCAAAGCCCCCTCCAGCGCCGTCGGGTAATTTACATTTCTGCCTAAATAGAGGAAACTGCCGAAATGAAGATGTTTTTCAGCGATCGCTTTAATATTTCTTGAGTCCCTGATAATTTTTTTCTGCTTGGAAGGTATCTCTCTAAGCATGTTTATTGCGCTGCGTATGAATTTTCCGCTTAAAGTATTCTTCAGACCCGCCAGATATAATCCGAGAATATAAATGAGCATCACCTGCGCTGTATATGCCTTGGTGGAAGCTACGCTTATTTCCGGACCCGCCTGTGTATAGATTGTGAAATCCGTTTCCCTGGTTAAAGAAGAACCTAAAACATTGCATATGGAAATAATTTTAGCTTTTTTCTTCGCCTCTCTTACCGCTGCAAGAGTATCTGCGGTTTCTCCCGACTGGCTGATGGCAATAACCAGCGTTTTTTCCTTTATGGGACACTTTCTGTATCTGAATTCACTGCCGAAATCCACAGTAACCGGAATGCGTAAAAAGGACTCCAGCGCATATTTCCCCACCAGACCGGCATGGTAGGCCGTTCCGCAGGCAATAATCACTATATTCTCCACCCTCCTGAGAAAGTTTCTTTTGCCATCAGAATCCAACTCTCCGAACCTTATTTTATTTGACGGTGTTATATAGCAGGAAATAATCCTTGAAAGAACTTCCGGCTGCTCATGAATTTCTTTAGACATAAAGTGCGGAAAACCTTCTTTATGAACCGCCTCTCTGGTATAGGAAACCGTATCTATCCTTTTATGCGCTCTGTTTCCATCCATATCAAATATATCCACGGTGTTCTTTGTTACGACGGCAGTCTGATTATCAAGCAGATGAATCACTTTCCTTGTATGCGCCAGAACCGATGAAATGTCCGAAGTGATAAAATTGCCGTCTTTGCCTAACCCGATGGAAAGCGGCGAATCCCGTCTGGCAGCCACAATTTTGCCCGGTTCCTGCGGACTTATTGCGCCGATTGCACAGGAACCTTTCATCTTCTTTAATGCCTTTCTGACGGCGTCCTCCAAATTTCCCTTATAAAATCTGCCTATCAGATGTGCAATAACTTCCGTATCCGTTTCGGATTTGAATTTGCAGCCGTTTTTTTTCAGTTCCTTTTTCAGCGCGCCGAAATTTTCTATTATCCCGTTATGAACAATTGCAATTCTTTTAAGGCAGTCAACATGAGGATGAGCGTTAATTTTAGAGGGCTTTCCGTGTGTCGCCCAGCGGGTATGGCCTATACCTGTTCCGCCCGGCAAATTTCTCTTTTTAAGCAAACCTTCCAGAACGCTGATTCTGCCCTTGCATTTCATAATAAACAGTTTCTTTTTATCAACAATCGCTATGCCTGCTGAATCATAGCCCCTGTATTCAAGGTTCTTAAGGCATTCCATAATAACCGCCGCCGCTTTTTTAGTCCCGACATAACCTATTATTCCGCACATAGAAAGACCTCCTTTATAATTCTTACATTTTCGTTGAACCCTTATTTATTTTTCACAGGAAGTTTTATTTTTCCGGTTACTTTCCAAATTTTCCTCGTCCTGCTCTTTGGTTCCGGAAGATTTTTGCAGACAGTCCCTGCAAATATAAGAATCGTCTTCGGGAAAAAATTGATAATCATCATCCTCGTTCAGTCTTTTTTTGCATAAATCACAAATTTTTTCCATTGCGGACGCCTCCTTTCATTTTTTACGTTTTTTCTTTTTTAAACTCTTTTTTTTCGGGAGACGCCCCATTATCTTAAACTCATCACAAAAATAAACAGGATCTTTATTTGGGAATGTACACGTCTCACTGTTTTCACAACTGGCACACAACCCTTTTTTTTTCATTTTTCCTCCCTGCTGCGAAACTTTTCTTCCAAAACTTCCTCCGCCTCTTTTTCATAAGCATCCATTACGTAAGAAATTCCGGATATCTTCGCAGCATCTTCAGTCAGCGCCATAATATCCCTGCGGGATATTACTGAAAGATTAAAGTTCCTGCTGCCTGCCATCAGCTGCTGCAGCCCGACCTGTATTTTCCTGCAGAATGTATAAATTCCTATCGCACCCAGCGGGATGTTCTTTATTTCCCTGCCGTATTTTTCTTTCAGCGCCTCGTAGCAGATAAAAATTTCTTCTACGCTGTTTCCGTATCCGGAAACTGTTTTCGGCAGTTTTCCCTGCTTCAGCCATATGCCTATATTCTTGCCGACCATACCCGGTATCATCAAAGCTCTTCCCATGCACACGGCTTTTACATAAGGGCTTCCCATGGCAATCGCCTTGAATACCCCGTCTTCTGTTGAAAAACCTCCTGCAATGGCAATATCCGGAACACTTATTCCTTTTTTGCGGAGTTTCTCACAAAATTTATACGCGAGAGACTGCAGATAAAATGTCGGTATCCCCCATTCATTCATCATAGACCACGGGCTCATTCCTGTGCCGCCGCCGGAGCCGTCAATTGTAATGAGGTCAAGTTTTGCCTCCGCTCCGTACCGTAAAGCCATTGCAAGTTCAACCGCAGAATAAGCTCCTGTCTTGAGTGTGATTCTTTTAAACCCGAGTTTGCGGAGACGCTCAATTTCCTTGAAAAAGGCGTCCCTGGTTACAAAGCCCAGACGGGAGTGTCTTTCAAATGCTCGGATTTCACCTTCCTTGAATGCCTCCTTGACCTCGTGAAGAGCCGGGTCGGGCGTAATAATATAACCCCTTCTTCTCAGTTCCGTAGCCTTCTCTATGTTCTTGACCTTTATTTCTCCTCCGATGCACTTTGCTCCCTGGCCCCACTTCAGTTCAATTGTGTCCAGTTTATGCTTTTCCAGCACATATTCGGCAACCCCGAATCTTGTATCTTCCACATTCATCTGCACGAGAATCTCACCGTAGTCATCCTTAAACCTTTTATATATTTCTATCCGGCGGTCCATCTCAGGCGACTTCTTAATCTTTCCTCTTCTGTCCAGTTCAAGCCCCGGATCTACCCCGCAGACATTCTCCCCGCAGACAAGTGTAATACCTGAAATCGCAGCTCCCACCGCTAAATGTTCCCAGTTTCTTCCCGCCACTTCGGTGGAACCCATAGCGCCCGTAAAAACCGGCACACGCATGCGAACTTTGTTTTTATATCCATACTCTGTCTCTGTATTAACATTCGGAAAAACTGCCGTATCGGGCCCCGGAGCAACTCCTTCAGGCAGACCTTTTGCACCGGCGGCATAACCCTGTATATTTAAATGGGAATAATCTACAGGATAATTTTTATCCGCGCCGGCAGTTACTTCCCCAAAAGGACCGGGATAAAGGACTTCCCTGCCCCGGAAAGAAGCCAGCCATACTTCACAACCGCCCCTGCAGCCATCCACACAGGCAGAACACATACCCGAAACAGGAACAACGCTTTTTGAGCGGTTGAAAGTTCCCGTAGACGCATCCGCATTGGGTCGTCTCAAATTCATAAAACCTCCCTTTGTCTGTTACAGATTTACAATTTTACGTACCTGTTAATTTCGTCCGGACCCAGGACGATAAGGACTTCTGTGTCTGTGAATTACTTCTTTGAAACTTCTATGTTTACCGGCATTCAGAAAATCACTGCTTAAAACATTACCGCCTTTAATAAAGGTAGAATACAAATGATTTCCAACAATGGAAACCGCAATTTTTTAATAAGCGGTAATTTTTGCGGCAGTCTTTGCCTGTAGACAACTCTGTCTTGCCTGATTGTATTATACTTCGGAATTCTCCATTTGTCAAGGGTCTAATTCATAATAAGCAGAAATTCAAAAAAGAATTTTGATAAATATACCGAAGAGGAATATGATTATGAATGGACGAAGACATCGGTTTCGGTAAAATTATTCAGCCCGCATAAAGATTTTTATGCGTCCCGTTCAGAAGCGAAGCGGCTGCTTCACAATTTATATAAATAAGTTGTTTTGGATTTTAAAGGCGTAAGAGAAATAGGTCAGGGTTTTGCGGATGAAATATTTAGAGTATTTGCAAAAAGATTCCCGGGCGTTATGATTGAAATGACCAATGCCAACAAAACTGTTTCGGCAATGATAAATTTTGTAAAAAATAAAGGTTGACAATAAGTTGGCGATGCGGGGAAAGACGGATAAAGAAATCAGAAAAAACAAGAGCAAAGATTTTGCAAAGTATTGGAACCATCCCCGTGCCCGGGTGATTATTATCAATATAAAAAAAAATGCGGTTTTGGATTTGTAAGAGAAAGTTTATGTAATAAACTGGTCGAAATTTCTAATCCGGTTAAGCGGATTAGAATGGAGGTGAACTCTATGGCGATGGCGAAAATTCTTGTCTGCGACAGTGAGCAGGAGTGGCTGACGATAACGGGGAAAATTTTAGAACAGGCGGACTACGAGGTTATTTGTTCTAAAAACGGCAGGGACGCATTGCAGAAAGTGCGCGCGTTAAAACCGGACTTAATTATTCTGGATGTAAAAATGCCCGGTATGGCCGGCTACGAGGTTTGCTCAATACTGAAGAGCGACCCCGACCTCCGTAATATCCCGGTAATTATTCTTACCTGCATGGACATGGGGGATGATTTTGAAAAAGCGTTGGATAAAAAAGCTGACGGATATGTGACGAAACCCTTTAGTGAAAAACATCTGCTTAAACCCGTAAGAATGTTACTCAGAGAAAAAGAGGGGAAAAAGACGGATTAAATAAATTTTTCTTCAGTAAGCGTTCGGGTCGGCCCACCACAGGCGGATGCAACACTTCGATTCCCGCCCGGAAATTAAAAGCGGGTGAGGGGAATCCTTCTCCCTCGTCGCTGCCGCTCCTCATCCGAAGCCTGCCGCCCTCGCTCGGACCGGTGGCGCTCGTGTCGGCTTCGATTCCCCCCGGGAAAATAAAGCGGGTGAGGGGAATCGGACCCCCGTTACCAGCTTGGGAAGCTGGTGTTCTACCATTGAACCACACCCGCATAAAAATCAAATATCAAAAATTAAATATTTCCGCCGCGCCGTCAGGCAGGAAAAATCAAAGAACTTTTATCCGAGCATTCTTTCGGCGCTTTCCATATAAATCGTTATAATCAGCCCGACGGCGATAAAAGTGGCCAGGAGATTACTCCCCCCGTAACTCATAAAAGGCAGCGCCATGCCTTTCGTCGGCAGCAGCCCTGTGGAAACCGCAATGTTGGCAAGGGCGCTTATTGCAATAAGCGCGGTAAGGGAGCCGATGGCAATCCGGGAGAAGTTATCCCTGCACTTTACCGCCATTTTAAAACCGATTATAACAAAAACCGAAAATAAAAACAGCACGAACAGGGAACCGATAAAACCGAATTCCTCGCAGATGACGGAAAAAATAAAATCGGTGTGCGCGCAGGGAAGATACATAAGACGCGAAGTTGAAGAACCCGCCCCTTTTCCGAAAATACCGCCGGAGGCGACTGCGATAAGGGAACGGGTTAACTGGTAACCTTCGGCGGACCCGTGTTTGAACGGCGCGAGAAAAGCGGTTATCCGGTCTTTCCGGTAGGGAGAGCCGAATACAGCCCAGTAGATGAGGGGTATTCCAGCCAAAACCAGCACAATCAGGCGGCTTATCGGAACGTGGGCGAGGAAAAAGACCACAAGGAACAGAAGTATCAGGGTCACGGTGCTTCCGAAGTCGGGCTGGCTGAAAACCAGCAGAGTAAGGACGGCAAGTATAATCATCGGGCCTATCAGAATTTTGAAATCGTCAAGTTCTTTTCGGTGCCGGTCAAGATAATCGGCGAGATAGAGAATCCAGATTATCTTTACGAATTCAACGGGCTGTACCATTACGGATTTTGTCAGGAAAATCCAGCGTCTTGCGCCTTTCACCGCCGGCGTAATTGCCGGAATCAAAAGAATTACGAGCAGCAGGATGGAGACGGGCATAACGACCGGAATGATGCGGCGTATTGTTTTTATTTCAGTTTCCAGGAGTATGAAGAAAATTACGCTTGCGATGAAAAGCCAGAGCATCTGCTTGAGAAAGATAAGATACGGGTTGCCGCCTTTGGCGGCGAAGTTGACGGAAGATATGTCAAGAATCATTATAAGTCCGAAAACGGAAAGGAAATAAGCGATTATGACGAGTATTTCTTTTGCCTGTGAGGCAATCAGACTTTTTTTATTTATGCTCATATCCGTCAGCGCCCGGTTTTATTTTTAGGATTTAGCGTTGCCTCAGGTTTTTTACCCAGTTTTTGAATGTCTTTCCCCTCTCTTCGAAATTCCTGAACTGGTCATAAGACGAACAACCCGGGGATAAAAGAATCGTATCTCCTGCGCGGCTTTCGCCGAATGCGAGTTCAAGAGCACTTTCAAATTTCGTAACGGTCCGTACCGGGATTTTCCCTCCGATTGCCCGGCGGATCCTTCCCGAGCTTTCCCCGTATGCAATTATTTTTTTTGTGTTTTTCAGGCAGGGAATCAGGGGCTCGTAGCTTGAACCTTTGTCCCTTCCGCCCATTATCAGCACTGCAGGTCCGGTTACGGCTTTAACAGCAAAGAGAACGGATGAAACATTTGTCGCCTTTGAATCGTTTATGAATTTTCTTTCCTTAAAAGTTCCGGCAAGTTCAAGACGGTGCGCCAGCGGGCTGAATTCATAAACCGTTTTCCGTATGTCGCCCGCGGAAATTTTAAAAGGCAGAACCGCGCCGCGCGCCGCAGCGATGTTTTCCCTGTTTGCTTGAAAAAACAGGGTCATTTTGCTTTCTTGAATTAAGATATCCTCCGCGTCAGGGAACCGTTTCTTTAGTCGCTCCGAAAATTTAATTCTGTTTCCTTCAAAGAAGATGTCGTTATTCAACGTAAAAATGTTTTTTTTCCGGAGGCCGGGAATTCCCGAAATCCCGAAGTCGTTTTTCCGCATGTCCGCGAATATCTCTTCTTTCGTCTTTATGTATTCGGCAAAACTTCTGTATCTTGAAAGGTGGTCGGGCTCGGCGTTGAGCAGGATTCTTACTTCGGCGGGGAAACCTCTTTTGCGCCGGTGCCTCTCCAGTTGAAAACTTGATACTTCTATCACGAGGATTTCGTCTCCCTCGAGCCGGCTGACGATTCCCGAAACGGGGGTCCCGATATTGCCGCATAGAATTGATTTTAAGTCACCCGCCTTCAGCATTCTGTCGATTAAAGTCGCGACGGTGGATTTCCCGTTTGTGCCCGTTACAAGAATAATTTTTACTGACCGGGGTATAAATTTGAAGGAAAATTCCAATTCCCCGAGCACTTGAATTTTTTTCTTTTTCGCGGACTTTATAAAATCCAGCCGCGGGTCAATTCCAGGCGACAGGATAACCAAGTCGAAATTTTGAATTTTATCACGAAGTTTTTTCTGGGGTATAAATCTGATTCCCGCCGGAGCGGAGATATTTTTTATATCCGAAACGGAGACAACCGCCCCGCTTTTCAGAAGAAACGAAGAGGCAGCTTTTCCGGTTTTTCCGAACCCGCAGACGAGAACTTTTTTGTTTAGGAGCCGCGTCCGCATCATCTGATTTTCAGCGTCATAAAAGCGATAATTATGAAGAACACCCCGATTATCCAGAATCTTATCACGACTTTTGACTCGTGCCAGTTCTTCAATTCAAAATGGTGGTGCAGAGGCGCCATTCTGAAAACCCTTTTTGATGTCTTCTTATAGTAGAGAACCTGGATTATTACGGAAAGCGCCTCGAGGACGAAAACCCCTCCGGCGAAAAGCAGCAGAAATTCCTGTTTTATCAGGACGGCGATGGTCCCTATTATTCCCCCGAGAGGGAGAGAGCCGGTGTCCCCCATAAAGATTTCGGCGGGATAGGCGTTGAACCAGAGAAAGCCGAGGCCCGCCCCCAGCATGGTTGATATGAAGACCGTGAGTTCCCCGGCATTTTCAATGTACGGAAATCCGAGATAAGCGGAAAACTTTATGTTCCCTGCGATGTATGAAAGAATCGCAAAAGTGCCGGCGGCAAGCATAATGGAGCCGATTGCCAGGCCGTCCAGCCCGTCGGTGAGGTTTACCGCATTTGAGGATGCGACGATAATCAGAGCCACGAGGATGATATAGAGAATGCCGAGGTTCAGGAATACGTTTTTGAAGAAAGGCAGCGTTATGTGCGAGGCGAGAAAAGGCGACACTGGAAATTTCCACAGGTATGCCCCGAGCAGCAGGCCGGTAAATGCCTGAAAAAAAAGTTTTGTTCCGGCGGACACACCCTTCGCGGATTTGTTTTTAATTTTTCTACGGTCGTCCGCAAAACCGCACAAACCGAGAATCAGGAGAACAAGAATAGCGATGTATGTGAACCTGCACTCCAGCCGCATCCAGAGGATAGATGAAACAATTATTGCAGGGATGAGAACAACGCCTCCCATTGTGGCGACGTTAACCTTTTTGTGATGATTTTTCAGAGAGTCCTCCCGCACCGCCGGCAGCATACCTTTTCTTTTAAAGAATTTTATCCACTTCGGAATCAGCAGGAAAACGATTATAAACGATGTTGCGACGGCTCCGAGCGAACGGAAGGAGATGTATCTGAATACGTTAAAGCCGAAGAAAAAGTTTCTCAGCGGGAATAATAACCAGTATAACAAGTTTCCTCCTCAGGTTTTTTCAATTTCGCCCAATATCTCTTTTACGGTTTCAATATCGCTGTACGGCTTTTTTTCGTCTCCGAAAATCTGGTAATTTTCATGCCCCTTGCCCGCAATCAGGATTATATCACCTTTTTCCGCCATTTTTAAGGCGTTTCGGATTGCCTCGGCCCTGTCAATTTCGACTTTGAAGTTTTCCGGCGCGATTTTCCTGCAGCCGACTTCTATGTCAAGAATAATGTCCTCGGGTTTCTCATGGCGCGGATTGTCGGATGTAAGCCACACAAAATCGGCGCCTCTTGAAGCGGCCTCTCCCATTTCGGGCCTTTTAGCCCTGTCGCGGTTGCCGCCTGCGCCAAAGACAACGATCAGCCGCCCGCCGCAGAACGTCTTTAGTGTTTTCAAGACGTTTTTCAGGGCATCCGGCGTGTGAGCGTAATCGACATAAACGGTAAAGTCCCGCCGTGAGGTAATTTTCGTAAGCCGACCCGGAACGTCCGTAACATTTGCCAGGCCGGCTTTTATATCCTTGACGTCAATTCCCGTTTCTCTTGCAAGCGCAAAACTTGCCAGAGCATTTGAAACGTTAAAGACCCCCGGCAGGCGGATCAGGACTTTTTCCTGCTCCGTCCCGTGTTTCACGAGAAAGACCGTTTCTTCACTGTCCGAACTGAGAATGACCGCGGAGTAATCGGCTTTTTTTGACAGTCCGTAGGTGACGGTTTTCAGAGGGATATCTCTTGTTATTTTAGGACTCCAAACACTGTCGGCATTTATAACGGCGAGGGGCTCCTCTTTGAAGTTTTTTGAAAGGATTTCAAAAAGCCGGCTTTTTGCCTTTGCGTAATTTTCAAAAGTTCCGTGCCAGTCAAGATGCTCGTGCGTAAGGTTTGTAAATACGCAGCCCCTGAAAGTCAGCGCCTCGCAGCATTTTCTGTCGAGGCCTTGCGACGAGGCCTCAAAAAAAACTTTTTTCACGCCGCTTTTTTGGGCTTCGGCCAGATATTTTGAGAGGTCCGCCGATTCGGCCGTGGTGTTCGGCAGATTGATGGTTTTACCGTCCCACCGGTAATTTACCGTCCCGAAAACGGCGCTTTTAATTCCCGCCGCTTCCGAGATTTTTTCGAGAAAATAGGTTATTGTGGTTTTTCCGTTCGTTCCCGTGATGCCGATTACGTCCATGACTTTTGACGGAAAACCGTAAAACGCCTCTGAGATGTGCGCCATTGCGGTTTTCACATCTTTGACGATGACCTGCGGGAGACGGCAGTCCAGCGTTCTTTCGCAGACGGCCGCCGCCGCGCCTTTGTTCATCGCTTCCCCCGCAAAATCCTCACCGTTGAAGTTGGCCCCTTTAACGGCGAAGAAAAGGGCGGATTTCTTTATTTTTTTTGAATTATAAGAAACGCCGGTAATCTGAGGATTCTCCGGTGGGAGGGTAACCGCGTCTATGGAGGATTTTTTCAAAAGTTCTTCAAGATTCATTTTTCCGTCCTCCGATTCTTCTATTTACGGTTTCTTCGCCTTCCGCTTCGGGCGGAATGCCGTACCGGTCAATGAGTTTTTTTGCGATGTTTCTGAAGGCGTCCCCGCACACCGTGCCGCCGTAATGGTTTTTTTTAGGGTTGTCAAACCCGATAAATATTACAAATTCGGGATTATCTTTCGGAAGGAATCCGCCGAGAGATGCGAAGAAATTTTCCTCGGAGTACTTTCTGAGCGTGTTGTCGTATTTTTGGCCGGTCCCGGTTTTCCCGCAAATTGCCCATCCGGGGATTTTCGCCGGAAAACCCGTTCCCGACTCAATCACATTAAAAAGCATTTCTTTTACTTTTTCGGCTGTTTCTTCCGAAATGACCCGTCTTATTGTTGTAGTTTCTGGGCGGAGAATGACTTTTCCGCGGGGGTCGGCAATCCGGCTTAATATTTTCGGCCCCATCAGAATTCCGTTGTTGGCTATTACGCAGAACGCCTGCGCAATCTGGAGAGGCGTTGCGGAAACCTCCTGTCCGAAGGACATACATTGAAGCGACGTGTCGCTCCACGAGTCGATTCTTTTAAGAGTTCCCTTCGTTTCGCCCGGGAGATTTATTCCGGTGTAGTTTCCGAAACCGAAAGACCTTGCGTAGTAATAAAGTTTTTTCTTACCAAGCAATCTTGCCAGTTTGCTTACGCCGATGTTTGAAGAGTACTGTATGATTTCGTCGACCGCCAGCCACCCGTAGGGTTCGTGGTCGCGTATTGTTATGCCGGAAAATTCAAACGAACCGTTTTCGCAGAAAAATTTGTCGGCCGTTTTAACCAGTTTTTCTTCCAGGGCGGCGGAAACGGTAACGATTTTGAAAGTGGAACCCGGTTCGAAAGGACTGGATATCAGAGGATTTTTGAAAAGTAAATTCCCGGGGTCGTTTCTTACAAACACGCTCGCAAGAATTTCGCCCGTTTTTGGTTTTATCACAAGGCCGTATCCATTCTCCGCCCGGAAGTTTTTGAGCGTTCTTTTGATTTCGTTATACAGGAATTCCTGAATTTTTGAGTTTATTGTCAGATATACGTCATTCCCTTTCGCGTAAAGGACAGCCGGGTCATTACTCAAAAGCAGTTTTCCGGTTGCGTCAACTTCAATGATTTGGGGCTTGCCGCCTTCAAGATATTTGTTGTAGTAATATTCACAACCTGCAGCGCCTTCATTTTCGTGGTTTACGAAACCGCACAAGTGATTGAAAATCTCCCTGTTGAAATAAATTCTTCTTTGCTTGTGCGGCGGTTTGGGGTTTCTCAGGGAAGATGCAATTACTTTCCCGTCCGATGTGCAGATATTTCCCCTGACCTTTTTTATGTGGTTAAACATTTTTACCGTCGCCAGAATTTCGGATTTTTTGAATACCTGCAGGTAGAAAATTCTCGCGGCGAGAGTGACAAAAAGGATTATAAAAATCGTGGCGGTAAAATTAAATCTTTTATTATTTCTCGGCATTGTTTCCGGTTTTTACAAAAATCAGTTCGTCCGGGTCGGGGTACTTCAGCGAAAAATTCCGTAGGACAAACTGCTCCATTGTCTCGATTCCCGCAAGATTGTTGTATTTTAGCGCGAGTTCTATGTATCTGGAATTTTCTTCGGCCCATTTTTTGTTCAGCTCGGTAATTTGATAACCCGTTTTTACGGTTTCGACGCTTTCTATTACGATTGTGCCGACCAGGCAGAGAGTAATCCCCCCGTATATTATGGCTGCTTTCAGTATTTTTACCTTTTTTTTCATAAGAGAACAAAAGCCCGCAGTTTTGCGCTCCTGCTCCTCGGCTGATTTTTTCTCTGTTCTCTGTCAGGAGTGAGCGGTTTTTTTGTGAGAATTTCTATCTTCTTTTCTTTTTCCAGGGTTTTAAAAGCGTTTTTGACAATTCTGTCTTCCAAACTGTGATACGAAAGGAAAACCGCCCTGCCCCCCTGCTTCAGGATTTCCGGAAGAAACCCGAAAATTGCGGATATGTTTTCAAGTTCGCCGTTTATGTAAATACGTATCGCCTGGAATGTCTTTGTCGCAGGATGCGTTTTCCCCCGTCTTTTTGCTTTCATCACGGTCTCGGCGAGTTCGCCCGAGGTGTTTATCGGTTTTTCTGTCCGTTGGCGGATGATTCTCCGCGCAATTTTCCGGGAGTCGAACTCGCCCCCGAATTTGAAGAGAATATCCGCGATCTGTTTTTCGGAAAAAGTGTTTATAACGTCCCATGCCCGCAATTTTGTTTTTTCGGAGTAACGCATATCGAGGAATGAATTTTTGAGGAAACTGAATCCGCGCGGCGCATTCAGCTGGGGCGTCCCGACTCCGAAGTCAAAAAAAATTCCGTCGCTCTGCCGCAAACCGTTTTTTTTCAGGACCGACGGAATGTTGCAGTAAGAATCGTTTTCAACAATAACCCTGCCGTCCGTAAAGGGCGGTTGCTTTATGAGAGCATCCGTTACCTTGCCGTCAATGTCGATCATAAGAAGCCGTCCGTCTGCTCCCAGTTTCTCCAGTACGGCAGAACTCAAATAACCGCATCCGGCTGTGCCGTCAATGTAAAAGCCGCCGGGTTTCACATTAAGAAACAGCAGGACTTCATTCTTTAAAATAGCGCCTTCTTTCATCTCTTTTCAGTTCCTCCCGGCCTGCGGGCTGCGTTTTTTCTGTTTGTCATTTCCCATATCAGGGTATAAGCGGAATTCATATTTCGATATCCAGTTTTTCTGCCATCGCGGCGTATGTTTTCTGATTAATTTTTTCATATTTCCGGAACTTCAGGGGTGCCCAGATTTCGAACCAGCCGCCGATTTTTATCAGAAATATTTCCCGCTTTATACCTGCCTCTTTTTTCAGATGAAGCGGTATCAGAATCCGGTTATGGCTGTCGGCGGACACCATCGCCGCCCGGGCGAAAAAAATTCTCAGGAATTTCCTGTTGCTGCTTTTGGAATAATTCAGCAGGGATATTTTTCCATAGATTTTTTCCCAGTTTTTTTCGGGATATAAAAAAAGACAGCCGTCCAGCCCTGTAGTGAAGTAAAATTTTCTGCTCCCCGCAAGGAATGCCCCCGGAACGGAGAACCTCCCTTTGGAGTCGAGTTTGCAAATATTTTTAGCAGTAAAAAGCATTATCCCACTTTATCCCACCACTAAATCGTAGATTAAATGGTGAATGATGTCAAGTATGGAAGGGGACAGGGCTTTTCAAGACCTGTCCCCTTCCATCGCAATTTTGTTATTTTGTTTTTGCGCGCATCAACCGCGGTCCGTGTGAGATTGCTTCCGGATGTCTTTTTTTGATATTTTACCGGTGGCTGTTCTCGGAAAATCCTCGACGAAGAATATGTTGCGGGGTATCTTGTAATTTGCGAGGCGCTTCCTGCAGTAAGCAATTATCTCCTCGCGGGATATTTCGCCGTTCTTTTTTATGAAAGCCACCGGCACCTCGGTATCCTCTTTGAGTTTCTCTCCTATCACGGCGACTTCCTCTATTTGGGGAATGTCCCGCAGGATGTTTTCTATCTCGCGGGGATAGACATTCAGGCCCCGGCAGACAAACATATCCTTTTTCCTGTCCACTATGCGTATGTATCCCTCTTCGTCCCTGGAGCCCAGATCGCCGGTGTAAAGCCACCCGTTTTTAAGCGTGTCTTTTGTGGCTTCGGGATATTCAAAATAACCCTTCATGACATTGTCTCCTTTTATAACAAGTTCTCCTATTGTATTCGGCGGAAGTTCGTTATCGTCCTTATCAAGTATTTTTACCTCTATCCCCGGAAGCGCTTTGCCGATAGAGCCGGGTTTCCTTTTCTCCGGCGGGTTGAAGGTAACCACCGGCGCCGCCTCGGTGAGGCCGTATCCCTCAAGAACGAATTTTTTGAATTTATTCTCAAAAAGTTGCAGGACTTTTTCCGGCAGGGCATCCGCCCCGCTTACGAAATACCGCACGCGCCACAGCGCGATTCTGCCGAGCAGCGTGGGAACCTTCAGGAAAAGTTTGTAAACCTGCGGAATGCTCACAAAAAGAGTGATTTTTTTGGAGAAGATTAATTTCAGAAACTTCGAGCCCTTGAGTATTTTCGGCAGCAGCACAACGCTCCCCCCCTGAAATATGGGAAGCAGAAGGCATACGGTGAAAGCGAAAGAGTGAAACAGGGGCAGGAAACACAGAGAGCGGTCTTTTTCTTTTACCGCCACCACCCGCAGGCAGCTGTTTACGTCGCTGATGAAGTTCTTATGGGTCAGAAGAGCGCCCTTGGGATGTCCCGTGGTGCCGGAGGTATAGAGGATTGCCGCAATGTCTTCTTCGCCGGTGTATGATTCGCCATTACCCTGTTCTGCGGGAGTAATGTCATCCCATGAGATTATTTTTTTCAGATTGTTGACTTCCTCTTTTATACGGCTGAAGTGTCCGGAAAAACCGTCATTGCTTATGAGGGTGACGGTGCGCGAATCATTGAGAATATAAATCAACTCATCGGTTGTCAGAAAAAAATTAAGAGGCACTATGACAATGCCCGTCTTAAAACACGCGAACGCCGATATTATAAATTCGGGGGTGTTTTTTAAAAGTATCGCCGCCTTTTCTCCTTTCTTTATCCCCTGTCTGGACAGAAACGCGGCGAATGCGTCTATTTTTTCGAGCAACTCCCCGAATCTGATTTTCTCTTTTCCGTATATAACGGCGACTTTCTTTAACCGCGGCCTCGCGGCTTTCAGGAGCGACAGATAAAGATTATTTCCCATTGGTTTACCCAGAAACGGCTTAAGGTTTCCGAAGAATTATACCTCATTAAAAGTGCGCTGTAAAGTTCACCGGGTACTATACCCGAAAACCGGCACAGGCGCTGGAAATAAATCCGGATATTTGTTATTCTTGGATGGTAATACAAACTTGTGGAGAGGTACCCAAGCGGCTGAAGGGGCGGGTTTGCTAAACCTGTAGGGGTCCGTAAGGGCCCGCGGGAGTTCGAATCTCCCCCTCTCCGAATAGAATGAGGAGAGAGCGGCACAATCCGCCGGCAAATCTCCTCCTCCTCCGGTTTTGACAGGATGAAGGTTATTGTGGTATAATGAAACCGGCAGAAAAAAGCAGGTGTTTTTTTGAAGGGAAATTTAAGGCGGGGAGGTAAAAAATGAGAAAGTTTGCTTTGTTGGGTTTGTGTGCGGTGCTGGGCACTTATTTTGCTGCGCCGGTTGCGGCAGCGAAGAAAGAAGTAAAAAAAGAGGCGAAAAAAGAGGTTAAAAGCGGGCAGTTTGTAAAAATCAATCTTAATACGGCGATTGCTTACGAACTTAAGAAGATTCCGGGCATTTCAAAATCAAAAGCGGAAAGAATTGTGGATTATCGCGAAGCAAACGGCGACTATAAATCAATAGATGACCTGAAGCAGATTAACCACGAAACGAAAAGCGGCAGGACAAGTTATGATTTTGCGACGAAATCGGGCAACTGGAATAAAGCAATGCGTCTTCTGGTAGAGGCGGACATTTTTACCCTTGAAGGCGGCACGGACGTTGTTGACCAGAATGCGCTGTATGCGCATTTGTATCCAAACCCGGTTGACATAAATTCCGCATCGCTTGACGAACTGAAAGCACTCCCCGGAATATCCAAAGCCAAGGCGACCAGAATAATTGACAACAGGCCGTATTCATCGGTGGAGGGTTTGAAAGACATTACCCACGAAACGAAAAGCGGCAGGACAAGTTACGACTTTGCAACCTCGAAAGGAGCGTGGCGGAAACCGATGGAACCGTTGATTGAAAGCGGCCGTCTCGTTTGTTCCGGCGGCAAAAAGAAAAAAGCAAAAGAAGAAGTAAAAGAAAAAGAAGAAGCACCGGGAAAAGAAGAAGAAGATGGTGAGCAGGGAATGGATTATTGAGCCCTTCTGAAAAACTAAGTTAAATGACCGCATATTTATGAAGGTTCTGGTCTGCGACAGCATTTCAAAAGAGGGGTTGGCCCCGCTTCTGAAAGACAAAAGATTTGAAGTCATCATAAAAGGGAAACTGGACACGGAAGAGTTATCCGGTTATCTTTCGGGCGGAATTGAGGCGGTTCTTTTAAGAAGCGGGACAAAAATAAAGCGTGAAAATCTTGAGAAGGCGCGGAAACTCAGAATAATA
>JBDRMV010000095.1:0-7822 GCA_043811795.1 bacterium | reverse complement strand
GCGAAAAAAAGATCTTTTTAGCGGGAGAGGTGAAATATGGCTGAACTCAGGGATTATTTGAAAAAACTTGTGGAATTAAAGGGCAGCGACCTTCACATAAAAGTCGGTCAGCCGCCGATTTACCGCCTCCGCGGGCTGCTCGACAGGAGCGAAGAGGAACCGCTTACGGAGGAGAAAATAACGGAACTTTTCAGGAGAGAAGTCGGAGAAGAAAAATACAAAAAATTCTGCGAAGAAAAAGAATATGATTTTGCCATAGCGATACAGGGCTTCGGCAGGTTCAGGGCGAATCTTTTTTTTCAGAAGAATTTTCCGGGCGGCGTTTTCAGGGTAATTCCGGAGAAAATTCCCACCATAGACGAAATGGGGCTTCCTTCTGTTCTAAAGGAAATCGTCAAAAAAAATCAGGGGCTGATACTGGTGGTAGGTCCCACGGGGTCGGGCAAATCAACGACTCTCGCTGCAATGATTAACGAGGTTAACGAAAAGAACCCCGTCAACATAATCACCGTCGAGGACCCCATAGAGTTTGTGCATTCCGACAAAAAAGCAATCATAAACCAGCGGGAAATAGGAATGGACACCGCTTCGTGGTCGTCATCGCTGAAAAGAGCGCTCCGTCAGGATCCCGACTGCATACTCATCGGAGAGATGAGGGACCAGGAGTCGATATCAATCGCGCTCAGCGCCGCGGAAACGGGGCATCTGGTATTTTCAACGCTGCACACGAACGACGCAAAGCAGACGATTGAAAGAATCGTTGACACGTTCCCGGGCGACACGCAGGACTTTACGAGACACCAGCTTGCACTGGCGCTGGTTGCGATTGTTTCACAGCGTTTGTGCAAAACAAAAGACCAGAAAGGAAGAGTCGCCGCCCATGAAATAATGATAAACACACCCGTGATTGCCAAAGCCATAGAGGATAACCAGACGAATAAAATCCAGCAGTTTATCGCAGAGTCCGCCTCGTTTTATAACATGTGCACATTGAACCAGTCGCTGTATGCGCTTCTGCAGAAAGACCTGATTACCGAAGAGGAAGCCCTCAGCGTCAGCAACAATCCGAATGACCTGAAAATAAAAATTAAAACGTCAAAGGTTGCCGCGCAGGATGAGGCATCCGAGGCGGCGCTCAAAAAGGCCGTAAGAAAATTCTGATGTCCGTAAAGAAAATATCAGACATAAAGCTGTTTGAACATCTCGGCGCCGTTGAAATAGACGATCTAGGCAGAATATCCGGAATAAGGCAGATTAAGGAAGGGGAAGTTATTTTCAAGGAAGGCGAGAAGTCAAAAAATATCTACTTTCTTCTTGAAGGGCGGATAGGTATAAGGAAAAAAATTTCTTCCGGCAGCAAAACGATAGCAATAATGAGAAAGGGCGACATATTCGGCGAAATGGCTCTTTTTGAGAACGCTCCGCGTTCAGCGACGGCTTTTGCGATGGCGCAGTCGGAAATTCTTGACATCAACGGTGAGGAGTTCGGTAAATTTCTGTCCGAAAAACCGGAGGAGAGTTTCGGCATTCTGATGAAAATAATTGCGGTCTCATCCTCGCGTTTGAGAAATATGGACAGATATTTTACAACGGTTTATGAAATAGCCCTGCGGATAGGAGCGTGCGGGAATACGGAAGAACTTTCGGGAGTGGTGCTTGAACATATTTCGAATTCCCTGAACATAACGGGTTCTTTTTTCTACTCCTATGATATGTATAACGATGAATACGGGTGCGTAAAAACACACGGCAGCGTTAAGAATATGCAACCAATCTCTTCGGAGCAGGAGATTATTAAAAGATTAAAAACGGAAAAGCATTTGCCGCTGCAAAATTCCGATTTCGGAGATGCTTTTTGTTTTCTGAACGATCTTACAAATGAAGACGGTTTAATCGGTTTTATCGGTATTCTGTCCGGTTCGGAATTTTCCTGGGAAGACAGGGTTCTTATCGGCACCATCTGTAATATGATAACTCCCGTTATTTCAAATTTGCAGATGAGGCAGGCGGATATGATGAAAAATCGTCTGGAGGAAAAGAAATGGGCGCTGTAGCGCGGCTTTTCCTCGCGCATTTTATCGCCGATTTCCCCCTGCAGTTTGATTTAATTTTCAAACTGAAAAAGAAAAGTTTTGGGGGCTGTCTGCTGCATTCTCTTATTCACGTTCTGGTTATTGTCGGGCTCTTTGCGGGAAGTTGGAAGGATTGTTCATTCTGGGCTTACGTGGTTATTTTGGTTGCGGTGCACAGCGTTCAGGACAGGGTCAAGATAAAACTGTGGAAAAGGCCGGAAGACGACAAAATTACATATTTTCTGCTTGACCAGATACTTCACTACGCATTTATTTTTGCGGTGCTTCTTTTCAAGTTCAGCGGTAACGCGCAGTACTGGGGGACGCTTCTTCCGCCCGGCTGGCTTATTTATTACAACGACCCGCAATTTATAAACATTCTTTCGGCGATTGTTCTTTCCGGCTGGGGCGGCTGTGTGCTGCTGTTCTATCTTGATAAAAGCATTTATAAGATTGAACAGGAAGCCCTGAACCGGTTTGAGAGAAGTTACGGAGTTATGGAAAGAATTTTCGTGGTGATATTTATTATGCAGGGCGGTTTTTTCTTTTTGTTTATACCGTTTCTTTTCCTGCTGCGTTTATCCGGTTTGAAGCAGCAACCTCTTTACAGGGGCATACTTTCTCTCGGTTTTTCCTCACTCGTGGGTTTTCTGACATATATGATAAATCTGATTATCAAAGTTTGAAAAGCGGATTTAAATTTTCAGTCCTAAAAGAGGTCTCAAAAATCCCGAAGGGTTCAGTTTGTTCGTATTCCGAAATTGCCGAAAGGATCGGCCGGGCGGGAAGCGACCGCGCTGTTGCCAACGCCCTGAGGAAAAATAAAAAGCCAGTGCTGATTCCCTGCCACAGGGTTATAAGGAAAGACGGCGGTCTTGGCGGTTATTCAAGGGGTGTTAAAGAAAAGATAAAATTGCTAAAATCGGAAGGCGTAAAAATTATAAAGGTAAATAATAAATGGAAAATAGAAAATGAAAAAATATAAATTCCTGTTTTTCTCTTTCTTACTCTTCACTTTTCACTCTTCACTCTTTACTCTGTTTGCTCAGCCGCCTGAAGTGGAAAAACTGTTCGACCAGGCGGCGGAAAAATATCTTGCGCATGACTGGGCCGGAGCTGCGACCGATTTGAAAGCGGTCATTAAAAACGACCCCGGCAATTTAAAGGCGATAGGGCTTCTTGGCCGGGCGTTGACGTCTCTTGCAAAAGACCGCCAGGCGACCGGCGACCTCGACGGCGCGTTGAGTGTGGCGGAAGATGCGCTGAAATACACGCCGGAACTGAAAGAAGCAAGAGACGCGCAGGCAAGCATAGCAAAAGACATAAAGCAGAGGGACGACGTAAAAATTGAAGAGCAGAAAAGGCACGCTTATTCGGCAAAAAGGGAAAGAGAAGAAGAACTCGCGCGGGAAAAACTGCGTGCAGAAAGCAACCAGCGCCTTGCGGAAGAAACGAGAATCAGGGAGGAAAGGGAAAAGTCAATGCGCGGGGAAATAGAAAAAACGAAGAAAGACCTGGGGGAAAGAAAAGAGGAAATAGAAATATTAAGACAGCAGACTCACATAATCGCGACCAGATGGCTTATCTTTTTTTCAATTGCGGTTTTTATTGTTGTTGCGGCGAGTTTTCTGATATCGTCAAGGGTCGTTTCAAATATAAGTCTGCGGCTGAGAGAAGAATTTTCCAGGAGTTCCGACAGAACGGCCGAACTTATTCACGAACTTGCGGCGAAGGGCGATGTCGGCGCCTCTCTTGACGACTTGAAAAAAGCGAACGCGGAACTGCTTGAGAAGATTGCGGCGAACCGCTCGCATCCGCTGGAAGAGAATTTGATGAAGCAGGCGGAAAATCTGATAAGCATTGTGAAAAAAAGCGGTAAAGGCACATCTGCTTCGACGGAGAATGTGGAATTCGAAAGCGCGGTTTCCCGGAGTGTTATAACCGATATTTCTTCGGAGAACCGCGCCCGCGCTAAAAGCGTCGTTTCAATTGCCAGGGCGGTAAACAACCCCGCGCTCGCAGCGCGCCTTATTGCGCCGTTTTTAAAAGATAAAAACAACAGGGTCAGGGCGGACGCCGCGGTTGAAATGTTCAGGTTCGACGCCGTCGCTTCGGAAAATACTTTGAAAGAAATGGTGCAGTCGGAAAATAAATGGGACCGCATTTCCGCCGCCTGGGCGGCGGGAGAAATTGCCGACATCTCGGTGATGAACTTTCTGGAAACGTTGATTGAGGATTACGACCCGCTTGTTAAAGCGCGGGCAATTGCCTCGGCGAAGAAGGCGGAAGAAATTCTCAAGGCAAAGTTCCCAGCGACGCTCAGGGTGAAAATCCAGAGAAAAACATAGGGTTGTTATAAACGCGGTTTTAACCGTGAATGGGAGGATTTATGTATCTGCTGATTATTTTTGTTGTGATTTTTCTGATGAACGCGGTAAAAATCGCCAAGGAGTATGAAAGAGGCGTGGTTTTCCGTCTGGGACGTCTTGTCGGCGCCCGCGGCCCGGGTCTTTTTTTCATAATCCCTCTTCTTGAAAAATGGGTTAAGATAGATTTGAGGACTATTACGCTGGATGTGCCCTCGCAGGAAGTTATCACCATGGATAACGTGCCGGTTAAGGTAAATGCCGTCTGTTATTTCAGGGTTATGGATCCGGAGAAAGCCGTTGTGGAGATAGAGGACTACAGCATGGCGACCAGCCAGATTTCGCAGACAACCCTTCGCAGCGTCGTGGGGCAGGTCTCGTTTGACGAGGTGCTTTCCAAGAGGGATAAGATAAATTCGGAACTTCAGAGGATTATAGACCAGGCGACGGACCCGTGGGGAATCAAGGTCTCAAGAGTTGAAATAAAGGATGTTCAAATCCCTGCGGATATGCAGAGAGCCATTGCCCGCCAGGCGGAAGCGGAAAGGGACCGCCGCGCGAAAGTCATACACGCTGAAGGAGAATTTCAGGCGGCGCAAAAGATTACCGACGCTGCGAAAATAATGAGCCAGAGCCCGGTCGCTGTGCAGTTGCGGTATCTTCAAACGCTTACGGAAATCGCAACCGAGAACAATTCCGTGACGGTATTCCCGATTCCGATTGACCTGTTCAAGGCGTTTATGGAAAATAAAAAAGAACAAAAATAAACAGGAAAAAAGGGGCAAAAGGGGAAGTTTTCATCCGCCTCCGGCGAACCGGAAATTATCATTTTGCTCCTACACAACCTTTGACAAAAACACAGAGTTAAAGTAAAATATCAAAGTTATAAAATTATGTACGGCAATATCTTTATTCTTGGCGGCGGTTGCTGGGGCGGAACCGTGGGAGAAGTTTTAAGTGAAAAAGCATCCGTCGCGGTATGGGAGTGGGACAGGAAAAAATACAGGTATCTGAAAAGATACAGGCATCCCCCTTTTTTTCCGTATGTCAGATTAAAGAACGTCAGAATAACCGGCGAGTTGAAAATTTCTCCCGGGACAGGGCTTGTTGTTGTGGCTATTTCTTCGCAGAGCGTGAGGGCAACGCTTCGCAAAATTGCAGGGGATATAAAACGTTTTAAAATACCCGTTCTTGTCCTGAGCAAGGGAATTGAAATTTCCACTCTGAAAAGTATGGATGTGGTTTGCAGCGAGGAGTTCGGAGCGAATTTTCCCGTCGCTGTTTTATCAGGCCCGTCGCATGCGGAGGAATTGGCCCGGCGCCTCCCGACGAGCGTTGTAATCGCTTCAAGGAATCTCCGTCTTGCGGAGAAACTCCAGCGCCTTTTTCAAAGGTCATTTCTGAGGCCGTATGTTCATACGGATATCAGAGGCGTTGCTCTGGGCGGTGCGATTAAAAATGTGATGGCAATTGCCGCGGGTTTAAGCGACGGTCTCGGCCTCGGAGCAAATGCCAAGTCGGCTCTTGTTACAAGGGGCCTTGTGGAAATGACAAGAATCGGGGTTTCCCTCGGCGGGAGACCTGCGACTTTCAGCGGTCTGTCGGGGCTCGGCGATCTGATGGTAACATGTTTTTCAAAATACAGCAGGAACAGGAATCTCGGCGAGGCGATAGGCAGGGGGTTAAATCTTGCGGATGCGAAGAAAAAAGTAAAAACAACGGCGGAAGGAGCTGAAACGGTAAAAGCGCTCCGGCAGCTGACGGCGTCTAATAAAATTTCAGCGCCCATAACGGATGAGGTTTACGCGGTTCTTTACAAAGGGCGGTCCCCGGCGAAAGCGGTAAAGAACCTGATGTCGAGACCGGTGAGAAACGAGGATGAATAAATTGCAGGCACGATTCCCCGCGTAGGCGGGTAAATCGCGTAAAATATGGAGGAGACGGATGAACAAGATTGATTTGATAGAGGCGGTAAGTAATGTGACCTGCGCGAAAAGCGAAGCGAAGGACGCCGTGAACAGGGTTTTTGAAGAAATTACGCTGGCGCTCAAAAGAAAGGAGAAGGTTGTTGTCCAGAATTTCGGTTCCTTTCATGTTCGTCTGAAGAAACCATACGAGGCGAGGAATCCCAAAACCGGAGAGAAGGTTTACGTCCCCCCGCATAATGTGGTAAAATTCATTGTGTCTCCGAAGGTGTTTAAGTAATGCTTATTCCAGGCAAGAAATTTTTTACGATTAAAGAAACGAGCGGCATGACGAAAGTTCCTCCGCATGTTCTGCGCTACTGGGAGAAGGAATTCAGGATGCTCCGGCCAATCAGAAGGGAGTCCGGCCAGAGAAGATATATGGTGTCGCACATACACCTGATAGAAGAAATAAAGGACCTTCTTTACAAAAAGAAGTTTACGATTGCCGGCGCAAAGAAAGAACTCCTGAAATCGAAAACCAGCGACAAGCAAATACAACTTCCGATAGAACAGAATCCTGTGGCGATAGATATGCTTAAAAAGTTGAAGAAGGAACTTGATTCCATCTTCAAAATACTTTCCAAATAAAGTTACAGGCGGCGGAATGCGGGCAGTGAAGGGATTTACAACAATTGAATAAAACTATTATTTTTGATATTTAATACTTGGTATTTCACGGGGTGTGGCCCAGTTGGCTAGGGCGCTGCGTTCGGGACGCAGAGGTCGGCGGTTCAAGTCCGCCCACCCCGATATTAAAATGTCAGAGGACACTCCGGAGGCGTCCAGGCAGGACGCGACCACATGATTGTTGTCGGGATTGATGAAAACGGTCTTGCGCCGCGTCTGGGAATGTTCTGCCTAACGGCGTCCGTTTTTGAATGCAAAAATTATAAACCTGACGCTTTCTGGAAAATTTTCGGCGCCACGGGCGTAAAAGACAGCAAACAAATTCTTTCTTCCCGGAAAATGGAAAAAGGCAGGGAAATCGTGCTTTCATTTCTGAGGATTCTTGACGGGGAAACGCCTTCTTCCTGGGATGTTTTTTTAGAGCGTGTAGGTTTTCTGAGGACTTCCGAATACAAAAAAAAATGCCGGAAAAATTGCCTGCCGCTCTGCTGGAATGATGATGTTTCCCTTGAGGGAAATTTTGCTTTACCCGGCTTGAAGTTAGACGGTTCGGTGATGTTGAAGGATATTAAAGTCCTGTATTACTGTCCTAAAATGTTTAACGACGGGATAAAAAGGCGCTCTACGAAAACCGCTCTGGAATTTGAAATGCTTGAAAAATTCTTTTCGAAATACCGCGCTCTTTACGGGGAAAATGTTCTGTATGTCTGCGGGAAACTGGGCGGGACGAAAAGATACGAAAGATTTTTTGATTTTCTGAAAAACTTTGAACTTGTCAAAAAAACGGAGG
>JBDRMV010000094.1:0-13810 GCA_043811795.1 bacterium | reverse complement strand
AAGAAAATGCTTTTCTTTTGAGGATATTTTTTGAGGCACGAAAATGCTCACCGTTACGAAAAGGTCTCCCCTGTAAGACGCGTTCAGACGGGGCATTCCGTATCCGCCGAGCCGGAAGACCTGCCCGTCTTTGCATCCGGGAGGAATTTTCATCTGGATGTTTCTGTCTATCGTCGGCACGGAGATTTTTCCCCCGAGGACGGCGACGGGGTAGGGAATTTCCACCTCTGTTTTGAGGTCGGTTCCGTCCCTTTCAAATTTTTCGGAAGGAGCAATCGCCACGACGACATAAAGGTTTCCGGGGATTCCCTCGGGGGACTCATAGCCCTTACCTCTCACCCGCAGCGACGTTCCCGAGAGAACGCCCGGCGGAATTTTTACCTTGAGCGTTTCGCGGCTTTTTACAAGACCGTGGCCGCCGCATGTTCTGCACCTGTGTTTTATTACGGAGCCCCGCCCGCCGCACTCGGGGCAGGTTCTTTGCAGCGAAAAGATGAAACTTCCCTCCGTAACAACGCCCCTGCCTTTACAGAGAGGGCATTTCGACGGTTTTGTGCCGGGTTTTGCGCCCGCGCCCCCGCATGAAGGGCATCTTTTTGCCCGCATGTATGAAATTTCTTTTTCGGTTCCGTGAAACGCTTCGGAGAGTTCGATTGCAACCTGAATTTCCACGTCTTTTCCGCCCGGCCGGGCAGCGTGCCTGTGTCGGCCTCCGAAGAAACTTTCTCCGGAACTGCCCCTGAAAAAACTGCTGAAGATGTCTCCGCCGACTCCGAGGTCTTCAAAAATAGACGAAAAATCGGCGCCCCTGAAAATGTCTTCGGACGAGTACTGCTGGTCTATTCCGGCATGGCCGAATTTGTCATACTTTACTCTTTTTTCGGGGTCGGAAAGGACAGCATACGCTTCGGAGATTTCCTTGAACTTTTCTTCCGCCTCTTTCTTTTTGTCCTCGGGAACCCTGTCCGGATGGTATTTTAAGGCGAGTTTCCGGTAAGATGCCTTTAAGTCATCAACCGCTGCGTTCTTTGAAACGCCGAGGATTTCGTAATAATCTCTTTTGGAAGACAAGTTAGGATTTCCTGCCGTTACTTTTCATCTTTGCCTTCGTCTTCCACTTCGGCGTCAACAACATTTTCGCGTTTTTCTTTTTTGTCATGGTTTTCCGGCTCTTCCTGTGCGCTTTGCTGCTGCTGTTGCTGCTGTTGCTGCGTCGATGCCTTGTATGCTTTTTCCGCGAGAGAATGGGTTGTTTTTTCAAGGGATTCTTTTGCTTTTGCAATTTTTTCGGCGTCTTCGGATTTGAGGGATTCTTTTGCTTTTTTCAATTCTTCTTCCACTTTCTTTTTTTCGTCGGAAGTGATTTTGTCCCCGAGGTCCTTCATGCTTTTTTCAACCGAGTATATCATGTTGTCCAGCTGGTTTCTCGCCTCCACCAGTTCCCTTTTTTTCTTGTCTTCTTCTTCGTGCTCTTTCGCTTCTTTCTTGAGTTTTTCCACCTCTTCGTCGGAGAGGCCGGAAGAGGACTTTATCACGATGTTCTGCGACTTTCCGGTCGCCTTATCCTTTGCGGAAACGTTTAATATGCCGTTTGTGTCAATGTCGAAAGTTACCTCTATCTGCGGCACACCCCTCGGCGCGGGCGGAATCCCTGTTAACTCGAACTGGCCCAGCGATTTATTGTCTTTTGCCATTGGTCTTTCCCCCTGAAGGACATGGACGGTAACGGCGGGCTGGTTGTCTGCGGCGGTGGAGAATATCTGGCTTTTCTTCGTCGGGATTGTGGTGTTTCTTTCAATGAGTTTCGTAAAAACATTGCCGAGCGTTTCAATCCCGAGCGAGAGAGGGGTGACGTCGAGTAGAACCACGTCTTTTACGTCCCCTTTTATGATTCCCGCCTGAATGGCCGCTCCGGCCGCCACGACTTCATCCGGATTTACGCCTTTATGCGGCTCCCTGCCGAAAATCTTTTTAACCGTTTCCTGCACGAGAGGCATTCTTGTCTGTCCTCCCACGAGGATAATTTCCTTGATGTCCGACGAACTGATTTTTGCATCCGCCATCGCTTTCCTGCACGGCTCTATTGTTTTTTCAACGAATTCTTCCGTCAGCTGTTCAAGTTTCGAGCGGGTTATTTTTATACTCAGATGTTTCGGGCCGGAAGCGTCGGCCGTTATGAAAGGGAGGTTTATTTCGGTTTCAAGGGATGTTGAGAGTTCCGTTTTTGCCTTTTCGGACGCCTCTTTCAGGCGCTGTAAAGCCATGTTGTCTTTTGTCAAATCCACGCCCTGATCCTTTTTGAACTCCCCGCACAGCCATGCGATTATCTTCTGGTCGAAGTCGTCCCCGCCGAGGTGGGTGTCGCCGTTTGTTGATTTCACCTCAAAAACGCCATCGCCTATTTCAAGTATTGAAATGTCGAAAGTCCCGCCGCCGAGGTCATAAACGGCTATCAGTTCGTTTTTTTTCTTTTCGAGCCCGTAAGCCAGCGCCGCCGCCGTAGGTTCGTTTATAATCCGCAGGACGTTAAAACCTGCGATTTCTCCCGCCTTTTTTGTAGCGGACCGCTGGGAATCGTTGAAATAAGCGGGGACAGTTATCACGGCATCAGTAATTTTTTCGCTGAGATAATTTTCCGCGTCAACCTTGAGTTTCCGCAGAATCTTTGCGGAGATTTCGGGCGGGCTGTAGTCCCGTCCGTCGATTCTGAACCTGACATCGCCGTTGGCCGCTTCCGTGAGGGTGTATGGGACGTGCTTTTTGTCGATTTCTATGGCGGGGCTGTGAAGCTTCATGCCCATAAATCTTTTTGTGGAAAAAACGGTTCTCATCGGGTTCGTGATTGCCTGCCTTTTAGCCAGCAGCCCGATGAGTTCTTCCCCTTTTTCGGTAAACGCGACGATAGACGGCGTCGTTCTGGCGCCTTCGGCGTTAGTGATGATTGTGGGCTTCCCCGCTTCAAGCACAGCCATACAGGAATTTGTCGTTCCTAAATCGATTCCGAGAACATGAGCCATTTTATTTTCCTCCTTCTTTTTCTGTTCCGTCTTTCGTTTCGGGTTCTTCATTTTCTGCAACGACGACATTTGCGGGTTTAAGAACGTCCTCTCCGCAGTAATAGCCGTTGTCGATAACTTTTATTATTTCCCCTGCTTTGAATTTTCCGGTCTTTTCCGAAAGTACTGCGTTGTGAGCCGCCGGGGAAAATTTTTCGCCGGCACAGGCCATTCTTTTTATTTTGAACCCCGCGAAAATTTTTTCCAGTTCCTTCATTACAATTTCAACGCTTTTATTTAAATCCGTGTGACCGCAGTTTACCAATTCTTTTATTTTTAAAAGATTATCCATAACGGGCAGGAAAGCGGCAAGAATGTTTTTCCTTTCCGTGAGAATTAAATTGTTAATATCCTTTTCGCTTCTTTTTCTGTAATTTTCAAATTCGGCTTTCAGGGTGATGAGCTGTTTATAATAATCTTCTGCTTTTTCCTTTTCTTTTAAGAGTATTTGCGGCGGAATTTTAAGTTCTCCGCCGCTGTCCGTCTTTTTTATTTCATTTTCATTTTTTTCTTTATGGGTTTTGTTCATTACAGAACCTCCGTCAATCTTTTTTGCACCACCCGCGATGTGCCTTTGACCAGCGGTAGGACCCGCATGTAATTCATAAACTGGGGCCCGAGGACACAGCAGATGTATTGAGTGCCGCCTATCCTGAAATTTGACATGACGATAGCCAGACCCTTAAATTCCTCGGGTAGCATTTCGTGGTAGAATTCAACATCGTGCTCGTTTTCGCGGATGCTGCCGGATATCTGCGAAATCAGAATCTGCTCGTTTTCGATAACGGAAAACAGTTTAGCCGTAGAGGTTATTCTTTTTTCAAAAACAGACGGACTTATGCTTGTGTGGAAAGAAACTTTCGCAGACCGCAATACCGCTGTTTTTTCCTCTATCAGGGACAGTATCTTACGGTTTTCCTCGTAGATTTTTCTGAATTTTTCCTCCAGGAAGAAGGCATTTTTCCCTTTTGCGCTCCTGACAATTTTCCTGATAAAGACAAAAGTGCTGTTTGATATTTTTTCGGGGAGTTTTATGAGCCCCTCGTAAATTTTACCCTGGACCGTAATGATGAAAAGAAGAATCCTGTCTTCCGAAATCAGTTTTATGTCGCAGTCCCGTATTTCGGGATTTTTTTCAAGAGAACCCGCTATTCCGATCCAGTCGGAATACGTCGAAAGAATGTGCGACGCTCTTTTAAGCAGCGTCGTCTCTTCCAAGAATCCTTCGAATTCGTCAATTTTTGTCCCGTCCATTATTTCTCCGCGGTCAAGAATGCTGTCAACGTAAAACTTCAGCCCTTTTGTGGTCGGCAGACGGCCGGAGCATTGAAAAGAATGAGTCAGAAAACCTTTTTTTTCGAAAGAGGCAAAAACGTTCCGTATGGTTGCGGGCGAAACGCCGAGGTTGTATTTGACATTCAAAAATTTTGAGCCGGTCGGCCTCCGGTTGCTGATAAATTCCTTTATTACCGCAAGCAGTATGTTTTTGTCCCGTTTCTTTATTTCCGGTAACGGTTCTTCTTCTTTTAACATAAGACACGCCCCCAAATTTTGCGTTTAGCACTCTTTCCAACAAGGTGCTAATTTATCATTTTAGATGTTTCCTGTCAAGCAAAGGATTCAAATTGCGCAGAATATTCGCCTGAGGTAGTGTAGAAAAGGATTTCTTATTTTTGCGGGCAGGCAGGGCTGTAAAAGAAACGTTATCAAATAAATCAATAGGCATATGCACTTGATTCCAGAAAATGGGTCACTTCTATTTTTTACTTTTATATCGTAAGAAAAAATAGAGGTGACCCTATTTTCCCTAACCTACATTATTCATATTCTCTGGGAAAAATCGGGTGAAAAATCGGGTCACCTCTATTTTTGCTCTGTATTCTCTGTCAAAAATAGAAGTGACCCATTTTTCTTTAATAACACTTTCAGTATGAATAATGCAGGCTAATATACCAACTTGATTCATGTGCATATGCCTATAAATCAATTTTAGCTGTAAGTTACCGAAATCACATTGACATAATGCGTTTTACCGATTATAATTATAAAAACCGGATGAAAAAATTTATCGGAATTATCCTGACCGCCGTGATGGTTACGGCTGCTCCCGCCAATGCCGCTCTTGCCGACCCCGAATGGTGGGACCCCGGCGTCGTCGGCGCGGGAGATGACTGGCACTACCGTCTTGCGATTACGGTCAGCGCCGGGGCATACGACCGTTTAAACTGTCCTGTAATCTATGAACTCGATTTTAATGATTTATTTAACCGGCTCGGCGTAACCGGAACATTTGATGTCAACTCTCCGCGGGTTGTTGAGGTAACCTCCATCGGGACCGCTCTCGGAGAGAGGAAATCATGGTTTGAGGCGCCTGTTTTCATCAGTTCTGTGAACGCGAAGGGACATCTTATATGGAATTTTGACGGTATAAGTCCCGCAGGGTCGGTCCGTTACTACAACATTTATTTTGACATTGCGGAAAACGGCTCCAAGGCCGCTCCGTCCTACCGGGAATCAACATCTGTTACCTCTCTTTCTAATGGAACAATCAGCATAGAAAATATTTCCTCACAGATGTCTTTTTCAAATTTAATTTACAACGCCACTGATTATATTGTTTCCGACTGCATTAAACTATTCGTTGATGGTACACCAGATTTAGATTATTCTTCCCACCAGAATCCAACTCTTCTGGCAACTGACGGAGCTTTCCCCTACGATATGGGTGTTTCCTCGCGGGTTATCAACGAATCGGATTTTAAAATTGTCCGCGGCTGGGTCAGTCCTGATAATCAACTTTTTATACGGCAGTTATACATTATGACATCCGGCAAAAGTTTTATCAGGGCAAATTTTATTGACAATACCCGGAGCACCGATTATGAACCTATACTTCTCTTTAATTATATTGACTCTAATTTCGCCGGAGAAAGTTCAGATAATGATGTGGTTAAACTTGACCGTTCTGGAGTGATTTATTCGCGCGATGCGGCGCCGGGAATTCACTTCGGGTTTAATGCAAATCTCGCAGCCACTCTCAACTGCGCTCAATGTGTCGGCTATACGCCAAACCAGATGGAGGACAAAGATGTATTAAAAAACAAGAGAGGCGATAAAGGAGAAGATGTTGATGCGGCGATGCAGTGGAATTTTGCCGGAGGCGATATACCGGCCATTTCCACCGTACTGCTTTTTGAGGCGCAGGCAATAGGAAATAATCTCGGTGAAGTTACAAGCGCAATAATAAATCTGACCGTGCCGCCGACGGTGTCAACGACCGCTCTTGAAGGTTTCGGGATTGATATCGCCCTGCCTGTTGCCGACAATATTTATGATACGTGGGAGAGTTTATCCCTGTCCGCCGAATCCGATGTCGGGCAGTACCTGTGCACAAACTCATCCAACACAATGGAAGGAAAATTAGAGAAGTTCACCACCTATTGGTACGAGATGGGCGAAGTGCACCTGTCAACTTCCGGAAGCGGGGAATATACATATTCATATACAGTCCCTGCCGGAGAGGTGGGAACGCAGGACTGGCGGCTGAGGGTGTGGCCGGGGATGAGCGCTTCTTCTCCTACTTACGACAACGGCTATGTCACTGTTGATACGGTAACTTTTAAAGTGGGGAGTTTTGATATCCATAACTTTGACGCTGACGTTTCAAGCAATGTTATGAACCTTTCGGTTAATCCGGGTAATTCAAAAATCGGAAGCTTTGTCATTGAAAACACCGGCGGTTCGGGCATTGATGATATTATTTTTCTCTCCTCGGAACCCGCGAAAGGTGAAATTACGATTTCAACATCCAATATCACCTTTTCTCCGGCCACCGTAGCGAACCTCAATCCCGGGTCGGTAAATACCATCCAGATGACTGTCGCCGTACCGGCTAACCAGCCGCCCGGAGTTTATTTTTCCACCGTTACATCCTGTGATGACGACGGTACTCCGTCCGATATCTTTCTTCTCTCTCTCACCGTAAACAGCGTGGAAGATATTGATGTTCAGGATGCTGCCGGTGACGTGGCAGTTTCGATTATGACTCTTTCAGGGGACAGCGGCGCAGACCGGGATGGAACATTTGTCGTTGAAAACACAGGCAATGTCGATTTAACCACCGTTACTTTTTCCTGTGCAGACCTGTATGACGGCAGCGGGTCAACCATAACGGCGGCAAATATTTCCTTTGATTATTCGGGCTCGACTTATATCGCTTCCCTGCCGTTTCAGGTATCCGTCAATACCCGGGCGGTAATTTTAACCGTCGGTATTCCCGCAGGACAGAAAGCAGCCACCTATTCGGGCTCTGTTACCGCCGAAGACGACGACGGCGTACCTTTCGATGTTTTTACTATCAGGGTCGTTGTTTCTGCCACCGAGGCATTGAGAAACAAGGATAACGACGGCGACATATTGGCCTCAACAATGTCTCTTACCGGAATTCACGCTGCGTCACAAAGCGGTTATTTTTTTATAGAAAACTACGGCAATATAAACCTTGATAACATATCCTTTTCCGCAGACGATTTAAGCGACGGCGCGGGACACACAATCCCCGCCGCAAGTATTACTTTTATGCCTAATATCATTGCGAACCTGAACTTTGAAGCAGGCAGCAATACTGCTTCCATAAAACTTACGGTTTCCATTCCTGCCGGACAGTCAACAGGCACCTACAGCGGTTACATTGATTTGGCAGACGACGATTTGGATCCTATTGACAACTTCCGGTGCGAAGTAATTGTTTTATCCAGCGAAACGGTCAACGTGCTCAATAACTGGGGCAATGTTTCAGGAAACTTAATGACGCTGATGGAGGAGCCGTCTGCTTCCGCCACGGGTTATTTTAAAATTGAAAATACCGGAAATGTCGCTTTAACAGACCTGGAGTTTAGTTCCTCTGATATTTACAATGGTATCGGCGGGACAATAACCGCCTCAAATGTTATGTTCACTCCCGGAACTGTTGCCTCTCTTGATTTTGCGGCGGGTTCCGATACGCAGACAATTGCTCTCTGCGTGAACATTCCATCAGGTCAGTCGTCGGGCACATATACCGGAACCATAACAGCGCTTGACGACGACAGCAATCCCTCGGATACGTTTTCGCTGGAAGTCATCGTATCCACCGGCAGCGAGAAAATAGACATCCGCAACAACGATGGAGACCTCATCGGCAATATAATGACCTTTTCGGTTGACGCAAGTTCTTCCAACAGCGGAATTTTTATCATTGACAGTACCGGCACCGCAGAGGTAGAAGGTCTTGACTTTTCGTCAACTCAACTTTTGGACAGTTACGGACATACGATTTCAACCGGCAATATTTCATACAGTCCTTCATCCGTGGGTACTTTTGGCGTGGACGAATCCACAACTATTCTTCTAACCGTGGATGTTGACGCCGGTCAGCCGGCGGGCGCCTACCAGGCGACGGTAAGCGCGGAAAATGAAGGTTACCCTGCCGACTTTTTTATTCTGAGCGTTACGGTGAATGCCGACGAGAACCTTGAGGTTTTCAACGACAGCGCGGGAGTGACAGGAAATACAATGTCTCTTTCAGGCGATTCTTTTTCCTCTCCTTCGGGGAGTTTCACCATCATAAATAACGGGAATATTGATATTAACAATATCCAGTTTAATTCAACCGCTCTTTCCGATACAGGCGACAACATCCCCTCCGCTCAAATCGTGTTTGATATTAACCCGCTTGCAAATCTTTCCTTTACTGCCGGAAGCAACACGCAGACCGTTTGCCTTACGGTCAATATCCCCGACGAGCAGGCGGCTGCAACTTACACAGGAATCATTACGGCGAAAGACGATGACGGCAGTCCTTCGGATACTTTCGGTCTCGAGGTTACCGTAAACAGTAAAGAGGGTCTTGATGTGCAGGACAACGGCGCCGATATGGTGGCTAATGAATTGACGCTCACCGGTAATCCGCAGACCTCGCAGTCCGGAAATTTTATCGTGGAAAATACGGGTAATGTCGTCTTTGAGCAGATTCAATTTTATAAAGCCGAACTCTATGACGGTACGGGCAGCACGATTACAGCGGACAAAATTTCTTTTGATTATTCCGGTTCCACCGGCATAGCAACGTTGCCGTATATTACAGGTTCGGACGAGGCGATTGTCCAGCTCACCGTAAGCATTTCCTCTGTTCAGACGGCAGGCACCTATACCGGCGCCGTAAGCGTTAAAGACAGCGACGGCGACCCTTCTGATACTTTCTCGTTAAAAGTGATCGTAAATCAAAAAGAATATTTGAATATTCAGGATGACGAAGGCAGCGTGTCGTCTTCGATTATGGTTCTTTCAGGAAATCCGGGCACCGGTCAGTCGGGTAATTTCAAAGTGGAAAATACCGGAAATGTTTTACTGGATAATATTATCTACGCATCAACAATCCTGGACGACGGAGGTTCGAACAATATCCCAACGGCGTATATTACTTTTACACCCACGGGAACGGCTTCCCTCTATTTTGAAACAGGGAGCGATATCGTTTCGTCCACTGTTACCGTTGATATCCCTTCGGAACAGGCGCCAGGCCTTTATTCGGGCGTCGTCACGGCAAAGGATGACGATGACACGCCTTCCGATACATTTATTCTGCGCCTTACAGTCAACGGTATTGAGGATATTACGGTTCAAAATAATTATCTGGATATTATCGCATCCAGCATGGCACTCTCGGGCGCCCCCGGCGCAACTGTGACAGGTGATTTCGGGATAGAAAATACGGGCAATATTTCGCTTGACAACGTTATTTTTTCAGCGGTAACTTTCACCGGCGGCAGCGGCAGCATTTCCACATCCGCAATTGTCTTTACTCCGGGTCTGATTGCCAATCTGAATTATAAGGCCGGTTCGGACAAACAGGATATTGAAATTTCAATATCCATACCTGCCGCCCAGCCGCCGGGAATCTATGTTTCTACAATTACGGTAAAGGATGACGACTCCGCTCCTTTTGATTCGTTTCTTTTAAAACTGACGGTTAATGATTATGAGAACCTCAATGTTCATAATAATGCAATGGATGTCTGGGGCAACGAGATGCATATAACGGGGGCGTTCGAATCGACCACGCCCGCGGCAGGCTATTTCCTTCTTGAAAACACAGGCAACATGAATTTAACCGGAATTGAGTTTATATCCGCGAACCTTGAGCATGGAACATTGGTGGACGGTCAGGGCGACCCGATAATCATTGCTGCCGCCGACGTCGATTTTACTCCTCTTTCCGGCGTACTGAACCTGGACTATGCAGCAGGTTCCGATACGCAGGCGGTGCTTATAACGGTCGACCTTTCCGGAGTGCCCAATACCGAAGCGGGCATATATACCGGTATTATCACTGTTCGGGACGATGACGGCGCTCCCGTCGACACTTTCGATATTTTCGTCAATGTCACAGGCGATGAATCAATAGACATTCATAACAATGATAGAGATGTATCAGGAGGAGTCCTAACTATTAACGGCGTTTTGGGTTCGGTTGCCACGGGTTATTTTGTCCTTGAAAATACAGGCATTTCTACGGCGGAAAATATTGTGGTTTTCAACACGGGCGATTTAGACGACGGAGCCGGCCATAAAATTCTTGCTTCTAATATCAATTTTGACCCCAATTATGCTTTCAGCCTCGGTGTCGGCTCCACCCAGACGATTGCAGTGGGAATAACATCTCCGGTTCTTCAGTATCCCGCCACCTATTACTCTGTAATTATGGCTCAGGATGACGACGGTACCCCTTCCGACAGCGTGATTCTCAAAGTTATTATAGGGGATTACGAAGCTCTGGATATTCACGACAATGAAAAAGATATTTTTTCGGGAATAATGTCTTTGAGCGGAAATCCCGACACCTCGCAGAACGGTGACTTTGTGATTGAAAATACAGGGAACTGCGCTCTGAACAATGTTGAATTTGTCCCTGCGTCTCTTTCCGACGGCGCAGGACACACGATATCCCCGGTTAATATAACCTTTGACATAAATCCCATAGTAACCCTTCCGTCGGAAATCGGTTTTAATCTGAAACAGATAAACCTTACGGTGAACATACCGGGTTCCCAGTCAGCCGGCGTCTATACTTCCACCGTTACCGCCAGGGACGACGACGGCAACCCCGAGGACACTTTTATCCTCAGCGTTACCGTTGCCGGCAGTGAAGATATCGACGTGCAGAACAACGGCGGCGATGTTATATCCAACACACTTTCTCTTTCCGGCGATCCCGGCTCGAACGACTCCGGTAATTTTATCGTTGAAAATGCCGGAAACCTCACTCTTACGGATATTCAGTTCAGCGCCGCCAATTTAAGCGGAGAAGGTTCTCTCTCCATTAACTCGTCCAATGTCTCATTTAATCCCATAACGGTAGAAACCCTTTCTTACGAAACGGGTTCTGCCACAACTGCTGTTACTCTGACCGTCGGCATACCTCCCGACCAGGGAGCGGGCTCCTACCAGGGAACCATTACGGTAAAGGATGACGACGGAGAACCCAAAGATACTTTCGGTATAGAAGTTGTTGTTAACACGGTAGAGGCCGTTGATATTCATAACAATGATGCGGACGTTTCCGGAAACATGCTGGATTTAACGGGGTATCCGCTGGATATTTCAACCGGAAGTTTTATTCTTGAAAACAAGAGCAATGTTGATATTACGGATGTTCAGTTTGTTTCATCAGCTCTTTCCGACGGCGCCGGTCATAATATCCCGGCAGGGAGCATTTCCTTTAACCCGGGGAATATTCTCATCTTTGATTATGAATCGGGTCTGGACACATCATCCATTCGACTGACTGTGACAATTCCGGGAAACCAGAACCCGGGAATATATATCGGGACCGTTCAGGCGCGGGATGACGACGGAACTCCTTCGGATTCTTTTACCCTCCGTGTGACGGTGCAGGGCAGTGAGTCGCTTGATGTCAGGGATAACAGCCTTAACCTGGTTTCCAACACGCTCTCTATTTCAGGTAATCCGCTGGCCGAGCCGTATGGATATTTCCTCGTTGAGAATGACGGTAATATTGAACTGACAAACATTGCATTGATGGCTGTTGATCTTTCGGGTTCCGGAGGAACAATTCCTTCCTCGGAAATATTCTTTGTTCCGGCGAGCATCGCAAATCTTGATTATGAAACCGGCAGCGATACTACGGCAGTCAAATTGTCTGTTTCTATTCCGGAGAAACAGTACCCGGGGGTATATTTCAGCACGGTTACGGTACAGGATGATGACGCGGCGCCTGCGGATACTTTCTTTTTTAATCTGACCGTAAATACGCAGGAAGGTTTAAATATCCTCAACAATACCGGCGATGTTTCCGGCAATGTTATGTCTTTGGGCGGCGATCCCGGAAGCAGTCAGGAAGGAATCTTTTACGCCGACAATACAGGAAACATTGACCTTGCTGCCGTTACTTTTATTTCATCAGACCTGACTTCAGCCGGCAGCACCATTACCGCCGTAAACGTTTCATTCTCCACCACCGCCGCTTATATCAATTATGAAAGCGGTAATTCGACAATAAGCGTTACGCTTATGCTTAACATTCCTTCAGGACAGGCAGCAGGTTTTTATACAGGGGTAATTACCGCCCGCGATGATGACCTTTCTCCCGAGGACACTTTCAGTATCGCCGTTACCGTTAATCCGTCGGAAAATATGGACGTTCAGGAAAGCAGCGTAACCCTTTCCGGGGCTCCGGGGCAGAACAAGACAGGCAGCATCATAATAGAGAACACCGGCAACGTTGACCTGAATGATATAGAGTTTTCAGCCAGTTCTTTTAACGGCGGTATGATTTCCGCCTCCGTAATCACTTTTTCCCCGGGAAGCATTGCGAATTTGGATTACGAGTCCGGGCTTGATACAACTTCGGTACAGGTTACTGTTGCCATTCCCGGAGGTCAGTCGCCCGGATTATATATTTCCACAGTGACCGTGCGGGACGATGACCTTACTCCTTCCGATACTTTCTTTATCTATCTGACAGTTTCCGGTGTGGACGGCCTTGATGTACATGACAACGGCGGCGACTTATCCGGAAATCTCTTATCCATTTCAGGAAATTCCGGAGCGGTCTCTTCGTCGGGAACATTCGTTACGGCCAATACAGGCAATACCACACTCAGCGGCATAATATTTTCAACAAATAATTTTATTTCCGGCGCAAATATTATTACGGGCGATAAAATAAGTTTCAGTTCCGCAACTCTGACCCTTGTTGCCGGAAGCAGTTCTTCCGTAAAGATGAGCGTAAATATTCCTGATGACCAGGCGCCCGGCATTTACACTTCATCTGTTACAGTGCAGGACGACGACGGAACTCCTTCGGATACTTTTTCGGTGGAACTGACTGTAAATTCGGCGGAAGACCTGGACGTTCAGGAAAGCAGCGTTACGCTGTCGGGTCTGCCGGGGCAGAATAAGTCAGGCAGCGTCATAATAGAGAACACCGGCAACGTTGACCTTAATGATATAGAGTTTTCAGCCAGTTCTTTTAACGGCGGGTTGATTTCCGCCTCCGTAATCACTTTTTCCCCGGGAAGCATTGCGAATCTGGATTACGAGTCAGGGCTTGATACAACTTCGGTACAGGTTACTGTCGCCATTCCCGGAGGTCAGTCGCCCGGATTATATATTTCCACAGTGACCGTGCGGGACGATGACCTTACTCCTTCCGATACTTTCTTTATCTATCTGACAGTTTCCGGTGTGGACGG
>JBDRMV010000093.1:0-12577 GCA_043811795.1 bacterium | reverse complement strand
ACCGTCTCCAAATCCGAAGTTTCTAAAAGTTACGCGGAAGTTTTAAAAGAGGATGCGGCGCTCGTCCTTATTTCCATCCCGGGCAGATATGTTATGAGCGAGGCGCAGAGAGCGCTTAATGCGGGAAAAAACGTAATGATTTTCAGCGACAACGTTTCGCTCGATGAGGAGATTAAACTTAAAAAATTTGCCGCATCCCGGAACCTTCTCCTGATGGGCCCCGACTGCGGAACGGCCATAATAAACGGCCACGGCCTCGGTTTCGCAAACGTCGTCCGGCGGGGGAACATCGGGATTGTCGGCGCCTCGGGTTCGGGGGTGCAGGAAGTGACGACCGTAATTCACAAACTCGGCTGCGGCATTTCCCACGCTGTCGGCGTGGGGGGAAGGGATATGAAAGAGGATGTCGGCGGTATTACGGCAAAAGCGGCTATGGATTTTTTTGAAGAGGATTCCTCCACGGAGGTTGTCGTTTTGATTTCAAAGCCGCCTGCGGGCGTCGTTGCCGACGAGATTATCCAGAAAGCGAAAAACAGCAGGAAGAAATACGTGATAAATTTCCTGACGATGGAACTCAAGGACTTTGCGAATATCAAATTCGCCTCAACGCTTGAAGACGCCGCTTTGACCGCCTGCAGAATCGTGAAAAAAGATGCCGAAATTCCCGCTGAACCGGCGAGGGTAAAAAAAGTTTCCGGCTTTCTCAGGGGTCTTTATTCGGGGGGGACTCTGTGCTACGAGGCGCTGTATCTTTTAAAGGACCTTGAAATTTACTCAAATATCGCGACAAACAAGGACTTGAAAATGGAAGACCCGTTCAAAAGTTTTAAGAACTGCCTGGTTGATATGGGCGAGGATGAATTTACGAGGGGCTACCCGCACCCGATGATGGATTTTACGCTCCGCAAGCAGAGAATCGTTCAGGAAGCGGGCAGCGGCGAGGCGGGCGTCATACTCCTTGACTGCGCCCTCGGCTGGGGCTGCCACTCGAATCCGTCGGAGGAACTGAGCGGGGCGGTTGCCGATGCGAAAAAAATAAATCCGGAAATCGTTTTTATTTCTTCAATTACGGGCACGGACGGCGACCCGCAGAATTACGGTCTCCAGAAGAAAATTCTTACGGATGCGGGCGTGCTGGTTTTTTCGACGAACAGGCAGGCGGTGGCGGCCGCGCGGGAAGCCGTTTTCGGGAAATGAGCGATTATTTAAAAAAGGTTTTGATTTCAAAAGGCGTTTCCGTTTATGAAATCCTGCCGCGCCTGAAAGTAAAAAGGTTTGTTATTTCGACGCCTTTTACGAGGAAAATTCTCAACAGGCCCGAAATTTGCGGGTTTGAATACGTGGATTTTCTGAGGCAGGGGCTGACATCTTTTTTCAGGTCCAATTTCGGCAGGAAGTATTTCTCATGTCTTGACGATTCAAAAATATCGGTTCTTCATTTTCTCAGGGGGGGGCTTAATTTCGGGCTTCTCGAAATACTGTACAAGTGTTTCGGATTTTCCAGGGTTAATGCCTCTTTTATGACTTCGCAGAGAGTCAAGAAAGGCGCCCGCTGGAAGATACAGCACGACCAGTACAGGAAGTTCGCCCACGAGAATGCTTCAACGATTATGGCTGCCGATGTTATAGCCACGGGGACAACCCTGAAAAACGGTCTGGATTACCTGACAGTTCCTCTGAAACAATTTTTATTTTTTACGATAGGGACGTCTTACGCCGAAAAGCTCCTGCTTGAGCGTTTCGGGAAATTCAGGAAAAGAAACCCCGGTTTTTCAGCCGCTCTTTTTTACATCGAAGGCAGGTTTGCCCTTGTTGAGAAGGCCGGGGAATATCCTTTTTCCATACAGGGCACGGACCTCGTCAAGAAAGGGGCTCTTCTTCCGCCCGAATTCGAGCGCGGCCTGGACATTACCTCAATCCTCGAAAGGTGCGAGGTCTATGACGTCGGCGCCCGGGCATTCGACAGAAAAAGACATCTTGCAGATATTTTTTGCTACTGGCGGAATCTTTTCAGGTCGGGTGTGACAGTTTCGGAACTTTATAACCGGCGCTGGCCTTTTGAGTGGGTGAAGTTTTCCGAATACAGCAGGAATAAAAAGCAGGTCTGGCCGGACGTCCCGGAAAGTTTGCTGAGAAAATTATACGATGAAGAAACGAGGAGAAAAAACCGCGCGGGAAAAATCGACTCAAAAAGATTTTTCCAGGAGCGGCTCAATAAATTAAAAAAATGGGGGTACGGAAATGTTTAAGAACGAAAAGATAATAAATCTCGGGCTCGGGTGGTTTGCCGAAAATCTCAGGAAACAGGGCGCTGAAGTTGATAATGTTAAATTCGTTCCGCGCGCCGGCGGCGATAAAGAACTGATTGACATATTGGATAAACTTGAAGAAAAAAGAGCGCAAATAGATGAAGCGAATAAAAAAGCGGTCCGGATGATTAACGCCGCGCAGCCGGTTCTCGTGGGGATTGCCAGGGCCGGCGAAGTTATTCCGGGAATGAAGAAAAATCTTATCCTGCATGCAGGGCCTCCCGTGGAATGGGAAAGAATGTGCGGCCCAGTTAAGGGAGCGGTTCTCGGAGCTCTCGTTTACGAGGGTCTCGCCGGTGATTTGAAAGAGGCGGAATTTCTTGCGGGAGGAGGGAACGTTGAATTTTCTCCCTGTCATCACCATTCTGCCGTAGGCCCCATGGCGGGCGTCGTTTCATATTCAATGTGGGTTTACGTCGTTGAAAATAAAGAGCACGGCAACCGCGCTTTCTGCACGCTGAACGAAGGCCTCGGAAAAGTCCTGAGGTTCGGCGCGAATTCTCCTGACGTTCTGAAGAACCTGAAATGGATGGAGGAAATTCTTGCCCCCGCAATGAGCGAAGCCCTCAAAAATGCCCCGGAAGGGATTGACGTAAAAGCGATAACCTCGCAGGCGCTTCTCATGGGGGACGAATGTCATAACAGGAATGTCGCCGCCACGGACATATTTTTGAAAGAATTTATTCCGCTGCTGCTTTCAACATCGCTTTCAAGAACGATTATAATGGAGGTCGTAAATTTTATTTCCTCAAACCCCCACACGTACCTCAACCTGTCGATGGCGGCGTGCAAGGCGTCGGTGGACGTGATTAACGGTCTGAAAGATTCAACGGTTGTTTCCGCGATGGCGAGGAACGGGACGGACATCGGGATAAGAGTTGCCGCTACGGGTGAGGAGTGGTTTGTCGCGCCCGCCGGTCTGCCGAAGGGGCTTTACTTTGCGGGTTTTGACGAGAATGATTCCAACCCCGACCTGGGCGATTCGACAATTTCGGAGACCGCCGGAATCGGCGCAAACGCAATGGCTTCGGCGCCCGCGATTGTGAAATTCGTGGGCGGGGTTCCGGATGACGCCATGAGATACACGAAAAAAATGTATGAAATCTGCTGCGGAGAATCAAACAATTACCGGATTCCGTATTTCAATTTCAGAGGGACGCCGGTCGGTTTTGACATAATGAAAATCGTGGAGAAACACATAACCCCGTTCATAAATACGGGGATTGCGCATAAAGAGCCGGGCATCGGCCAGATAGGAGCGGGTCTTCTTTACGCGCCGATGGAGTGTTTCACGAAAGCGCTCCTCAGATTTGCGGAAATTGTATCGTAACAGACGCTTTCTAAAAACCTGCTTATTCATTTTCATTCTGCCTGCGTTTCTCCGGGCGTCGGACGCGGGAACACTTCCTTTCGGAGAAAAAGAAGAAATCGTCTATAACATCCGCTGGTCGTTCATAAACTGCGGTCAGTCGTCCCTGACAATAGAAAGAATTTCAACTTCCTGCTTCAAGATTACTTCTCTTGCAAAGTCGTATCCTTTCTTCGACCATTTTTACAAAGTGCGTGACCGGGTTGAGGCGTGGTGGGATATTAAGCAGATGCGCTCCCTGCGGTTTGAAAAACACATGAGGGAAGGGAAACGAGCCGTTGACGATTTGATTGAGATTGATACGGCTCAGAATATCGCAAAAAGAGAAAGAGAAACCTGGGCGGTAACGCCGCATGCGCTGGATGTTTTGAGTTCCCTTTACTATATCCGGCTGAAAAATCTCACCCCGGGGAGCTCCCTCGTGGTTGACGTTTACACCAAAAAAAAACTCTGGCCCCTGAATGTCAAGGTTATCCGCCGCGAGAAAATCAGTGTCAGGGACCGGGAATATAAGACCATACTCGTAGAGCCGGAAATGCGCGAGGAGGGAATTTTCAAGGCGAAAGGCAGGATATGGGTCTGGCTGACCGACGACGAAAAGAAAATACCGGTTCAGATGAAAAGCAAAATCCCCATCGGCTCAATAATCGCCGAAATGATTGAATAAAAAAAGTAATGCGCGTGATAATTTCACAGTACTTAAAATCCCCTGCGCCCGCCCGTACAGTTGTAAGAAAGTGTGCCCCGATTGTCTTTACAGGTTTCGTCATAAATACCTACTTGTAAATCAAGGATATATGTGGTATAATCCTTTTGTGTAAAAACACAGAAAATATAGAGTTTTGTAGTAAGGAGGATTTGAAATGGGAGACAAAGGAAAAAAAGATAAAGGCAAGCGCGAAACGCGAAAAAAGGCCGCATTCACCCTAAAAGAAAAACGGGCACGGAAAAAGGAAAAAAATAAATAAATTCAGAAAATATTAAAAAAGATTAACTAATCAACGCCCCGGGCGGCCGGTGATATTCAGTAAAAGAATGGTGACGCCTGTCTGCAGGTAGGCAGGGTTCTGATACTTTTTATACAAACGGGAATTGAGACGACCGGAATTTGCTAAAATAATACTATGAAAAGTAAAAAAACATTTAATGACCTTGGGCTTTCAGCAAAAGCGCTGGAGGCAATTAATAAAAAAGGTTTTGAAGAGCCGACCGCAATTCAGGCTGTGACTATCCCTGTAATGCTGAGAGATGATACTAATATCGTCGCTCAAGCCCAAACAGGCACAGGCAAAACAGCCGCATTTGGATTACCCCTGATAGAAATGATTAGCGCGGATGCCAATACAGTTCAGGCGCTGATTCTGGTTCCTACGCGGGAGCTGGCCATTCAGGTATCGGAAGAAATCAATTCACTCAAAGGAGACAAGGATCTCAGGATAGTACCGATATACGGCGGTCAATCTATTGAGCAGCAGTTCCGCAGCCTGAAAAAAGGCGTGCATATTGTAGTCGGGACTCCGGGCAGGGTAATTGATCATCTTAACAGAAAGACACTGAAGATCGGACAAATTGAGCACCTGATACTTGATGAGGCGGATGAAATGCTTAATATGGGATTCATCGAGGATATGGAAGAAATAATGAAGCATACAAATACCGACAAAAGAACGCTGTTGTTTTCCGCGACAATACCGGGAAAGATAAGGGACCTTGCGCACAAATACATGGAAGGTTATGAGCTTCTTACGGTTAAGAACGAGCCGCTGACAACTGATCTGACGGAGCAAATATATTTTGAGGTAAAAGCCTCCGATAAATTTGATGCGCTCTGCAGGATAATCGATATTGAATCTGATTTTTACGGTTTGGTTTTCTGCCGGACAAAGAGTGATGTTGATTCTGTTGCAAATCATTTAATGGATAGAGGATATGATGCAGAAGCTATTCATGGAGATATTTCACAGGCGCAAAGAGAAAAAACTCTGGAAAAATTCAGGAAACAAAGAGTCAACATTCTTGTAGCGACAGATGTTGCCGCGCGTGGAATTGATGTTATTAACCTCACCCACGTTATAAACTATTCACTGCCTAATGATCCGGAAATGTATGTCCATCGAATAGGCCGTACAGGAAGGGCAGGGAAAGAGGGCACCGCTATTACATTTATTACTCCGAGTGAGTATAGGCGGCTGATGTTCATACAGCGTTTCGCCAATACTGATATTAAGAAATCAAAAGTACCGGAGGTGGAAGATATCATCAAAGCCAAAAAGAAAAAGATATACGAAGATTTGACTACGATTCTTAAAGACGAGATTGATGCTAAATATTATAACTGGTCCAAGGAATTGCTTGAGGATAACAAACCGACGGAAATATTAGCAGCCATACTTAACTATTGTTTCGAAGAAGAACTCAATCCTGATGCCTATGGCGAAGTGAGAGAGGTCGGTTCAAAGGGGAAGCAGCTTGACCAGCAGGGTAAAGCAAGACTTTTTGTCGCTCTTGGTAAGAAAGACAATATTAATGCCCGAAAACTTGTTGATCTTATTATGAGCAGGGTCTCAATTAAGTCCCAGCATATCAGAGATGTACAGGTAATGGAAAACTTCTCTTTTATAAACGTTCCTTTTGAAAAGGCAGAGGAAATCATTGCCAGCTTTAAAAAAACGGGTCAGAAGCCGCTGTTCAGTCATGCCAGGAAAAGAACAGATAACAAAGACAGGCAACGGCCGCGCGGTGCCCGCCGCTAAAAAAAGAAAAAAGCTGCGCGCATTATAATTTCCCCGTATTTAAAATCCCTTGCACTCGCCCGTATAATTGTAAAGTTAAATGTCAGTCAAAATTACAAATCTATTTGCAGGTTTTGACAGGAATATATATTCTCTACCCTGCATTATTCATACTGAGGGTATTTTTGATGAAAGTGTTATTAAAGAAAAATGGGTCACCTCTATTTCACAGGATGGGGTCAGCTCTATTTTTGCATAGAGAAAATTAACAAAAATAGAACTGACCCCGTAAAATAGAGGTGACCCGATTTTTCACCCGATTTTTCCCAGAGAATATGAATAATGCAGGCTACAGTATTGACAAATAAACTTTTTTTATATACTTTCTAAATAAGAATACGGAAAAGTTGCATAATTTGCGCATTATGATATTTTTAATGCGCAAAATGAAAGAAAAATGAACATAAGAGACATTTTACTGAAACAAAAGAAGGAATTGACGCAGATTCGCCAGAAACGGTATATAAAAAGAGAGGCAGTCATTCCTGAGATGGAAAAGACCATCATAAAAGTAATTTCAGGACCGCGGAGAGCGGGGAAAAGTTTTTTTGCTATTCATGAACTTGAAAGAAGTGCAGGGTATGTCAATTTTGACGATGAAAATATAGTTAATGCGGAAAATTACGACGAAATAATTGAGGCTGTAAAATCATTATATAATAATCCAAAAACGATTTTTTTTGACGAAATTCAAAATTTGTCCCGCTGGGAATTGTTCGTAAACCGGCTACAAAGACAGGGATATAACTTGATATTGTCCGGAAGCAACGCAAATCTCTTAAGCAGTGAGCTTTCAACCCATTTAACCGGCCGGCATCTTGCTACTGTAATATTTCCGTTTTCCTTTAAAGAGTATTTGAAATTTTCGGAAGGAGAGTTAACCGAAACCGAAATCAAAGCCCGCCTGGACGATTATATAATAGAAGGCGGATATCCGGAGCATCTTGTTGAGAAGATTGACGGGAAAAAATATTTAGCCACACTCTTTGATTCAGTGATTTATAAAGACATAATAAAACGACACAATCCTGGTTATCCGAAGGAAATGGAAAGTTTGGCAAATTATTTGATTTCAAATTTCGGCACGAAAATAGCCTATAAAAATCTGATTGATTCTGCTGGAATCGGAAGCGAGCATACTGTAAAAAAATACATCGGTTATCTTGAAGAGGCGTTTTTAATTTTTCAGGTTAAAAGTTTTTCGTTTAAAGTCCGGCAGCAGGAAAGAGCAAATAAAAAAATATATGTAACCGATAACGGTTTGATTAATGCAAAAGCTTTTTCTTTTTCATCAAATACCGGAAGATTATATGAAAATGCCGTTGCAGTTGAATTAAAAAAGAGAGAATTCGCCGGCGAGCTGGAACTTTACTACTATGGAAATAAATATGAAGTGGATTTTGTCGTTAAAAAAAATACTGAGATTAAGAGCCTGATTCAGGTGAGTATTGATTTTACCGGCAAAGATACAAAAGAAAGAGAAATGCGGGGATTATTACATGCCTCTCAGGAACTTAACTGCAGCAATTTGGCGGTAATTACAGGAGGGTATCGAGGAGAAGAAAAAATTAAGTGGTTCGGGAAGGAAGCGATAGTGAAATTTATACCCGTATGGCAGTGGCTGCTTTCGCCGGAGAAATTTTCGCTGATTTAATCAAATTCTCCCGTTTCCCCTTTTTCCCCTTATCCCGTAATCCGTTACCCGTTTCCCGTCTACCAGTATGTTACCGCAATATTATTCTTTTTTCTTCTATTGATATAAGCCGTTTTTTATATAACTGGCCGATAGCTCTTTTAAAACTTTTTTTACTTATCTTGAAAAGACCGGCAATCTCTTCAGGCGAAGAATTGTCACCGATATGTATTACTCCCTCCTGGCTTTTCAGCGCGGCAAGAATGGAATCGGCCGCCGCCTGCACGGCGCGTTCTCCAATCTGCAGAAGAGTAAGGTCTATTTTGCCGTCATCACGGATATCCTTTATATATCCTTTTAGCCGCAGCCCGATTTCTATAGGACGGAAGATTTCGTTTTTATATAACATGCCGGTATATGCATTATCTATAACCGCACGGAATCCCAGCTCGGTTTTTTCGTATATCAAGAGTTCCTTTTTCTCTTCTTTTTTCAGTTCCGCGGTATCAGATATAAAATATCTGTGGAGCTTCTGGGAAGCGATAATCCGTTGGCTTTTAGTGTCAAAAATGACCCTGACCACATAAGAACTGCCGGTCATAATGCTGCTGTCCTGTTCCGCATAGGGAAGAAGCAGATCTTTGGGCAGGCCCCAGTCAAGAAAAGCTCCGATTTTATTGATATCCACTACTTTCAGAAAAGCGAAGTCGCCTACAACGGCATACGGTTTACCTGTAACCGCTATGATTCTGTCTTCCGAATCTTTGTAAATAAAAACCTTAATCGTATTGCCGACAGAGGTGTCTTCTTTTGCATATTTCAGGGGTAAGAGTATCTCACCTTCTTCGCCGCCGTCCAGATAAAATCCGAAGTCCACCTTTTTTACTATCTTAAGGTTGTTGTATTTTCCTATTTCAGTCATCCCTTAGTATACTATAAAAGTCATTGCGGGAAAAAGGGGACTATCTTTCGTGTAGCGTCAACAGCTTTGAATTTGGCGTGGAGAGTGGTATAATTTAAATATGGAAACCAGAACCGCGCCCGGTGTATTTTATTTCAAACGAAATGAACGGTAAGAATAAAAAAATAGGTCTTAAGGATTTAGGGTATAGCGCGTATTTTGAATCTGCATGGAAAGCATCGGGAGCGGATGTTTTTTCGGCCGCGCGGGTTATCGCTGAATCCAGAGGGGGATACAGGATAAAAAACACAACCAATGAATATTCGGCAAAAATTACCGGGAAACAGATGTTCGATGCCGAGTATAAAGAAGATTATCCTGCGGTAGGGGACTGGGTTTCTATGGTCGAATCCGATGCGAAACATGCGATAATTCACAAAGTATTACCGAGAAAGACGATATTAAAAAGGAAGGCCGCGAATAAGTTTGACACACAGGTAATTGCTTCAAATATTGATGCGGCATTTATTATGCAATCCGTTGACAGGGATTTTAACTTGAATCGTTTTGACAGGTATTTAACGATAGTAAATGACGGGAATATAAAACCGGTTATTGTATTGAATAAAATCGATTTAATTTCCGAACCGGAATTAAACTTAAAAATATCTCAGGTAAAAAACAGGTTGAACAATATAGATGTTTTTCCCTACCAGCGCCATTACCAATAGAGGGCTCCGTGAATTGACGGCATTCATAAATAGGGGAGAAACATATTGTTTCCTCGGTTCTTCCGGAGTAGGAAAATCTTCTATAATAAATAATCTGCTCGGGGAAAAAATCTTAAAGACCGGCAGCTTAAGTTCGCTTACGGGTAAAGGGAAACATATCACTGCCCGCAGGGAACTGCTTTTTTTAAAAAATGGAGGTATTGTGATAGATACTCCCGGTATGCGGGAACTGGGGCTGACCGATTCAAATGCGGGCATAGAAAATGTATTTGATGAAATAAGCGAACTATTAAAAAACTGCAAATTTGCGAATTGCACTCACACGCATGAACCGGGATGCGCGATACATGATGCTATTAAATCCGGCAAGCTGGATGAAAAAAAATACGCAAGTTATATAAAACTTAAAAAAGAAGCCGGGCATTATCAGATGACAATGCTTGATAAAAGAAGAAATGACCGTAAATTCGGAAAGTTTATTAAAGAGGCAAAGGAACATCAAAAGAAATACAAGTTATTGAAAGAGGGGGGGTGTTAAATGACAATTGCTATGGTTCGCAGTTTGCTGTTGTGGTGCATGATTATTAATTTTGGATTATTTTTTCTGTCGTTTTTGATTTTCACGCTATCCCGTGGCTTTATCTACCGGATTCATGGAAAATGGTACAACATTCCTGAGGACAGATTTAATACGATTATTTATTCAGTCATGGCATTTTATAAGATGCTTATATTATTCTTCAATGCAGTCCCGTATTTTGCATTGCTTATTGTCGGCTGAAGTTACAGAAATAAAATCACTTGGAAAGTCACTGTGTCTTGTAACCTGAGCAGCAGCCGGCTTTGAATCAGGCGGGGAGAGCGGTATAATTTTAATATGGTTATATCACCGGAATTACGGCGCGTTGTTATCAATTTGAAAATGGTTTCTTTTTTTATATAATAAAATAATAGGCATATGCACATGAATCAAGTTGATATATTAAACAGGAAAATCGGGTCACCTCTATTTTGCAAAGAAATGGGGTCAGCTCTATTTTTGCATAGCAAAAATAACAAAAATAGAACTGACCCCGCAAAATAGCAGTGACCCATATTCCCATTTGAGGCGATCACGGGAATCAAGTGCATATGCCTATAAAATAATTGAATGTTAAATAGAAAATTCCGGAAAAAAAGTTTCTCAGGGTTCACGCTTATTGAACTGCTGATAGCGATAGCTATTATAGGGATACTTGCCACAACTCTTCCAGGGAGATATATTGATATGCTGAAGAAACAACAGCAGGCTATGTCAAAATACAATCTTGGCGTGTTCAGGTCCAGCACCGCTATATATTATGCCGATAATGAGGGAGTATGGCCGTATCAGGATGCGGATTTAGGCGGCACAAAAATACTGCTTGCAGAAATCGCAACTAATAATAGGAATGCATGGGTCCCGTTGTATTTGAATGTAATTCCTTATTTTGAGAGCGGTGTTGAGATCTCTATTAAAGACGGGCAAAAAGATATCGGTATTATAGACGACTCTGATGCCGATTTCGATTCAAACAGCCGTCTCGTCGACGAATCATACGCGGCCGTCTGGCTTTATTTCAGGGATAGCGGGCAATGGTATATAAACTGTTCCGATACCGACAAAGATGATAGGCCGATAGCTGCATGGTGAAGATGTTAAAAAAATGAATATAAAAGAATATTTCTCCGAGAAGGAAATTGAAAGGATTAATAAATTATCCGGCCCTGTAAGAATTGCCGAATTATTTGTTATTTCAGCGATTAGTATTTTTTTGTTTATGGCTGTTATAAATTTCTATTCCGCAATACAGATAGGCCGCATTTACGGAATAACTGATTTCAGCAGTATTTTATCAGTAAGTTGTAGAAATATTGAGGTGGATAAGATATATAAATGGCATGAATTTTTTATAGCCGAACATGTTTCAAAAGCGCATCTTTATCTCGTTTTTGCTATAATATCACTAATGTTTTATTACATTCTGCAAAGGACTGACAATCTCTTGCTGAAATGCCGGAAACTATTGTTTCCGGAAAACAAGAATACTTAGGGGTTGTGACGAAATAAGTTTACCCCGTTAGAGAAGGCAGGCGTTGAGAATTCTCGAACGGGGTTAAAAGGGAGAAAAAAAATGAGAAAAAGTATCATTGTTTCGGCGGTTTTGTTGCTGGCGTTTGTAATGCTGCTGCCTAATTCGGGCTGCACAAAAAAAACTCCGGAGACGCAGAAGGACAAGGTAAGCTATACCATAGGATGGGATATAGGGAGCAACATCGGCAGACAGAATGCCGATATTGATATTGAAATTTTAACATCGGGCATTAAAGACGCAATGTCGGGTTCAAAACCGTTGTTGACGGAAGACGAAATGCGGACTGCCATGACGGCATTTCAGAAGGAAATGCAGGAACAGCAGACGAAACTACGGGGGAAATCAATGGATAAAAACAAAAAAGCAGGAGAAGAATTTCTTGAAAAAAACCGGCAGAAAAAGGATGTTAAAATAACATCCAGCGGATTACAGTACAAAATAGTAAAAGAAGGTAAAGGCAAACGGCCAGGGGTGAATGACAGGGTAACTGTCAATTACAGGGGCACCTTGATTGACGGAACTGAATTCGACAGTTCTTACAAGCGGGGAACGCCCGCGACATTTCCGGTCAGCGGCGTGATAAAGGGCTGGACGGAAGCCCTGCAGCTGATGAAGGAAGGGGCGAAGTACGAACTGTTCATCCCTTCAGAACTTGCCTACGGCGAAAGAGGCGCCGGAAACCTCATAGGGTCGAACACCACTTTGATTTTCACGGTAGAACTCCTTTC
>JBDRMV010000092.1:0-4651 GCA_043811795.1 bacterium | reverse complement strand
TGCCCTGCAGAAAATCCTCGAACGGAATGCCGAAAACAGCCGCGAGCACTTTCGCTTCGGTTATCGTCAATTCCCGTTCCCCGCGTTCAATCTGAATATATGTGGGACGCGAAATTCCGAGTTCGGAAGCCATGTATTCCTGTGTCAGGCCGTGTTTAAGCCTCTGCTGCTGAATAAATTTTGCAAGCATATTGTCCATAACCGCCTCCTTTGTTTTCCGCTCTAATTATACACCGTGTAGGAATATTTGTCAAGCCCTATGTAAAGTATTCCTACATAATCTTTTTCTTTGCCGGCAGGTATATGGTTCTTCCCTTGACAAACCGTATTAACGGGCTATAATTATAACAGAATCACGATGAGGGGCCATCCGAAGGGTTCCGTCCCGAGGTAATGCCCCTCCTATTCTTTTACCATTTCTTGAAAAGCGACGGGCCTATTTCTCTTCCCGTTTTATACTGAACTTTACACCGAACTTTACACCGAACTTTACATCCGGCCTCTTGAATTTTATTGTGTAAAAACTATTGATTAAAAACTACGGTTCCGGAAGTTCGTGGATAAAATGTAAACACAAAAGGGGGGAGAGATTGCTCGCCTAAAACGGCGGATGCTGAAATGTTTCATCCGCCTGTGGTGGAGCGCTTCGTCTGCCGTGGCGGATGCGCCTTGGCGTGAAACACTTCGCAATGACAATCAAATCCCCTTTAATTTCCCTTTCTGCTGATTGACAACTGTTCCGGTGATTGTTATGATAATCAGCGGGATAGGCGGGTGATATTTTATCCTGTGAAAGGAGGAACCTAAAATGTATGTGAACAGAATTATGGATATTTGCGATACGGTTAAAAAGAAATCCTGTTTTTTGTTCGGCGCAAGGCAAACAGGAAAGACCAGTTTAATAAGCCATCAGTTAAACAAATATAAAGTTTATAACCTGCTGGACAACGAAATTTTTTTAAGTTTAAGCGGCAATCCCAAACGGTTAGAACAGGAAATCCAAAAGCAGGATAAAATTATCATAATCGATGAAATACAAAAGTTGCCCGGTTTGCTGGATGAGGTTCATTTAATTATTGAAAAATACGGCATAAATTTTTTGCTTACGGGCTCAAGCGCGAGAAAACTCAGGCGGGGCGGAGTTAACCTGCTGGGCGGCAGGGCCCGCGTAAGATATTTATACCCTTTCATTTACAAAGAACTGAATGAAAAATTCAGTTTGTTAAAGGCATTAAATTACGGGTTAATTCCTTCCGTGTATTTATCCGGCGAACCGGAGGAGGATATTGCGTCTTACGCCGGAATTTATCTTAAAGAAGAAATCGCGGCCGAGGGCTTAACGCGCAATATCTCCGCTTTCAGCAGGTTTTTAACTGTCGCGGCGCTGTGCAACGGGCAGCTTCTGAATTACGCTAAAATTTCGAACGACGCGCAGGTGCCGAGCAGCACGGTGCAGGAGTACTTTCAAATACTGCGGGATACATTGATAGGATTCGACGTAAAAGCGTGGAAAAAATCCATTAAAAGAAAACCCATTTCGACCTCGAAATTTTATTTTTTTGACACGGGAATCGTAAGGTCTCTGCAGAACCGCGCGCCCATAAAAGAAAAATCGCCTGAAATAGGATATTTTTTTGAAACTTACATGGCCCATGAATTAAACGCTTTCGTCAATTACAATAAACCCGGCGAACTGTGCTACTGGCGGTCAAAATCGGGATACGAAGTCGATTTTATAATTAACGATTCCATAGCCGTTGAAATTAAAGCTAAAGAAATTATTACAGGCAGCGACATCAGGGGGCTAAAAGCCCTGGCTGAAGAAGAAAAACTCAAGCGCTACATAATCGTGTGTTTCGAGAAACGCGCAAGGACAATCGGCAAAATTGAAATACTGCCGTGGGAAACTTTCCTTAACAAACTGTGGGCCAAATCTTTTAAGTAATACGCGGGGAAAACGGGAGACGGATAAATTACAAGACCCTGTCCCCTTAAATTGACACGCGGTTCTTACCGGCCGCCTTGCTGCGATACATCAGTTTGTCCGCCCTCTTCACCAGCGCATCGACTGTGTCGCCGGGCAGGACGCTTGCAGCGCCTATGGATATAGTAACCCGGATTACATCCGGACCGATAGAAAGAAATGATTGTTCGACAAGAAGACGGAGCCGTGATATTTTCTGCCGCTTTGTTCCAGTATGTAATTTTTCTATCACGGTCGACAAAATAAATCCCGTCATATAAACTGTCCATGACACTTTTATATAATTTGCCGTCTGCCGTCATTTCCGCTTCGAACCTTTTGAGTATTTCGCATATCTGAAAATAGGTATTTGATGTTCTTTACCTCTTATTGATACCTTCTTGTGAAATTTGAATATCTTTGGATTTTTTAAACGGGAATACGCGGCTTCGGATATGAAAATAGAATTTATGTCTCCGATACTTTGAATGCGTGAAGTCGTGTTTACGACGTCCCCTATAACCGTCAAATCTTTCCGTTCAATCGTCCCTATGTCTCCCTGTATGACGTTTCCGCTGTTAATCCCTATCCTGACATTGATTGACACTTTCCCTTCTTCGGACCTCTTCTTATTCAGTTTGGAAAGCGCTTCTAAAATCTTTATCCCCGCGCCCACGGCGTCATTCGCATCAACGAACACAGCCATCACGGCGTCGCCGATAAATTTATCTATATCCCCGTGGCATTCTTTCGTAATTACCTCGCATATCCCGAATACATCATTCAGCATTTTAGCGACTTTCCTGGGCGGGTTTTTCTCGGAAAAACCGGTAAACCCGGCAATATCCAGATATAAGATGGTCAAATCGCGTATGCGCGCATCACTCTTAACGTTTGATTTTAACCGTTCCATCACATCTTCGAAAGTTGCCGAAGATACGTATTTCCTGATAAGATTATTAAACTTTTCCTGAAGAATGCGGTAGTCCTCTTCCTTTGAAATATCCCTGAACACTTCTATCGCCGCTATAATATTTTTATCTTTATCCCTGACAGGGGCTATATGCATCATGACGGGAAATCTTCTTCCGGATTTGTGAAGGGGATAAACTTTAATCCGCACGTGTTCGCCGGTTTCAAGCGTCTTTGATAACGGGCAGTTTTCTTTGCAGAGCAGTTTGCCGTTTTCGTCAATATGGTTAAGAATGTCGTATGAGCAGCGTTTGCCGCAAACTTTACTATATTTATATCCCGTGATTTCTTCCGCGCCTTTGTTCCAGAAAATAATTTCCCGCTACCGGTTGACAATGTACACGCCGTCGAATATGGTATTCAGCATAAACGCCAAAGGCGTATCTTTGCGGCTGATATACTGAATTAATTTATCTTCTCCCATTTGGTTTTAATTCAAGTTATATGTCATTTTTCCGTTAATTCGAATTCGTCCGTTTCTTTCACGGCGGAAACTTTAAATTTATATCCGTTCGCTTTACGAAGGTTCTTGAACTTCTTTTCGATTTTATCCAGTTCGTCATCTTTTCTGTCCGGGTCATGATGAAAAAACACAAGATTTTCCACATCCGAATCCCGCGCAAGTTCTATAACGTGTTCAAAGACGGAATGCCCCCATCCTTTCCTCTTTTTATATTCATTTTCCGTAAACTGCGCGTCGTGACACAGCAGCGTCGCATTCTTGCAGAATTCCACAAATTTATCCCGGGAAGTCGTGACTTTTTCGCTGTTAAGTTCGTTGTCGGTAATGAAAACGAACGCCTTCCCTTTTTCTTCTATTCTGAGGCCCAGCGTGGGAATCGGATGATTGGTCCGGATAAATTTTACCGCATATTTTTCCGTCTTATACGTCTCCCCGCAGATTTCCTTGAAATTTATTTTGGATTACAGGTCAGAAAAGCGCACGGGAAAATGCTCGTAGGACATTTGATTCGCAAAAATATCCTTCAGGCGCCTGTAGGAATTTGAGCATCCGAGAATATTTATATCGGTTTCTTTTTCATATATGGGCGCGAAAAAAGGAAAACCGTGTATATGGTCCCAGTGCGTGTGTGTTATAAAAATATCAAAACTTGAAATTTTTCTTCTTATCAAATCTTCGCCGAGTTTCCTTATTCCGGTCCCGGCGTCTATTATTAAAACATCGTTATCGAATTTTACCTCGACACAGGTTGTATTCCCGCCGTACTTTATCATTCTGTTATCGGGGACGGGGATTGAACCTCTGCAGCCCCAGAATTTTACTTTCATTTGCAATTCCTCCGGCAATAATTCATGTTTCGGCATTTATATAATACCAATTCAGTTTGATTTTTTCAAATTACCGCCTGTCCAGTTTTGCGGGGTCAGTTCTGATTTATTGGAAAATTGGGTCACCTCTATTTTTTCTTATTGATACAAAAGTAAAAAATAGAAGTGACCCATTTTCCACAAATGTTGCATATCTTCCTTAAAAAGTGATATAATTGCAGGGAGAGGTTATATGAGGACTTTAATCAGGAAGGTATTTTTAATTTTTGCGGCCTGCATAATCCTGTCCCCCGGAACAATTTTTTCTTATTCCGCCGAGAAAAAACAAATTCTGGCGATACTTCCGTTTGAAAACCTGTCCGGTTATAAAAATATTGACTGGATATCCGAAGGCATTGCCTCTTCCCTGATAACCAAACTGTCGGA
>JBDRMV010000091.1:0-10449 GCA_043811795.1 bacterium | reverse complement strand
TATATGAGATACAAGGCGATGAAAATTTCCCAGCTCGCCGCTCTGCCGTTCGGGATGATTCCATCCGGAATTTCCGGATATCTGTTTGAAAAAAGCCCTGTTGCGAATACATCGGGCTTTTTAAGGCGCGCTTTAAGGTTTGCCGGCGCGTTGAAAAATCCTCCGCAAAGAAGAAATCTTATCTGGCATGCTTATTTTACCAATGAGATGAAGGACTTTATTTACTCGGAAGAAATGAAAAGAGAGTTTGCTTCCGACGATGCCTGTTCCTATTTGGAAGATAAATTTCTTTCCGCCCGGGCGAGAGGCGTAATTGACCGCACTCTGTACACGGATTTAACGGCTTATCTTCCCGAATGTTTGCTCGTAAAAATGGATGTGGCGACGATGGCGAATTCACTTGAAGCGCGGTCTCCTTTTCTCGATTACAGATTCATTGAATTTACTGCGTCTTTGCCGGCGGAGTGGAAACTGAAGGGTCTGCGCAGCAAGTATATTTTGAAGGAGACATTCAGGGATTTTCTCCCGCCTGAAATCCTGAACCGCGGGAAACAGGGTTTCGGCATTCCGCTGGACGAATGGTTCAGAGGAGGGCTTAAAGATTATCTCAGGGATGTGGTTCTCTCACCTGCGGCATTAAAAAGAGGTTACTTCAATTCCCGTAATTTAAGGCGATTTATAAATGACCACGTTGAAGGGCGCGCCAACCACGGTTACCGTTTGTGGGCCCTTTTGATGCTGGAGTTGTGGCACAGAATTTTTATAGACAGGGACATTGCGGTGTAGAAGCCGGAGGAGCAAGTTTGATTTTCTCTCCGACATATTCTAAAATACAGCCGGAAACTTTTGTATGATTTTTGAGGTTTCAGTGAAAAAATATAAAAATGTGAAAATCGGAAGAGGGACGGAAGTTGACGAGTTTTGCGTCATCGGAAAGCCCCCGAGAGGGAAGAAAGACGGGTCTCTCAAAACAGTTATAGGAAAAAATTCCAGGATCCGCCACTTTTCCACGATTTACTCGGGAGTGAAAACAGGGGATCACTTCGAGTGCGGGCAGGGCGTTTCAATAAGAGAGGATAATGTTATCGGAAACAATGTTTCGGTCGGAACGGGAAGTTGTCTTGAGTTCGGGAACAGGATAGGAAATAATGTCAGAATTCACTCAAATTGTTTTATGGAACTGACAACTGTTGAGGATAATGTCTTTATAGGGCCGAATGTCGTTTTTACGGATGACCCCCACCCGATGAAATGTCCCCGGTTTAAAGAATGCGGCCGGGGCGCGACGGTAGAGCGCCTTGCGAAAATCGGCGCTAATTCAACAATTCTTCCAGGGGTCAGAATCGGGAAAAACTCGCTTGTCGGGGCGGGTTCTGTCGTGACAAAAGATGTTCCGGCGGGAGCCGTGGTCGCAGGTAATCCGGCAAAAGTAATAAAAAAAGTAAAAGACCTGAAGTGCCGTAAAAATTTCTTTAAAAGGCCGTTCTTGTGGCCGCCTTACACACAAAAATGAAAATAGCGGTTTTGGGCGCGGGAATATGCGGTTTGAGCGCCGCATGGAAACTTGCCGACTCCGGAGCGGATGTTGAAATCATAGAAAAATCATCCTCCGCCGGCGGTCTCGCGAAAAGCGTAAAAAAATACGGGTGTATTTTTGATTACGGCGCTCACGGGTACCATTCGAACAAAAAAGAAATACTGGAAATTTTTAAACAGCTCGCGGGGAGTTTTACGGTTCAGGCGAAAAACGTTAAAATAAATTTTCTCGGGAAGTATTATAAATATCCGCTGGAAGCATTTGACCTGGCAAAGAAACTTGACCCGGTTCTTTCGGTTATGTGTTTTCTGGATTTTGTGAAATCAAGAGTAAAGAGAAGAGTTTTTAAGAAAAAAGACGATTCGATGGAGGACTGGATTGTAAACCGCTTCGGAAGAAAGATATACGATATTTATTTTGGGCCGTATTCAACAAAAGTGTGGGGCGTTTCTCCTTCCCGGATAGCAGCTTCCTTTTCGGAACACAGGATACCGCATTCTTCTCTTTTGGAACTTGCTCTGAAATCTTTCAGTAAGGGAAAGGGAAAAATAACGGGTAAGGAGCATTCTTACGCCCCGCTTGTTGTTGAGTTTCTTTATCCGGAAATCGGGGCAGGGGTTATCCCTGAAAATATTCTATTGAAAATCAAAGAAAAAAACGGGCGGATTCATCTGAACTCAAATGTTAAAAAAATCCATGAGGGAGAAGGCGGCGTTAAACGGATTGTTTATTTTGAAAACGGCAGAGAAAGAGAAATCCTCTGCGACGGCGTAATTTCCACAATTCCGGTTCCGGAACTCCTTGGGGCAATTGAACCTCTTCCTGACCGGGATGTTCTTTCGGCTGCTTCGGAATTAAAATACAGGGCGATTGTCTTTGCCTGTCTTGTCGTTAACCGCCCGTCTGTCATTCCCGCTCAGTCAATATATTTTACGAAAAAAGTTTTTAACCGCTTAAGCGACATGAGAAAACTCGGAGCGGTTTCCGCGAGCCCCCCGTCAAAAACGTTAATTATTGCCGATATAATGTGTGACAAAGATGATGAAATATGGAACGAAAAGGATGAAGTTATTTGCGGGCATGTGATAAGGGACATTGAAGCAGAGGGTTTCATAAGAAAAGGAGATGTCGAAAATTCGTTTACTTTGAGATACGAACACGGCTACCCTGTATATCTCAAGGGTTACAAAGAGAATTTTGACAGAATTACAGGATATTTCGGTAAAACGGATAATTTTCTTATTTCGGGAAGGCAGGGGCTTTTCAAATATGTCGATATGGATTTGGCGATGGAGATGGGTTTTAAATGCGCGGAATACTTTATTCGGAAATAAAAGAAAGAGGTCTATGAAAATCTGTCGTATGAGGAAAAGTTCTTTGCGTAGCGATGAGTAGAATAGCATTTGTTCAGAATCTTTCCTTTGAATATCTGGGATTTGCTTATTTAGCCGGCATCTTAAAAAAAAATAAACACCATGTCGAAATATTTATAGGGGACGGCGGCCGGAAGATGATATCCGAAATAATCGGTTATGAACCGGATATTATCGGTTTTTCCTGTACGACGGGCGTTCACCGCCAGTGTTTGAAAATTGCCGGTGAACTGAAGAGAAAAATCAAAACCCCCATCATTTTCGGAGGCCCGCACCCGACGTATTTTCCTGAAATAATAGAGCACCCTGCGGTTGACATTGTCTGCATAGGCGAGGGGGAATATACGGTATTGGATTTAGCAGACCGGATTGACAGGAAGGAAAGTATTTCCGCCGCGAAGAACTGCTGGGTAAAAAGTAACGGAAAAATAGTGAAAAACGAACTGAGGCCGCTTGTTTCAAATCTTGACAGTTTACCTTTTCCCGACCATGAAGCATATTACAGGAAGTACCCGTATCTTGATAAGTCCCTGAAAGTGTTTATGACTACAAGGGGCTGTCCGTTCGATTGTGCTTTTTGCTTTAATCATGTTTTAAGAAAGATGTACGAAGGAAAGGGAAAATATGTCAGGAGAAGAAGCGTAGAAAATGTAATAAATGAAATTAAGCGGGTTAGAGATAATTATAATTTGAAAACGGTTTGTATAGGCGACGATGTTTTTATTCTTAACCGTGAATGGTTCAGGAGCTTTGCGGACGCTTATGAGCGGGAAATTAATTTGCCGCTTATCTGTTCAATCAGGGCCGATTCGGTGGATGAAGAAACAGTTAAAATATTGAAAAAGATCGGCTGCCGGAGCGTGTTTTTCGGCATTGAATCCGGTAATCAGAGCCTGCGGAACAGGTTATTAAAGAAAAAGATAAGCAATGAGCAGATAATCAACACCGGCGGTTTGCTGAAAAAATACGGAATTAAGTTCAGGACTTATAACATACTCGGCTTTCCGTCGGAAACGCTGGATGAAGCGCTGGATACGGTAAAAATCAATACGGAAATCAAAACCGATTATCCGTGGTGTTCAATTTTTTACCCGTATCCGAAAACAGAACTGGGCGAGTACGCATCCGCCGGCGGATTTCTCGAACGCTCTTTAAATGACGCTGACCCGTCTTTTTTCCATACGAGCGTGGTCAAATCGAAATATAAAAAAGAATTTGAGAATTTGCAGAAATTATTTTTTTACGCTGTCAAATTTCCATTTTTGCTTCCGTTTATCAGAAAAGCAATCAAATTGCCCCGCAACATTTTTTTTAATCTGGCATTTTTGGCAAGTTACGGCTGGTGCTACTTAAAAGTCGAAAATGTAACTTTGAAAGAGTTGATTTCTATTGCGCAAAAGAATACAAGAAAATTCTTTTTTGAAAAAGGGGAGGGATAAATTGAAAAAGATAGCGAAATCGTTTTTTCCGTACAGGAAAGTTAAAAATGACCCGGCGTTCGAAAGCGAATTTTGCAAGTATATTGTAAAGAATTTTTCATCCAAAGAGCGGTCTGAAATATACGAAGAATTCAAACTGAAGAATGATGAATTTTCCAAGATTGTTAAAAAAGTTATTTTCAAAACGCTCTGTAAAAAAGTCGGCCGCGACCTGAATCTTTCCCGGAACGTTTCCGTAAAACATCCCGAAACGTTTGAAATCGGCGAGCACGTTTATATCGGGCCTGATGTCTTCTTGCAGGGCTGGTACAAGGGGAAATTAAAAATAGGAAACGGAACATGGGTCGGCCCGGGAGTTTACATAGACGCAAAGGATGTGATAATCAAAGATAAAATAGGAATTGGGCCGGCAGTGAAATTTATTTCTTCTCAGCACACGGGGATGCCTTCAGATATTCCGGTTTATATGACCGACCACATCGTTGAAACGATTACCGTGGAAAGCGGCGCGGATATCGGGGTCGGAGCGGTGATATTGCCGGGTGTTAAAATCGGCAGGAATTCTATCATCGGCGCCGGCGCGGTGGTTAATAAAGACATACCGTCCGATTCGGTTGCCGCCGGCATTCCGGCGAAAGTGATAAAAAGAAGAGGAAAATAGATGATTAAAATCGGCACAATCGGGGCGGGATACTGGGGCCCGAACGTAATAAGGAATTTCAGCCGGATTAAAAGTGTGAAACTTGTAAAGTGCTGCGATAAGAATAAAAAGAGGATGGCTCTGCTTAAAAAGCAGTATCCGGAAGCGAAAGTTACAGGAAATCCTCGGAGCATTTTTGAAGACGGCAATATCGATGCGGTTTACATTGCCACCCCCGCGGAAAGCCATTTTCGACTGGCGAAAGAGGCGCTTCTTGCCGGGAAACATGTTCTTGTTGAAAAACCGCTTGCGACAAGCAGTCGCGATGCCGGGGTCCTGATAAAAACTGCCCGGAAAAAGAAAAAGGTTTTGATGGCAGGTCATGTTTTTGAATACAGCCCGGTTGTAAACAAAGTTAAGGAATGCATCCTGAAGAATATGATAGGAAAGATAAATTATATCTACTCGTCGAGGACGAGTTTAGGTCCGCGAGCGCGGGAGGATGTCAATATCGTCTGGGATTACGCGATTCACGATGTTTCAATCCTGCTTTATGTGTTAAATGGATTTCCCGACGCAGTAACGGCGACGGGAGGAACTTATTTGCGGAGAGGAATTGAGGACGTCGTTTTTTTTAGTATGTTTTTCCCGGGAAATATTCTCGCCCACTGCCACACCAGCTGGTATGACCCGCTGAAGATAAGAAAAATGACGTTCGTGGGAAATAAAAAAATGCTTCTTTATGATGATTTGGAAGGGAAAAACAAAATTGTGATTTTTGACAGGGGCTATACTCCGCACCGCGGCGTGGATAAGTTCGGGAATGCCGGTCTGCAATTGTATGACGGGGGTTTTAAGTCAATCGCATCAGCGGGGAAAGAACCGCTCAGGGCGGAATGCGAACATTTTCTCGACTGTATTTTAAAATGTAAAGAACCGCGTTCCGGCGGTTTGGCAGCATTTAAGGTTATACGGGTTCTGGAGGCGATAGATAAGTCAATAAAAAGTAAAGGTAAAAAAATTTATCTTCGTAAAAAATGAACGCTACCCTCCCGCCACCCTGATAAGGAAAAAGAAATGAAAATGATTGTTCCGTTTGTTGATTTGAAAAAACAGTATTTATCCTTGAAAAGTGAGATAGACGGCGCGGTCAGAGACGTTTTGAAAGGCGGGCATTATATTTTGGGAGAAAGCGTTAAGAAGTTTGAGGATGAGTTCGCCGCGTATTGCGGAGTGAGATATGCCGTCGGTGTAAATTCAGGCACGGATGCTCTCCTGCTTTCACTGGTTGCCTGCGGTATTAAGCGGGGGGATGAAGTCATCACGGTTGCCAACACTTTCTTTGCGACCGCCGAGGCAATTTCTCATTCCGGGGCAAAGCCGGTTTTTGTTGATATTGACGAGAGAACTTTCAACATAGATGCGGGGAAAATAGAGGAAAGAATTACAAGAAGAACCCGGGCAATAATACCCGTCCATCTTTACGGCCAGCCGGCCGATATGAGCGCTGTTACGGCAATTGCTGAAAAACATAAATTGAAAGTTATTGAAGATGCCTGTCAGGCGGCGGGAGCGAAATACAGATTATCCGGCAAATGGAAGCCGGCGGGAAGCATGGGCGACTGCGGGTGTTTCAGTTTCGTCCCTGCAAAAAACATGGGAGGTTACGGAGACGGGGGGATGGTTGTTACGGACAACAGAGAAATTGCGGAAAAAATCAAAAAACTGAGTAATCACGGTTCTGCGGAAAAATATCTTCACGGGCTCATCGGTTATAACAGCCGTCTGGACGAAATTCAGGCGGCAATTCTAAGAATTAAACTTAAGAAATTAAATAAATGGAATTCCGCACGCAGGAAAATCGCAGGTTTGTACGGTAAATTGCTGAAGAATACGGGACTGGTTCTTCCGGTAGAAAAAGCATGCTCAAGACACATCTTCCACCTTTATGTTGTCAGGAGTGCAGATAGAGATAATCTGCAAAAGTTTTTAAATACAGGCGGAATTTTCACGATAATTCACTACCCGGTTCCAATCAACAGGCAGGCCGCCTATCGGGGTTTTAAGAGGACGTTTTTGCCGGTTACCGAAAGATGCACCGGGGAAATTCTTTCTCTGCCGGTATTTCCCGAGATGACTGCCGGCCAGGTGAAGTGTGTTTGCAATGCAATAAAGGTCTTTGAAAGTAAGATATGCAGGCGATGATTCTTGCCGCGGGAAAAGGAACCCGCCTGAAATCCCTGACCCGCGAAATTCCAAAACCGATGCTTGAAATCGGCGGCAAGCCGATTCTTGAACATCTGATAAATTTGTTAAAGAAATATGGAGTAAACGAAATCGCAATGAATCTTCATCATCTGAAGGATGCGATAAAAGGTTACTTCGGAGACGGTGAAAAATTCGGAGTGAGAATTACGTATTCGTATGAGGAGGAACTGCTCGGTTCTGCCGGTGCGGTCAAGAAGTTGGAAGATTTTTTCAGCGGGACTTTTTTTGTTGTTTACGGAGATTTGTTTACAAACGCGGATTTAAAAAAACTAATTGAATTTCACAGGGATAAATCGTCGCAGGCCACAATTGCTCTTTACGAGGTTGAAAATCCCGAAGAGTGCGGGATTGTGGGTATTGATGCTGAAAACAGGATTGAAAAATTTATTGAAAAACCGGCGCCCTGCGATGTTTTTACAAATCTCGCGAATGCGGGAATTTATGTGCTGGAACCGGAGATAATAGATTTCATTCCCGAAAATAAATTTTTTGATTTTGGAAGAGACCTTTTCCCCGTTTTGATAGAAAAGAAAATTCCTTTATACGGTTATCCGGTAAAAGAATATCTGGCGGATATAGGTACTGCCGATAAATATGAAAGAGCACAAAAGGCATTTCTCGCCGGGAAATTTTATGAATGAAGTAAGAAAAGCAGTTATTCCTGCCGCCGGTCTCGGCAGTAGAATGGCTCCACTCACGGATTTTATCCCGAAGGAAATGCTTCCTATCGGACCAAAACCGGCAATCGGATATATTATAGATGAAATTTTTCGCAGCGGTATTGATGACTGCGCGGTTATTCTCAACAGAAAGAAGAAAATTCTTGAAAATTATCTTTTACTGAAGAGAAAATCCGGTTTTCACATCAAACTTTTTTATCAGAGCGCTCCTTCGGGCATCGGAGATGCTCTTTTGATGGCGAGAAAATTTACGGGCAATGAATCATTTGCGGTTATCCTGCCGGATAATATCTTTTTGTCGGAAAAACCGGGTATCCTCCAGCTTATTTCTTTTTTCAAAAAAAGAGAAGTCAGCTGTCTCGGACTGGTTAAATTAAGAAAAAGCGAAGAAGCGGGTTTTGAAGGCGGCGAATGGTTCGGAGCGGAAAGGATATCCGGTTCAGGGTTCAGGATTAAGAAGAAGAGAAATAGAAAAACGGAAATCCGCGGATTCGGGAGATACGTATTTACTCCGGAAATTTTTCCCTGTCTTAAAAAAACAAAAGAAAAAGTTGTCGGCGAATTTAACGAAGGAGAGGCCTGTATGGAACTGGCGGCGGATGCGAAACTTTTCGGAGTTCTTCTTGATGGCAAAGGCTATGACATCGGGAATCCCGCCGGGTATTTAAAAGCACAAAGGGAGTTTTTGTGTTAATCGGAAGAGCGCCGCTCAGGATAAGTTTTGCGGGAGGGGGGACCGACTTGCCGTCATTTTACGCTAAATACGGCGGCGGGGTGTTATCGGCGTCGATTGACGTGTATAATTACTGCATTTTTGAAAAAAGAAAGGATAAAAAAATCCGGATTATCTCATCTGACTACAAGAGAAACGAAATTTTTTCTAATGCCGGAAGTATTGACGGCAAGAGGCCGCTAAATCTGGTTAAGGAGACAATCAGGTATTTTTCTCCGGATTACGGTTTCAATGTTTTTATTGCCTCGGAAGTTCCGGCCGGCTCGGGCCTCGGGCTGTCTTCGTCGGTGGTTGTAAATCTGGTCAGGGTTTTGAGTTCTTTGAAAAGCGAAAAAATTTCCAAAGCAAAAATAGCGGAAATTGCCGCGCACATAGAAATAGATGTTTGCAGAAGACCCATCGGGAAACAGGACCAGTATGCCGCATCTTTCGGCGGGCTTAATTTTATTACGTTTGGCGCAAAAACCTCGGTGAAGCCGGTAAAGGCATCAGGAAAAACTTTGAGGCGACTGGAAGAGAATTTAATGCTCTTTTTTACGGAAAGAACGTTAAATTCAGCAAAAGTTCTGTCAAGGCAGAGCCGGCTGATAAAAAAAGATGAGAGAAATGCTATTTCTTCTCTCATTGCTCTCAAAGAACTCGCGGGGAGGATGAAGGAGAGTGTGGAAAAAGGTAATTTGGATGCATTCGGGGAACTCCTTCATCTTTCGTGGGAGATGAAGAAAAAAATAACTTCGGGGATATCCAGCGGGCATATCGATTATTTTTATAAACTTGCAAGAAAGAACGGCGTGGCGGGAGGCAAAATTTGCGGCGCAGGCGGAAGAGGTTTTTTATTGTTTTACTGTCCGTTGAAAAAACAGGAAAAAGTCAGGCATGCTCTAACTGCAGGCGGGCTTGAAGAACTTGATTTCAGGTTTGATTTTAAGGGAGCTCAAATTATGGGGGAGAAAGAATGAAAACGATTAAGGATTATTTTAAAGGAATTGAAAAGATTGTGGAAAACATTCAGATGAAGACGGTTAACGAAATTATCAATGTTTTCTGGGAGGCGTACAAAAAGGATAAACAGATTTTTATTTTCGGCAACGGCGGCTGTGCCGCTTCTGCCTCGCATTTTACCTGTGATATGGCAAAACTCACCATTACTCCCGGACGCCGGCGGTTCAGGGTTATTTGCCTTTCCGCGAATATGTCGCTTCTGACTGCCTGGGCGAATGATACCTATTACGCAAACATCTACGGTGAGCAGCTTGTCCACTTAATGAACAGGGGAGATGTTGTGATTGGTTTAACCGGGAGCGGCAACTCAATGAACATAATAAACGCCGTAAAGTATGCTAATGAAAACGGCGGTAAGACGATCGCAATAACGGGTTTTGGCGGCGGAATGATAAAAGACATAGCCCGGTCCGCTCTTGTAGTCAGAAGCGATAACATGCAGCAGGTTGAGGATGTGCATTTGATGATAATGCATTTCATAGCATTATCTCTGAGAAACAGAGTTAGGGCGGATAAGAAAGATAATAAAGGGCATCGGCAGTGAGACTTAAAAATAAGAAAATTTTTCTTACCGGCGGCGCGGGGAATATAGGTTCGCACATTGCCGAGTTGCTGGCCGGAGAGGGAGCAAACATCTTTATTTACGATAACTTTGTCAGGGGCAAAATTGAAAATCTCCGCACCGCAAAGGCGGCAGGGAGAGTTAAGGTTATCAGAGGGGATATAAGGGACGTAAAAAAAATGAAGAGGGGAATGAAGGGAATGGATTATGTTTTT
>JBDRMV010000090.1:0-10183 GCA_043811795.1 bacterium | reverse complement strand
GGTGAAGAGGTCTCTTGCTTTTGAAAAAGAGAAATTTGATAAAATGCCGCCGGAAGAAAAAAAGTTTTATGATAAAGAGCGGCTTGTCAATCCTTATGCCGATTCCAGAATTCTGCACAATCCCCTCAGAGGAGCCGGCGGTGTCAAAAAAATTCTGTGCGGAATAGATATTGATGCGGGGGAAATTCTTTTGGCGGATAATCTCAAAAGGAACGGCCGCGGCGTTGACCTCGTGATGGCGCATCATCCACAGGGTTATTCTTACAGCAATTTCTTTGATGTTATGGATATGCAGTCGGAAATTCAGTCGAACTGGGGCGTCCCCATCAATATTGCGGAGGATTTGCTAGTCAGCCGGCGCAGGGATGTCGAGATGTCCGTTATGCCGAGGAATCACACTAAAACCGTTGATGCCGCTAAAATTATAGGAATTCCTTTTCTCAATGTTCACACGCCCGCCGACAATCATGTCGCAAGTTTTCTCGGGAAGATTTTTGCCTCGTCAAAGAATCTGCGCCTGAAAGATGTGATTGACCGCCTCGCAAAAATTGAAGAATACCGCTGGGCGAGAAAAAATTTCCTGCCGGGCCCGAAAATAATCGTCGGGAAGCCCGAAAGCAGCGCGGGAAAAATCGTCATCGATATGACGGGCGGGACGGAGGGGCCGGTCGATATGATTTCAAAAATGGCCGAAGCCGGAGTTGGAACGATTGTCGGCATGCATTTCAGCGAGAAACACATAAAGAAGGCGCGAAGCAGCCACGTGAACATCATCATAGCGGGGCACATTTCTTCGGACAACCTCGGTCTGAATCTCCTTTTTGATAAGGTAGAAAAAAAATTCGGCGGTCTACAAATAATAGAATGTTCCGGTTTTCATAGGGTTTCAAGAAAGTAAACCTTTAATGACATACGGTTCTGATTTCATAGAAAAAGTGAGGGCTTCTTCGGACATTGGCTTTGTCGCCGGACAGTACATTCCTCTGAAGAAAGCGGGCGTTAATTTTACGGCTCTCTGTCCTTTCCACAGCGAGAAGACCCCCTCTTTTGTCATTTCAAAACAGAAACAGATTTTTAAGTGCTTCGGCTGCGGCGAAGGCGGCAATGTCTTTACTTTTGTGATGAAAATGGAAAAAATTTCTTTTCCGGAAGCCGTGCGGGTTTTAGCGGTAAAAGCCGGAATACCTGCCCCTGATAAGAAAGTTTCGCCGCTTGAGCGCAGAAAAGAGGAATTGTATGAGGTAATGGAAAAAATTCTCAGGTTTTATTCAAAAAATATCAAGCAAAGCCGCCCGGCGCTGAACTATCTTGACAAGCGGGGCATTACGCGCGAAATGATTGAAACGTTTAATATAGGTTTTTCTCCGGATGAAGATTCCCTTATTTCATTTGCACGGGGGGAGAATATCAGCGCTTCCGACCTGGAAAAACTCGGGCTTGTCGTCCCGCGCTCGGGACATGCGGTTGACAAGTTCAGGTTCAGGATTATTTTCCCGATTCACGATATCAGGGGGCGCACTGTTGCTTTCGGCGGGAGAACGATAAAGGAAGAAAATACCGTGAAATACATCAACTCCCCCGAGACGGTCCTGTTCCATAAAAGCGATGTTCTCTTTTCAATGAGCAGGGCGAAGAAGGCGGTCGTAGCGGAGCGGGCTGTTATCGTGACAGAAGGGTATATGGACGTTTTAACCCTTTATCAGTTCGGTTTCAAGAATGTCTGCGGTGTTTTGGGAACCGCGCTGACCGACCAGCATCTTTACCAGTTGAGGAGATTTACGGATAAGATTTTTTTACTGTTTGATTCCGATTTTGCCGGCATCACCGCCGTACTGCGAGCCGCGCCGAAGATTCTTTCCGCAGAACTTGAAGGGTTTGCCGTTCAATTGTCCGGCGCCAAAGACGTGGACGAATTCCTGCGGAAGAAAGGGCGGACTCAACTGCAGGAATGTCTGGCGAAGGCACTACCGGTCATGGATTTTGTGCGCTCGGCTCTTGTTAAAAGATATTCTAAAGGCGCGCCGGACTGGAAGGCGAAAGTTGTGCGTGAAATTCTGCCGCTCATACGCGAGGCGGCCAATGCCGTAACGCGGGAGGAGGAGATAAAACGGACCGCCGCTCTTCTCGACGTGAGCGTTTCTTCCATAAAGGAGGAAATGACCAGGACAAAAAGGGCCGTGTACAGGGAGGAAGAAAAACCGCTTATACAGGACCCGAAGAAATCGAAACTCGAGCGCAGAATCGTGTCTTTCCTGATAAATTATCCCGAAATGATAGACAGGTTCAAGAAGGAAATCGCCGTTTCCGATTTCACTTATATGGAAAAGTTCCTTTCAAAGATATACGATTTTTTTGACAGAAAAGAAGGAATTTCCATAGCAAAGTTTATTTCACTTTTCCCCGAGCCCGCCGACGCGGAATTTATTAGCGGAATTACCAGTGATGCCCTGAAAGGTCTGAAAGAAACCGTTGACCCCGTAATTCCGGGCGGGGTTGATAAGCAAAAACTGAATGCTCGGAAAAACGAGGCGGACGGTCTGATTGCCGAGTTTAAGAGAATCGTGGGGATGGAGTCCTTTGAGAAACTGCGGAAAATTTGCAGCGAGAATCCGACAAATGAAAACATCGCGAAGTTCGAGAAGGTTATGAAGTATTCGGGTCAGAGAGGAGGGTACTCTTGAAAAACTCCGTAAAACCGGTTCGGAAAGGAAAGAAAAGCAGAAAGATGGTTATTAAGGATATTGTTCTTAAGGGGAAGGAATCGGGTTCTATGACTTTTTCCGAGTTGAATGATTTCCTTCCGCCCGAATATAACAACACGGAGATGATTAGTGCGGTCTTAACGTCGCTTGAACAAACGGGCGTGGAAATAACGGGACAGTCAAAGAAGGAAGAGACCGGCCTGGTGCCGATTACCCCGCTGGAAGAGATTGACACGTCCGATTCGGTAAAAATGTTTCTGAGCGAAATGGGTAAAGCATCGCTGCTGTCGAGAGAAGAGGAGACATTTCTTGCGAAAGGCATAAAGGACAGGGAGAATCATTTAAAATTTATTATTCTTTCCAATCCCGTATCATTCGGCGAAATGCTGCACATAAACGCGCTCCTTCAGGAAGATGTTATTTCCGCCAGGGAACTTATGCCCCGCGGAAAGAAGACGAAAAGAATTATTGAACAGATGAAAAAAGACGTTTCATCCGTTTCCAGGATTATCAGAAACGGGCACAAACGCCTTATCTTTTTTCAGAAAAAACGGGATGCCGCGCGGGGCGTGGAAGCAACCGGTAAAATCAACCGCGAAGAGGAAAAGATAAAGGCGAATCTTTATAAAAAACTCGACACTCTGGAACTTAACACGCAGAAATTGAAGCGGCTGATGAATTTAATCAAGAACGAGGGTAGAAGGTGCGAAAGGATTCTAAAAATCAAGGAAAATATTTTTAAGAAAGTTGATGAAAATGCCATGCGGAAATTCTGCATGCAGCTGAAGAGCGGCCGCCTCACAAAATACGGTTTTCGGGGCCATACGGGAATGACTCCCGCTCAGTGGGAAAAGAAGAAAAGCGAAGTCGCCGAGTTTAAGGAGAAACTTGCGCGGATTAAAAAGGAAACGATTCAGGAGCCGGAAGAACTTTTAAGAGTTTATAATGAAGTAGGAAATTTGGAAAAAGAGATAAAGGATATGAAACTCAAGGTCGTGCGCAGCAATCTGCGCCTTGTCGTTTCAATTGCCAAACATCATTCAAATCCGCATCTGTCGCTTCTTGACCTGATTCAGGAGGGCTGCATAGGCCTTATGAAGGCGGTGGATAAATTTGAGTACAAAAAGGGCTTTAAATTCAGCACGTATGCGACCTGGTGGATAAGACAGTCGATAAACCGGGCGATTGCCGACCAGGCGAGGACAATAAGGATTCCCGTGCATATGAAGGAAGTGATAAGCAAGGTTTCGGGTTATTCGCAGAAATTCAGGCACAAACACGGAAGGGATCCTTCGCCCGAACAGTGCGCCGAGGGCCTGAAGATTCCGGTTGAAAGGATTTATACCGTGCTCAAAGTTCTGCCCGAACCTTTTTCCCTCGCCCAGCCGGTTGGCGACGAGGATGACGCTCAGCTTGAGGAATATGTAAAAGATACGACGATGTTAAGCCCGGAGGACTCCGCCCAGATGGAACTGCTGAAGAGGGAAGTAAAAAAACTCGTTGAAGTTCTTTCCTTCCGCGAAGGGGAAATTTTAAAACTCAGATACGGCATTGACTCGGGTTTTCCCAGAACGCTGGAGGAAGTCGGGCGGATTTTCAATGTTACGAGGGAAAGGATAAGACAGATAGAAGCGAAGGCCGTTTCAAAGCTGAAGGATATTGCAGAGAGCAGGAAATTAAGGCAGTACATAGAATAGAATCTTATGCAAGAAATTGTAGCGAGTGGTTTACATAAAATTATGATAGGTAATATCAGGAAGATTCATTTTGTAGGCATCGGCGGTTCGGGAATGAGCGGGATAGCGGAAGTGCTGAGGCGGCTCGGGTATACGGTCACCGGCAGCGACCTTCAGAATACCGGCGTGACCGCCCGCCTCAGAGCCGGCGGCTGTACCGTGTATATAGGGCATAGAGCTTCCAATATCAGGGCCGCGCAGGTCGTGGTTGTTTCTTCGGCGGTGAAGCCTGACAATATTGAAGTTGTCCATGCGGTGAAAAAAGGAATTCCCGTCATCCAGAGGGCCGAGATGCTGGCGGAACTCATGCGCATTAAATACGGGATAGCAATAGCGGGGAGTCACGGGAAGACAAGCACGACTTCCATGGTCAGCCAGATTCTGTCGTTCGCCGGGCACGACCCCACAATGGTCATCGGCGGCAGGTTTAAAAATATTGCTTCGGGAGGTTATCGTGGTTCGGGTGATTTTCTTGTGGCGGAGGCGGATGAGTCCGACGCTTCGTTCCTTAAACTTTCTCCCGCCGTTGTCGTCGTGACGAACATAGACGACGACCACCTGAATTTTTACGGGAACATGGATAATTTAAAGCAGACGTTCGTTGATTTTATAAACAGCATTCCTTTCTATGGGATGGCTTTCCTGTGCGCTGATGACGCAAATATTACCGAGGTTCTTCCCCAGATAAGAAAGAAATATTTTACGTACGGTTTTTCGGCGACCGCCGATTATGCGGTAAGTGTTTCGGGGACAAGGTTTTTCAAAACGACTTATTCTATCGGTTTCAAAGGGAAAAAACTCGGCTCGATTACCATTCCCGCTCCGGGTCTCCACAACGTAGTTAACTCGGCGGCGGCGTCGTGCGTTTGTTTGAATCTGGGCGTCAGTATGTCAAAAATTAAGGGGGCGCTGAAAGAATATATGGGCGTGTCGCGGAGATTTGAGGTTAAAGGCGAAAAACGCGGCATTATTTTTATTGATGATTACGCCCATCACCCGACGGAGATAAAAATGACCTTGAAAACAGCGAGGGAAACGTGGCCTGAGCGCCGTCTTGTCGTTCTTTTCCAGCCGCATAGATACACGAGAACGAAAGAACAGGCGTGGCAGCTCGGAAGGGCTTTTGACAGAGCGGACGCAGTGTGTGTCCTGCCTATTTATTCTGCGGGCGAAGAGAAAATCCCGGGCATCACGTCCCAGCTTATCTGGGAAAACATTCCGAGGAATATCAGAAAGAAAATGTTTTTTACGGGTGCGGATGCGGTGCGGGGCATGCTCCAGTTACTGCAGAAGAATGATGTTCTCATTACCATTGGCGCGGGCGATGTTTATGAAGCCGGCGAAAAAATTTTAAAAAAGCTGGTGTAATTTTTGGGACGCCATCCTCCCGCCACCCTGATAAGGAAGAAGATTGTTGGCACGGCATTGTCTTCCAAGCACTCTCACGAGGGCGGCTCGCTCCGCAGTCCTGCGGGGAGAAAGTAGAGACCCTCGGACTGACGGGCTTGTCAGGCAACGCCGTGCCTCCTGCAGGGTGATGGTAAGGAGTAAGAATTGGACGCCGCCCCGGCCCGCCACCCTGATAAGGAAGAAGAATTGGAAAAAAGCGGATTTTTTGATAGAATTGTAAGATATGGATAGAAAAATACTAAGAAAAATCGTTGAGGACTCGGCGTCAGGGCAGGGTGTTGATGTCTGCGAGGTCAGGTACAGCCCGCGGAACGGGCATATTGATGTCGTTTGTGACAAGCCCGGCGCAAAAATTGAGGGAAAGATTGTGAGAGTTGAGAAAAATAATATTTTCCTTGAAGCGCCGCTTGAAGAAAGGGTTTCCGTTTCCGAGGTGGAAACCGCGAGGGTTTTAATCTGATGGCCGAAGAATTTTTGGCGGCTCTTGACCAGATTGAATATGAGAACGGGGTGCCGCGCAGCGAGATAATGGCTCTTATAGAGGAAGCGGTCGAAAAGTGCCTTGAGAAGCACTATGCATTTGCCTCGCGGTACAGGGTCGTTCTCGACCGAAAGACAGGAGATATCAAAGCATGGGGAATAAAAAAAGCGGTGGGAAAAACCGTGTCTCCGAAAGATGAGGTCATGCTTTCTGCAGCGCGCGCGCTTGTCCCCGGAGTGAAATTGGGTGAGGACGTGGAACTTCCGATAGACATAAATGAAATCGCCCGTATTGCGAGCCAGGCAATCAAAAAAGTTATTACCCAGAAAATCAGGGAACGCGAGAAGAGTTCCGTATATAAAAAATATAAAAAACTTGAAGGGACGGTTATTACGGGGAGAGTTTTTAGATTTATCGGGAGGAAAGCAATTGTGGACCTGGGCGCTGCGGAAGGTGTTTTACCAGCCGCCGAACAAATTCCTAAACAGTTTTTGCGGCTTAATGCGAATGTCAGGGTGTTTGTTCTGAAAGTTTCGGGAGACGAGCAAAAATGCGAAATTATTCTTTCCAGGGTCCATCCGGACTTTATCAAAATGCTTCTCTTTGAAGAGGTTCCCGAGGTGAAAGACGGCATCGTTGAGGTTATAAAAATTGTAAGAGTGCCGGGTATCCGCTCGAAAGTTCTGGTGAAATCCAACAATGATAAAATTGATCCTGTCGGAACGTGCGTCGGAGTTCGCGGGACGAGAATAAAAACTATAATCAATGACCTCGGCGGAGAAAGAATAGATCTTATCAATGCATCCCGCCCGCAGGATGCTCTGATTGCCGGTGCTTTAAGTCCCGCGCGTATTGATGCATCGCAGGTTTCTCTCTCGAAAAAAAAACACACGGCTGTGGTCAGGATCGCATCTTCCCAGAGGTCGCAGGTAATCGGATTTGAAGGGGTAAACGTTTCCCTTGCTTCGCAGCTTACGGGTTGGGAAATAGATGTTGTTACAGCCAAGGACGATGATAAGAATAATGATGATGTCAAAGATAAAGTCGATGTCAAAGATAAAGTTAATGTCGAAGATAAAGGCGATGTCAAAGATAAAGGCGATGTCAAAGATAAAGTAAATGTTAAAGATAAAGTTGATGTCAAAGATAAAGGCGATGTTAAAGAGGGCGGATGAATAAGAAAAAAACGCAGGAAGCGCCGAAGAGCGAATCAAAATTTCAGTGCCGCGTTTCGGAACTTGCGCATGAAATTGGGATTACCAGCAAGGATTTGATGGAGCAGCTCGCAAAGAACAAGATAAAAGTTAAACAGCCCAGTTCAGGTCTTACTTCCGCGCAGGTTGCCGTCGTGAAAAAAGCGCTGGCGCCTTCAGGAAAAAAAATAAAAACCCAGGCGGCGGTAAAGAAAAAGCCCGACCCCACAAAGAAGATTTCCGAAAAAGAACCGGAAAAAATTAAGGCAGCTCCCTCAACCGCTCCGGTTTCAAAGGCGCCGCGCAAGACCTCAAAATATGCAGCAGTCGTATACGTTTTTGCCAAAGAACTCGGCGTTACAAGCGGCACTCTTATAGAAAAAATTACCGGTTTCGGGATTATGGGAAAGAAACCGAATTCAGGTCTGACGGAAGAAGAAGTCAAAAAAATCAAGACCGAGTTTTTTGCCGTGAAAACGAAAGAGACAGCCGTTGCGAGAAAGAAAGAAAAAGAGATTGAAGAAAAGCCGTCCGAACCCGTCCCGAAGCCAGAGCCGCCCCCGCCGTCCAGGAAAGTTATTAAACTTGATGTCACGACGACCATTGCTAATCTTGCGGATAAACTCGGGCTGTCATCGGGCGAACTGATTAAAAAACTTTTGAAACAGGGCATCATTACGACAATAAACCAGCGTCTAGACCTTGAGACCGCTTCTCTCATCGTTCAGGAAGAAGGGTTTGAACCCGAGGTTGTCGACATATATAAGGATGAAATAGAAAAGTCCGACGACAGAGACGCATCCCGCGCGCGTCTGCGCTCGCCTATCGTGACGGTGATGGGGCATGTTGACCACGGGAAAACGTCTCTGCTGGATTATATCAGGAAGTCCCATATAATCCAGAAAGAATCGGGCAGCATTACACAGCACATCGGGGCGTACCAGATAAAGCACAAGAACTCGCTTATAACTTTTATAGACACCCCCGGCCATGAGGCGTTTACCGCCATGAGATTGAGAGGCGCCCAGGTAACCGACATTGTTGTTCTTGTGATTGCCGCGGATGACGGTATTATGCCCCAGACACAGGAGGCGATAAGTCACGCCCGCCTTGCGGGGGTGCCTATCATTGCCGCCGTCAACAAAATGGATCTGCCCCACGCAAATCTTGACAAGGTGAAGCAGCAGTTGTCCAGGGAAAATCTTCTGCCGGAGGACTGGGGCGGAAAAACAGTCGTTGTGCCTATTTCCGCGAAAACGGGATTGGGCGTTAACGACCTTCTTGATATCATAGAACTTCAGGCGGAAATGATGCAGATTAAGGTGGATACCGAGTGCCGGGCGAGAGGAGTGGTTCTTGACGCCCAGCTTGATACCCGCAGGGGGCCAGTCGCAACCATTCTTGTAACGGCCGGCTCCTTAAAAATAGGCAATCCATTTATCTGCGGTTTCTCCGGCGGTAAAGTCAGGGCAATGCATCTGGAAGGCGGAAAAATGGCGAGGGATGTTTTACCCGGAACCCCCGTCGAGGTTATGGGTTTTACTGACCTGCCGGAGGCGGGGGATGAATTTTTTGTGATTGAAAATGAAAATCTTTCCAGAAACATTCTCGCTTCCAGGAAAAGGATACGCGAGGCGATGAAATTGAAACCCGCCTCAACCGAAAATGTCAAAGAAGACGATAAAAACACCGTAAAAATCATTTTGAAAACGGATGTTATCGGTTCCCTCGAGGCAATAAAGGATGCGTTGAGTAAACTTTCCAATCCGGAGGTTCACCTGAATGTTGTTCACGCCGCCTGCGGAGGCATAAATAAAAGCGATGTTCTGCTCGCGCAGGCGTCAAAGTCAATGATTGTGGGTTTTAATGTCCGGGGCGACGTAAAGGCGACCTCGGAAGCCAATGAAAAAGGCGTTGAAATAAGAACTTATACGGTAATTTATCAGCTGATGGATGATATAAAAAAAGCGTTGGAAGGGAAACTTACCCCTACTTACAAAGAAGTGCATCTGGGTCGTGCGGAGGTCAGGAAAATTTTTAACATCTCGCGTCTCGGCACCGTTGCCGGCTGCATTGCGACCGACGGTAAAATCCTTCGCAGTTCGCGCGTGCGGATTATCAGGGATAACAAAATTATTTATACTGGGAAACTTTCATCTCTTAAAAGATTTCAGGATGATGTCTCGGAAGTTCTCGATGGCCAGGAGTGCGGCATAATGGCGGAAAATTATAATGACATAAAACCGGCGGACATATTTGAGGCATACGAACTTCAGAAAATTGCCAGAGATCTTGACACTGGCGGGGCTTGAAAATGATAGTTCCGGTTCTTTCGCATTTTGACGCATAAAAAATGCAGGGGGATAGGAAGAAGCGTCTTTCCCGCCAGATTATAAGAGAAGTAAACGAAATTATACGCCGTGATTTTAATATCCCGACCGGCGTCATTCTTACGGTAACGGACGCGTGTCTTACGCGTGACTTCAAGGACTGTAAAATTTTCTACAGCATTTTTACGCAGGATGCAGCGCTGCAGGAGAATGCCGAAAGAAAAATTTTTAAAATGCTCGACTCAAAAGCGTCTTACTTTAAATTCGTCATCGGGAAAAATATGAGAATAAGAAACATCCCCGACATTGCTTTTGAAATTGACCGGACTCC
>JBDRMV010000089.1:0-5834 GCA_043811795.1 bacterium | reverse complement strand
CTTGAGAACACTCTTGATATTGTCCAGCAAACTACGGAACTGAACACGCAGTTGAGAGGCATGCTTGCGCTCGGTGAAAAATCAAAAATAATAGAGTACTCGGCGGCTGGCGGACCCTCAAAACTTGAGGACTTCCAGCTTGCAAGCCTTCTTCTTAATACGAATCCTGCCGAATCCGAAGAATTGCTGAATATAAATATCCAGGAACTTCTTACGGCAAGCTGGCAGACGAAAACGGACTTCCGTGAAATCTCCAAATACTTGAATGAAAAGAGGTTGATTGCCCGCTCCACGCCGGCCATCTGGCCGGCTTACGGCAGGATGTCAAGCGGATTCGGCTGGCGGATAAATCCTATTACGGGAGTGGGAAGTGAATTCCACAAGGGTATAGATATCGCGCAGGTGAAAGGAACCCCTATAAGAGCAACGGCGGACGGAAAAGTTGTTCTCGCCGGATGGGCAGGCGGCATGGGTAAATCGATTATTCTTTCTCATCAAATGGGCTACACGACCTATTACGGCCACTGCGAAGATGTTTTTGCCAAACAGGGGGAGACCGTCAAAAGAGGCCAGATTATCGCTTCAATCGGTACAACCGGCAGGTCAACAGGCTATCATCTTTATTATCAGATAAAAAGACACGGAAAAGACCTTAATCCAATGTATTTCGTTAACAGGAGTTTCTAATGTTCGGTTCCAGTAAAGTCGAAAAGAAAATCGGAAGAATTGAGACGGTCGTCGGGCACGAAAGCGTCGTAACGGGAACGGTTGCGACAAAGGGCTCTCTGAAAATTGACGGCGTTGTCAACGGCGGGATTGAGCAGGCGGATGCCGTCATCGTGGGAGAAAACGGGAAGATTATCGGCGATATTACCGCCCAGACGGTAATCGTGAGCGGAGAAATTGCAGGCAACATCCACGCCTATGTATCGATTGAACTCACGGAAGACGCCAGGGTAAAAGGGGACATAAAGACACTCCAGATATCAATAAACGAAGGGGCTTTTTTTGAAGGCAACGTTATGATGGAAAAATCCCCGTCGCTTAAAACAGACGAAAAATCCGCAAAAGATTAGTTTAACCTAATGCGGCTTTCAGCCGCAACCAAATTGCTCGCAGTCTTGCCAGCGGGGACACTCACGTAAGCAAGTTCGCTCTGGGTTCGTTGCGGGCATTCTGCAAATCCCTCGCTCACACAGCCCCGCTTGCCAAGAACTGCTCGCAAAATCTTCTCCGCAATCTGCGCTATGTAAGATTCTAAACCCCTGCCTGCCGGAGGCAGACCTAACGAGGCTAACGGGACAGATACAAAATTGATTTTGCGACTTCTTCCCTGATGGAGACATCTTCCGTCTTCAGGAAAAGTTCTCTGAGAAATTGCTTCATTCTCATTTCGCGAAGCGATATCACCGCGCGCATTCTTATTTCGGGTCGTTCGTTCCTGTCGGCGGCGACCGAATAGAGGATTTCAGCAAATTTTTTATCCTTAAGATACCCTGCCATATCAACGCACCAGAACCGGAACTTCCAGAACAAGGGCTGCAACGCCCCCGCCGACCATTGCTCCCTTCCCAATATCACCTCCGCAACAAAGGGCGCGCTGTCACTCGCTTCTTCAAGCAATGCGATTGACTCCTTCATTGTTATTATGCCGAACTCGTCCATTGTCTTTGTGGACAGCGCTTTCCGGAAAACGCTGTCCAGCACGCCCTGGATTTTTTCTCTTTTCGCGCGGGCGACGCTTTCCTTTTTCTGCAGCCAGTAGTCCTGCGGAATTTTTGCGGGAAGCGGTTTTTCGGGGAGCGTCGCGCAGGAACTCATCAGGAGAACAAAGCAAACACATGCGCTCCTGCATTTTCTTGAAATTCTATTTCTCATCTAAAAATATTCTTTTGACTTATTTCAAAATTATCTTTTAACGGCAACCTATACTGTGACCCTGTCGTCGCCGTGGTCAACCTCATGTTTGGAATTTTTCTCAAGATCCGCTAATTCTTTTTTCAGCATATCATCTTTTGTTTCAAAAATTACTTTTGCCTGTCGGATACCCAGTTCTTTAATAAAATCAAATGCCGCAGGCAGATTTTTTGACCAGTGCTCTTTTGACATTTCCCCGTACGGGATACGCATTAAATATCCCGGATGAATCAGATGAAATATATTTGTCCGGAAAAAAATCCCTTCTCTCTTATCATAGCAACAACCTTTTCTATCTTTTTTATCAAGTCTCTTGTTTGCCGGTAAAGGAACTCCGAGAACCGCCTTAAAATTAAACCTGCCTCCTAATTCAGCGGGTTTCTTTTTTGTTATGCCGAAAGTTCCATGAATTGCCTCTGCGGCTTCGGAGCCCAGACTGATTATAAGTTTCGGACGGCAAATTTCAACTTCTTTAATTAGATGCGTCTCAACGCATGGCCTTGCGCAACCGAAAAAATCCTCTCTTGTAGGAAGTATTCTTATCGGTTTTATAAGCGGCAGTTCCCTGTGTCTCTTCGCCTGTTTTTTATCAAACAAAAAACATTTTACGGTATTCGTAATCCACAGGTCATCTTTTTTAAAACCCAGCGGAGACAAATATGCTTTGTCAAAATACGTTCCGGCTTTTACATCCCTTACGCCTGTGCCGTCATAGTATCTGTTGTCCGCCAGCGGCTCCGATACGTCGTAGTAAGGAACATGTTTTGCACTTCTGAAATTTACGAACATCGCCGTCGGGTAAGCTGCGATAACCATAACGTTCCCCGTTCGCAAATAAGTCGGCACGACAGGACCTATGGTTTCCTCCGACCAATAGAACGGATGATGAGTGGCAACCGGACAGTCGGGATGCCGGCAGACGGCAATTTTTTTCAGCAGCGCTTTTGCATGCTTGGGAACCCTGCTTTCCGCTTTTTTCTGTTTAGCCATTTGAATTTCCTCCTTTTCCAAAACCCTTAAAGTTTTTAAGGAACTTTCCGGACAATTCCCTGCCGGGAATTGAATCCGATACCTTTCCCGCCGACCGGCGAAGCAATTTTACCAATTTTTCCGGTTTTTTCCCCGTGATGGAAATGAAATTTTTTACCGCTTCTATTTCAAGTAAAACATTTTTCAGACATGCCGCCAGGGTTACGGCCTGTTCGCAAATTTCCTCCGCCTCTTCATGCCTTTTTTTACGATTCAAAATCCATGACTTAATCATCAGACCTCTGCACAGATATTCCCTCAAACAGTTCTTTTCCGAAACGGTCAGCAGTTTTTTACAAAAAAATCCCGCCTTTTTAAGATTCCCGACACCGGTGTAATAAACGCACAGGGAGTAAAACGATTTGATTTGCGACTCGTAAAATTTTGTTTTCCCCGCAAGAACATACGCCTCGTTGAGGCGCTTCAGGGCGGATTTCTTTTTGTTATTTATCAGCGCAATGGAACCAAGGTTCCTCAGGACGTCGCTTTTCAGATTATTGTCTTCCGTCTCCTTCAGAATTTTATCCGCTTTGTTAAAATAATTTTCGGCAAGACCAAAGAACCCCGTATCAAAGTAAACCCTTCCGATGTCGCAATAGCAATACGCCACGCCTCTGTAAAACTCCATTCTGTTTCTTAAAGAAAGTGATTTTTCAAAGCAGGCAAGGGCTTTTCCGATTTCTCCGCGCCAGTGCCGGCAATATCCCATGCCCTCGTAAGCGTAGGCAAGACCTCTTTTGTCCTTGAACTTTTTTGATAATTTATAGAGTTCCGAAAAACACTTATAAGCGGAGGTAATGTCGCCTGTTTTGACGTACGAGTTGCCGAGACCGAACAGCCCTCTTGAAACCGCTCCGATGTCCCCCTGCGTTCTTCTTAAAATCAGGGCTTCTTCGCCCGCTTCTATCGCCTTTTCGTAATCGCCGGTGTACCAGTAAATGACGGTGATGCTCGTCAGAGCCGAAGCGACGAGTTTTGCATCGTTCAGTTCTTTCCCGGTTTTCAGGCACTTCAGGCAATAATTCAACGCCTTTCGGTGAAAACCTAAAAGTCGCCAACAGCTCCCTGTCAGATTCTGTGAATATGCAGACCTCAGACGGTCGTTATTTCTCAAAGCCCACTCGTTCATCCTCTCGTAATTTTCAATCGCCGCGTGGTATCTGCCGAGCGTCCTGTGAAGCGCTCCTTTGTTTTCGTAGAGCAGCGAAACAGACCATTTTTTCTCCCTGTCGAACCGGGTAAAGTTCTTGAAATACAAACTTTCCGCACGGTTGTAAAAATCAAGAGCGGCCCGGTTGGCAAAGATGTCTTTTGACTTGCCCGCCGCAAGAATCAAATACTTAAAAGCGGGCTTTGTCAGGTTCGCCCTTTCAAAGTGCAGGGCAATGACCTCGCAATATTTCTTCCCGTAATTGTCCTCATACCAGCAGGCAATAAATTTGTGCAGCCGTCTTTTTAATTTGTAAGTCAGCGAACCATAAACGGTCTCCTGAATCAGAGCATGTTTGAAAGAGTAAACGGAGGAACCGGTTTTTAAAAGGTATCCGCTTAAATTGTCTTTCTCAATTTTTTCCAGCGCGGTCATGATTTGTTCTTCTTCAAACTTTAAACTTCTCAGCAATTCTTTCAACAACCGCGCGTTAAAGGTGTTGCCGATAACCGACGCTGTCTTGAGAATATTTTTTACATCAAGCGGGAGGTTATCAATTCTGCTTTCTATAAGTTGTTCAACTTTGCCCGGAATTTTCAATTCAGCCATATTAAAATCATTTTCCCGCAGGGAATCGGCTATTTCCGAAAGGAAAAGGGGGTTCCCGCCGGTTTTGCGGAATATCTCTACGAGGAATTCGGATTTCAGCCCTTTGTCCGGAAAAGATTCTTTCAGAAACGTTGCTGTTTCTTCCGGCGTAAAAAGCCCGAGTGAAATATTCCGGAGATTTCCGATTTTTTCCGGAGGCAGCCGCCGGCCGGTCAAGATGAGGAATAAATTTTTCTTCGGAAACCGCTTGATAAATTTATGCAGCAGTTCGGCGGAAAGTTCGTCAATCCAGTGCGCATCCTCTAAAATCAAAACCAGCGGAAATCCTTCTCTGATAAAACCGGAAATGACTTTTATAAATGCCTCCATCAACTTGATTTTCCTTTTTTCACCGACTAAAAATTCTTCGCTTTTCCCTTCAGGAGCAAAACCGGCGGTTTCGGAAATCAGAGCGCAGGATATTTTATCGCAGTGTTTTGAAATTAATTTTCTGAAACCGGAAGCGGTCGTTTCATCCGTGACGTTAAAAATGTTTTTCACAATATTTATCCACGGGGAAAAAGGCGTTGACCGACCGTAAGGCAGGCAGTCCGCCCGGACGACGCTGATTCTTTCCGGAGGCATCAGAGAAACAATTTTCCGTATCAAATAAGTTTTCCCTATCCCCGCTTCGCCCGTAATGCTGAGACCCCGGCTTTTCCCTGAGGCGACGTCTTTTATGATTTTTTTTATCAGTTTTATTTCCTTTTTTCTTCCTACAAAATTTCTTTCAAAGTCATTTGTGATTTTTTCTTTCTTTTTCCCGAGAATTTCATAAACGTTGAGAATGCCCTTTTTACCTTTGGCTTTTATCCTGTGTTTTCTGCAGTTCAGGGAGCCCGGCAGGCGCTTCAACGTTTCCTCTCCCGCAAAAATCGTATCCTCTCCCGAAGCCGACATAAAACGGGCCGCGGTGTTTACGGCGTCACCCGTTGAGGTGTAGTCCCTCCTCAGGCGGGAGCCCACGACTCCGCAAAAAACGTTCCCCGTATTTATCCCGATTTTCTGTTTGACGGGCGTTCCGGTCTTCATCCTGAAATCCGTCAGATACTCCCTTAATTCAAGGGCAAAATTGACCGCCATAAGTTCT
>JBDRMV010000088.1:0-5691 GCA_043811795.1 bacterium | reverse complement strand
GCAGATGACATCATGAACTTTTGAGCCCGGCTGGGAGGAAGCGCCGAAACCCGCGCCTATTTCCACGCCTTTTACCGAAGGAATAGCCATCACCGCTTTTGCGAGACGGCCGTCAAGCCGGTTTTCCCACTCGTCATAACTTCCGAAGCCCGGCGGAAGGCCCCTGACGACCACGCTTAAAACACCGCCGAGAGTGTCGCCTTTTTTCGCCGCCTCATCTATCGCCCGTATCATTTTCTTCTCCGCTTTTTTATCGGGGCACCTTAGGGGAGACGCGGCCGTTTTTCCCGCAATTTCCGCATAATTCAATTTTGCGGCTTCTGCATGAATCCCCGCGATCGCATCCGTAAAAGAAAGAATACTGATGGAAAGTTTATCCAGCAGTTTCAGGCAGACGGAACCCGCCGCTACCCTTGCGACCGTCTCCCGCGCCGAAGCTCTTTCCAGAACATCTCTTATGTCATCCCGCCCGTATTTTATTAAACCGGCAAGGTCGGCGTGACCCGGTCGGGGCCGCCTCATAAAAACCGCCGACGATTTATCCTTCGGATCCACGGACATAACCGCCCCCCAGTTCTTCCAGTCCTTATTCTCTATAAAGAACGACACAGGGGAACCTATCGTCTCGCCCCATCTTATGCCCGAAATAATTTGCACTTTATCTTTCTCAATGCTTTTAACGCGCATTCCACGGCCGTAGCCGGCCCGTCGGCGCGCAAGATAAGAATCAAGGTCGGACGCCTTAATTCCAAGCCCTGCCGGGACTCCCGTGATTATTACGTTAAACCCTCTTCCGTGCGACTCCCCTGCCGTTTTATACTTAATCATTTCTCCTCCAGCGCTTTTTTCATAACTTCAACCGGCGGCTCAATCCCCGTCCATATCTTGAATGATTCCGCCGCCTGGTAAATAAGCATATTCAGACCGTTCTGAAATTTCATATTTCTTTTCTTTGCATATTTCAAAAGAGGGGTTTCCCTGTTGTAGATACAGTCGAAAACATACAGGCGCTTATGCAGAAACTTCCCGGGAACGGACATCTCATCCTTTTCCATCCCGACGGGCGTCGCATTAACGAGGATATCGCAGTGTTTCAAAACCGCGAAATCCGGCGCCGCAAAAACGGGGATTTCCGGGAAAAATTTTAAAATCCGGGTCCGGAGAGCCATCGCGCGGGGCGTGTCTATGTCATTCAAATACAATTTTTTAATACCGCTCTTCATCAGGGCGAATGCGACCGCGCAGGCGGCGCCTCCGCAACCGACTATAAAAGCGGATAAATTATGCGGGTGTAACGCCTCTTTCAGCGCCCGCAGAAAACCCTGCGCATCCGTGTTAAAACCGCGCCAGTTCCCGTTTACCTTGCTCGCGCAGTTTACGGCGCCGATGCGGGAGGCGGCCGCAGAAACGCCGTCAAGGCGCCCTGCAATCTTTCTCTTATACGGAATTGTTACGTTAAAGCCCTCCAATTCATTTTTGAGTCCGCTGATTTTCGAGTCAAATTTATCCGGGGGAATTTCGTAAAGGCCGTAATGATAAGGCAGTTGCAGCGCCGCAAAACAGAGGTTATGAAGCAGAGGCGAGAGCGAGTGTTTTACCGGCCAGCCGACCAGGCCCACCTTTTTGATTTTTGCCGGCTTGTCTTTCGGGGATTTTTGATATTTAATCATTTTCCGGATATCTGGACATCCTTCACGAGGAGAGAAGGACTCCCGACAGACGAGTAAAACCTCAAATCGTTCCCGACGCCGACAATGTTCCTGTAAAAATCAATCAGATTTCCCGACACCGTTACGCCCCGCAGGGTTTTTATTTTTCTGCCGTTCCTGAACAGCCGGCCCCGCGCCCCGAATGAAAACTGCGCCGTCTCGGAATTAACGAGATGCGTTCCTATTACCTCGTCAATCTGAAAAACCTCGCCGCTCTTAATCAAATCTTCTCTCCCTGTTTTGCCGTTTTCTATAAAAAGATTGAAAAAACCGACAGATGGAAGTGTCTGCGCGCTGCGCGCGGCATTACCCGTTGTTTCCCTGCCGAGGAGTTTTGACGTTCTGAAATCCGTCAGGAAATTTTTGAAAACGCCTTTTTCAACAACGTTGTGTCTTTTTACCGGAACTCCCTCGCAGTCAAAAGGAAAACTCCCGGGTAAACGCGGAATTGTTCCGTCGTCGATTATCGTAACGAGAGACGATGCAACCTGCCCTCCCTCTTTCCAGAAGGGAGGGACTTTGCCCTCAAGATAGTCATCGGCGCAAAAATACGGCGAAATAACGGAGAGAAAATCGCACGCCGCCGCAGGAGGGAGAAGAACGGCCATTTTCCGGGGCAGGACGGAAACCCCGCCGAACTGACTCACCGTATCGTCAACCGCCTCGGCGATTATTTCGCCGACGTTCAAGTCGTCAAAAAAACAGCGGGTTCTGTAACTTCCGCCGAGCTGGACTTCTGTCCCGTCGATTCCTATGAGGGCGACCGCATGCGAGAAAGCGGTTCTTTCAGAGGCATTGCTGCGGCCGTTTGAATTCGCCGTGAAAATCCGCGAAGAACTTGCTGAAAACGAAACGCTCAAACTTTTTTTGATTCTTGCGTCCTTGCGCTTCGCTTTTTTTTCAACTTTGAGCAGGTCTTCCCATATTTCGTCGTCGCTGTGCGAAAATATTTTCTCGTCGTATATTTCAACGGATTCTGCCTCGGCGGATGCGAGCGCCGGAATCTGCCAGCCCCACGGCTCGGCGGGAAAAAGAAATTTCTCCGCTTCCGCCGGAAGGTTCGGAATTTCGCCGGATGCGCCGGTCCACGAAAACCCCATCCCGCCGTTTTTAAGCATTCTCAGGGCGACATTAAACTCCGAAACCACACGGCGCAGGTCTTGCGGTTTTCCTTCTCTTAAAGAAAAAACTCCGGAGGATTTTTCGACGCAAAACACTTCTCTTGTCTGGCCGGTCGGTCCTTTCAGAATTCTGCTTAAAACTGAGCGGTTTCTTTCCGTTGCATCCCCGGCGGGAAAAGCGCGGTTCTCATCCATTTAGAATCAGAAAGAAAAGTAAAAGAGAAATCAGCAGACAGACAATTCCCGTTCTTCTTTTATAATGGATTAGGTAAGAATCGTTAAAAATAAAAAAGTTTAAAAACGTATGAATTTTGATAACCAGTTCCTCTTTGTAAAGGTATCCTAACGCCAGAAACGCAAAAAACACAGCGAGTAAAAAAGTAATAAATTTCATTATACGAAATTATATAAAAACACCGAGCCGACTGTCAATTTTTTGCCGAGGATGCTACGCAAACCCTGTTCTTGCCTTTCTTTTTCGCCTCGTAAAGAGCTTTATCGGCTCTATCGATTATATCGTTCTTTTTCACTCCGTGATCCGGATAAGCGCCCACCCCGATGCTTATTGTCGACGTCAGGCCTTCTCCGAAGTCCTGCTTTTCGACCGCGCTTCTTAACCTCTCCGCAGCCGCTGCGGCTCCTTCCAGCGGCGTTTCCGGCAGAATAATAGCAAATTCCTCTCCGCCGTAACGGGCAATAAAATCGGTTTCTCTGAGAATAAACCTGAGTATTTTGGCTATCGCCTTCAACTGCCTGTCGCCGACAAGATGCCCGTAGGCATCGTTGAATTTCTTGAAATTGTCAATGTCAAGGATTATCAGCGAAAAATTAAGGTCGTACTGCTGCGCCCGGTAAATTTCTTTTTCCATCCGCTCGTGGAATGCCCTGTGATTGAAGAGTTCCGTAAGACCGTCAATGTTTGACAGCTTTATCGTCTGGTGCATGGCTCTCGTCTGTGAAATGACCGTCGAAACTTTATCCTGAATAAGTTTCACAATCTTTTCTGAAACCTCGTCCGATTTGATTGAGAAGAGAACGATTCCGCCTAAAGGCATCCCGTTTTCAAACAGAGGGATGAAATACGACGGATTGAGCGGCGGATAAAAATTTTCGAGGATACTGCCGAAATCGTCAATTTTCGAAATCGCGGAATCGCGGTCCGCGCCGCTCACGCCCCATGAAATTTTGTCGGTAATTTTTTTCTTGTCCCCTACAAAAATAATACCTGACGAAGCGGATGTAAGTTTCCTTGACGATTCCAGCAGAAGTATCAGAATTTCCCCGAACGACCATGACGGCTCTATTTTTGCCTGCAGGCGGTCAAAAATATCTCTCGCCCAGGTCTGTCTGAGCAGACCCCATATAATATTTGCGGTCGTCTGCCCCATTACTTCAATTCCGAGAGGAAACGCTTCTTTCCTCAATTGACCGGCTATTTCATCATCGCCCGTAATATCCAGCACCGCATCACAGCGGCGCTCTTTTATAAAAGAGCGCCAGTCATTCATCGTCGGTATCGCAGCCATTCTGGCTTCCCTTATCAGAGAGGACTGCTCTTTGTCGTCGCAGACGCCGACGACCCTGTAATCGCCGGACGTTTCGAGAAATCGCAAAAGAGCGCTTGACCTGCTGTCGCCGCCGATAACAAGAATTCTCTTACTCATTTTGCAATTTTACTATTTTCCCGGTACTCTAACAATGTTTTGAACGATTGAACGATTGAACCTTCTTTCGCAACATCCCTGCCCGCAATATCAAACGCTGGCCCGTGCAGCGGGGAAACCCGTATAAAGGGGAGCCCCCAGGTAAGATTCACGCCGCGGCCGTGGGAAAAAAGTTTAACCGGCAGAATTCCCTGGTCGTGATACATGGCAACGATTAAATCAAATTTATTTTTCAGCGCCTCCACAACCGCCACCTCGGCATTTAACGGACCTCTGACATCCGCTACGGTTTTTTTCAGCGCTTTCACCGCCGGGATAATTTCATGCTTTTCCTCAGACCCGAGAAGACCGCCGTCGCCCGAATGGGGATTCAGCGCGCACACCGCAATTCTGGGCTTTGAAATACCAAGACCGCGAAGAGCATCACAGGCAAGAACCGCAATGCGGACAATCCTGTTTTTCTTTATTTCAGACGAGACCTGTGAAAGAGGAAGATGCTGGGTTACCGTAACGACTCGAAGAGTTGAAGACAGAAACAACATCGCCGCCTCATCCCGTGAAACGCCGAAAAAGTCGGCAAGATAATAAGTGTGCCCCGAAAAACCCTTTCTGATACGGGAAATGTTTTCTTTGGAAACCGGCGCCGTCAACAGGTACGGCAGATTTTCTTTTTTTATAAGTTCTGCGGCAAAATCAAGATAAGAGACTGCCTCTTTCGCGCTTTCTTTTCCCGGGGATGAGCCAAATTTAAATCCCTGTTTGACCGGCGGCTCCATTATGTTTAACTTCCCCGCATCCGCCTCCGAAAGACCCGTTACGGGATTAATCGCGGACGCATCAGCGCTGAACGCCGCAAATAACGCCCTGTAAAGCGAAACTCTCCCGATTACCACAGAACAACATTCGGAAAACTCCGCCCGCCGGGAAAGTTTAATTATCAGTTCAGGCCCGATTCCGGCAGGGTCGCCGGAAGTTATCAAAATCGGGATAGTTGGGGACGGTTGATAGTTGGGGACGGTTCTCCTTGAGACCCGTCCCCTTCCATAAGCCCCGTCCCCTTCACTATTATTCGAGCAGTTCTTTGTCAAGAATTTTGATAGTCGCCTGGTCTCTCAGCGCCCTGACCCATCTGGTATATTTTTCTTCCATCTTTGCCGTAAAAAGATAGTTCTTTATGTATTCTTTTGATTCCGCAAA
>JBDRMV010000087.1:0-3268 GCA_043811795.1 bacterium | reverse complement strand
AGCTCTATTGGAAAATCGGGTCACCTCTATTTTTTTCATGAGAATACAGTTAAAAAAATCAGAAGTGACCCATTTTCCAAAAATCAGAACTGACCCCATTTTTTTCTTTACAGAATCTTTACGGCTTCTATATTAGAATCTGACGCGGTTATAGTATAATGATAGCGAGGAATATATGACACTTTTCCTTAATAATGATAATGATAAGGTAAAAGCTTGGCAGCAGGAGTTATATTTGGTAAAAGAAAGGAGTGATTTATAGAAAAATGACCAAAACGCGGGCTCTGCGCCGGTTAATGAAGTTAATTACGGCGTTTATTAGCGGATGAAACGAAATGATAATATCTGAACAAATAAATCAGATAACCCAAAAGATAAAGGAATTTTATAAACCGGAATTGCTTATACTTTTTGGTTCGTATGCAAACGGAAATCCTTCGGGGGATAGTGACCTTGATTTCTGTCTGGTGAAAGACACAAACCTTCCGTTTCACAAAAGAGGAGTGGAACTTCGGCAATTGTTGAGTGAATTTTGTGTTCCATTTGATTTTATTATCTATACTCCGCAGGAATTTGAAAAACATAAAAAGGAAGAAATGTCTTTTCTGAATGCTGTGCTAAAAGAAGGGAAAGTTATTTAAATGAAGGAAGTTGTTACAGGTTGGTTGAAAGTCGCTGAAAATGATTTTGCCAGCGCCGATTCTTTGGCAAAAGATGAGCTTTTTGAAAGTGCGTGTTTTCACTCCCAGCAGGCAGTGGAAAAATACCTTAAAGCATATCTTATTGCTCATAAAAAGCAGTTCCTGAAAGTGCACGATCTGGAATATCTTGTCAAGTTATCTCAGGAAATTGATTCTGAGTTTGAAAAGTTACGGGAATCCGCGCAGATGTTGACAGATTTTGCTATAATGTACAGGTATCCCCTTGATGAGCCGGTTGCTTGCAGTGAAGTTAATTTTAAAAGGTCTTTATGAGAATATGAAAAAAAATCAGGGATTTTGTTTTGAACAAGCTGGAAAACAGTGATTAAAAAAATAATTCTGAAACTCGGGGCATTGGGAAAAAGAATCAGAACTGTCCCCATTCTTATACTGGCTTTTATTAGTTTTGTAGGTGCGGACAATTCTTCGGATATTTTGAAGAATCTTGAGAATCCCGGTTATACAGAGAGTCAACTTATTCAGGCGTTATCTTCAGGAGAACAGAATGTTTACTATCTGATTTCCCAAAGGATAGAGAAACACGATATTAAAAAAGCGCAGGAACTGCTTTCAAAAGCGCTCTTTAATTCTGATGTCGTTGTTAGGCGAAACGTTTCTCTCTGCCTTTACAGGATTGCCGATGAGAATGTGCGCGGAGTTCTTGAGAAAGCATTAAAAGATAAAGATGTTGAAGTAAGGCGATATTCAATGAGAGCTCTTCAGAAAATTCATTCGCCTGCTTCCCTTATAGCGGTAAAGAATGCGATGAAGGACAATGATTATCAACTGAGATTGTATGCCCTTTACTATTTTGAAAATCTCAACAACGAAGAGACCGTTCCCGAACTCATTAATGCGCTCTCCGATGAATCCTGGTATTTGAGGAGAAGAGCCGCGGGAATGCTTTACTACAAGGGCGACAAGAGAGCGAAACCTGCATTGCTTAAAGTTCTCAAAGACGGAAATAAAAGAGTCAGGCAGAATGCCGCAGCCGCTTTGATAACCTGCGGGGATGAGAACTGCGTAGAAGGACTTAAAAAGGCATTAGAAGAAGAACATTTGCCTTTGATTGAGAATGCTCTTGAAGCGATTTCAAAACACGCAAAAGAAGAAATCTCAATGCCAATATTGAAAAGGTTTTTAAATCACAAGAGCATCAAAATAAAAAAGACCGCGGCAGGAGAACTTTACAAAAAAGGCGACTTAAGCGGAGTTGAATTACTTATTGAAGAAGTGGAGAATGGGAAAGAAAAAGATTATGCAAGCCGCCATCTGAAAAAGATTACCGGAAAGGATTTCAAAAAAGATGCAAAGTTGTGGCGGGACTGGTTAAAGAATGAGCGAAAAAGAAAATAAATCATTATTCCTTAATGTAGTGCGCCCTTTCAGGGTCGTCGATGGCGAGGTTAAAACCTCGCGCTACAATATATTCAACCTGAAGGTTGCGGCTACAATTATATGCTTTTTTCTGCTTGGAGTTACCTCAACATTTGCTGCAGATATTGATTTAGGAATTGAGATTACAGAGATATGGTATGATGGAACGTCTGATGCTGGAACTGAATTTGTTGAATGTTATAATTATACCGGTAGCGCGATTGATATTGACGCGGATATAGATTATTTATATTCGGATGATAATGCTGCCGCATTTGACACAATTGGGCAAAGAGCAGGTTGGGGAGATATAACTTCTATACCCAATGCGACATTTTTTGTTATTTGTGAGCCTGATAGCACCTATGTCTTTGAAACATTTTTTAGCCTTACAGCGAATACTGGTGAGTATGTAGGATTGGCATCGGGTGCCTTGACTTTAGAGGATGCAGAGCCAACCGCACAGGTAGTATTATGCACAGATGATGATGCTGGTACGCCGAGCGGAACGATTTATCAAAATTTTTGGTATCCGGATAATGCTATATCGAACGGGGGAAGTATTGAAAAAACCGATTTTGATGACGATGAAGACGTGAGTGATAGTTGGACTGATACTCCGGCAGGACTTGATAATGGCACACCCCTTGAAGCAGGAGACACAATAGTTCCCAGTGGTGGAGGGGGAGACAACCTAGCTCCGGCGGGGATTTCGTCTCTGAGCGCTCTTGTAGGGTTGAGCGACGGGACTGTCCGCCTTAAGTGGCTTGACCCCGGCGACGACGGAACGGGCGGCGGAAACGTCTCGTCTTATGAGGTGAAATATGCAACGTTCTGCATTGATTCGCCGGAGGATTATACTGCCGCTACACTTTATGAACCATCTCCTCCCTGGTCAACGGGAACCTTCGGGACGGAGCACGAAATCAAAACCGTCTCGGGTTTAATAAATGCGACAACTTACTGGTTTGCAATAAAGGCGACGGACGATTCAAGCAATGAAGGAATCTGGCCCGGCTCTTACGGTTTCGGCGCCTACACGGGCGAGACAATTGACGACATAAACTGTTATTATGCGGTCGGCGCACTTGACCTTACCTCTCCCTGCGCAATTTCAAATTTAACAGCCATTGCAGGCGAGGCATCGGGGACCGTTCAGTTAAAATGGACGGCTCCCGGCAACGACGGCG
>JBDRMV010000086.1:0-3875 GCA_043811795.1 bacterium | reverse complement strand
CCGCCCGAAGGAATAACCCGTTTCATGGTAAAGGCTTTTTCTTCTACGGAAGTTCGGCTTCAGTGGAACCTTGACCCTGAAGTTGATTTTGACGAGGTTAATTTTTCGGAATACGTTGTCTGGTATGGAACATCGTCGGGCGTAACAAACAGTTTCCCCTTTTCTAAGTGGGATTATTCTCCCCAGCCGTCTCTCGACGACAAACCCACAAGAACAGCCGCTGTTCAGAATCTTACTCCGGGATTGGAGTATTTTTTCAGGTTGTACGTGTACGATATTTTCGGAAATTTCTATCAGACATCAGAAGTATCAAAAATTACGCACGGCGGGCCGAATTCGTGGTTTAACTCCGCACAGCAGGCCACCGCGGGCGCCGGCGCTGTTTCGATAAACGCTACATGTTTCCATCCGGACGGGTATAATTCTTTTCTGAACATTTGTTTTTCAACGGTTTCCGTCGGCGGTCCCTGGAGCAAGGTGACTCTTTCAACCGAGGCATCTGCCTGTTATAACAGCGGTCTGTCCACATTCACGCCCGGGATTTCAAATTTGCAGGAGTATCAGGTCGGCACCGCCGAAAGCCCCATACTGACCACGCCTGAGTCCACAACGACTCTTTCGCTTCTCTGGAACAGCAGAGAGGATATCCCTGATGCGCAGTACAGCAGTGTATATCTCAAATCAGTGCTTATAGACACCTACAATGTGGTTCAGTCCACTCCGGCGTTTTTCGGGTCATTCGCTGTTGACAACCTTGACCCGTCCGTCCTGTCAGGCAGTTACGAACACGGGAAAGAGGTTTATTCCGGAGGCAAGTCGGCCGGCATGGATGTGATTCTTAACAAGGGAATTGAAATTGCTTCCATAGATTATGCGGGTTTGTTTATTTCAACTGTGAGTTTTTCCACGCGGACGGCGGATGTTATGATAGTAAATATATCCGCCGGCGAGTTTGATATAGACATTTCTACGAGAGAACTCTCCTTCCATTTGACGGAATCTTCATTCCGGCAAATTGCCGGCTTTGACAAAAACGGTTACGAGAAGATTTTTCTGCACGCTTTAACCGGTGTGTTCAGGGACGGCATCGGCAACCGCAGCCGCGGCGACTCAAAAGAGATTGTATGGACCATGGACGAAGATCCGCCGAAACTTGATATTGTCTCTTACAGACAGAATCCGCAGACAGGGTTTTCCGGTTTGAAACTTGAATTTGACGAAGAAATATCCGGCTGGGCGGAGTCATTCGGAGATGAAATTTATCTTTCCGCTTCAACATCGTCATCCGAAAAAATCACTTTTTCCGCCGGGGTGACAATAGACACCGAAACGAGCAAAATTTACTGGCTTTATCCTGACGAGAACACGCACATTGAAGTTATCAAGAGCATAGACAACCTTTATTTTTCCTGCGGTCAGGTCTGCTGCGACCTTTCGGGAAATTTTCTTGCCGAAATTTCTCCCTCGTCGGCAACAATACTGATAGAAACGAACCCTCCTAAAGTAAACAACTGGGCTCCCGCCGGAACGGAAAAGGTCAGCCCTGTAAATCTGACGATATGGGTTGAGTTTTCTGAAAGGATTTATTCAAAGTCAATTACGGAAAATCCTATGTCATTTTCTCTAACGGCGGTTAAAGACAAGACAGGAAAAAGTATTTCCGAGCAAGTGGATAACGTGGATTCCATCTATATCTCTTCGGCCTGCATTCTTGAACTTCACCCCCCGACGCTCAATTACGGGAGTACTTATAAAGTGACTATTTCAACAACGATACAGGACCTTTCGCTTAATTATCTTCAGACGGATGCCGACGGGAAAGAACCCCATTTCGAATTCGAGACGCTGCTCGACCTTTCGGTTGCTCTCGTTATTTCCTCGGGCCCCGTAACGGTTGAGATTTCGGAAAACGCCCTGAGCGGAACCGGAAGAATCGAACTCCCGCTGAACAGCTCCGCTGAAAATCCGAAAATACTGGCCGCTTTTGTCAAAGAAGATAATTTTAATGATTTTTTGCACCACCGGCTGGAGAACGGGCTTGTAACGATTAATGTCTTGAATGAGAATGATGAGCTCCAGACAGGTAATTTCCAGAGCCCCGTGTGGCTTTATTTCGGATATGACAATGACAGCCCCGACGATGATTTTGTGGACGGTGAAGACCCTCCCGTAAGGGTGGATTCCCTCGCAATCTACTGGCTGAACGAAGACAGGGATTTCTGGGTGAAAATTCCGTCGGAAATTGACAAGGCCTCATCCTGCGTGAAAGCGCAGTTACGGCATTTTTCAAGTTACGCGCTGATGGGCGGCGCATTATACAGTGTTAAAGAAGTACATCCGTATCCCGTTCCGTATAAGAAATGGGAGGATAATGGACCGTTGCCGGGAATAAAATTTACATTTCAGGGTTGTTCGCAGGCAAAAATAAAAATTTACGACATTATGGGACGTTGTTTAAAAGAATTCTCTTATGACGATACCACGGCGGAAATTCCCGGAATTTTCACGCAGTGGACCGATGTTGCCCTGCCCTCCGGCGTTTACATTTACAGAATTCTTTCGGGCGAGAACGAGAAAAGCGGAAAGTTAATCGTAATACAATGAGAAAAGCAAGAAAGCAAGAAAGCAGGAACAGAAAAGCCTTTTTAACTTGTTATCTTTTTACCTCTTTATTTTTTTATTTTGTTACTTTATCATTTGCAGAGAACTCAACTGCAGAAACTTCAGTTCTTCAGTTTTTGAATATTCCCGCGAGTCCCGTAGCTCAGTCGTTAGGCGGAGGAAACGCGTCTTTCGAATCGCCGCAGGACCTTCTGATGAATCCGGCTTTGCTTTGTAAAAGGAGCCGCCCTGAAATTTCTGCGGGTTTTACCAGCTGGATAGAGGACATAACTCTTCAGAATTTTTCCGCAGTTTGTCCGGTGGGCCAGGGGTTGTCCCTCGGGGTGTTTTTACTCCGGGCGGGTTACGGCAGTATTGCCGGTTACGATTATAAGGACGAGCCGACGGGGAATGTTGACACCGGCGCCAACCTGTATTCTCTGGGAGCGGGGTATGATTTCGGAAGATTTAAGGCGGGCTGCAGTTTTGCGGAAATCAGCCAGAAACTTTCGTCCGAGAACAAAGGTGATATAACCGCAATGAGTTTCGGCGCATCTTTCAGGTTTTTAATTTTTGAAATAGGGATTTCACGGTTCAGCCCTTCGGGAAAAATAGACTACGGCCCCGGAAGCGCGCCGCAGCAGGCGCCTGAAATTACAAGAACGGGTATTAATTTTAAGGTCTATAAATTCCTTCTGACCGGAGGAAAAACCTCTCCTGCGCAGGGAGAACCGTACACAACAGCCGGCATTGTCTTTTCCCCCGTGGAGGGCCTCAAACTGCGCGCGGGGATGAATACGATTGACTCAATAATCGGATACAGCGCGGGCGCGGGTCTTGCTTTTGAGAACATTTCCATTGACTACGCTTTCGGCAACGCCGACTTCGGCAACAAAATACACAATGTTTCAATCGGGGTAAAATTCGGGCATTCCACGTTAAAGAACTTCCTTCTGAAAGAAGCGAAACGGCTCTACAGCACCGGTTATTACGAAAAAGCGCAGGAAAAACTGAACGATGTTCTGATTCTTGACCCGGAGAACAGAAAAGCGAAAGCGCTTATGTTAAAAATCACCGGAATTCTTTCGCACATCGAGCCATGAGAAGGGCGATAATTGTTTTTGAATCGGTTATTTTTTTTTCTTTAACTCTCGCAACCGCTTCTTCGTAATTCATAATTTTTCTTTTTATGAATTCATCATCGTCGGGTTTTGCGGTTGATTTTTTCAGGTCGTATGCGGCGAAAATGTCTATTTTCTCCGTTGAAAACGCGC
>JBDRMV010000085.1:0-12932 GCA_043811795.1 bacterium | reverse complement strand
GACGGCGATTATGAAATAAGGTTCAGCATAGGCGGGGACGTCGTTGAAGTGAAGACGGTTCAGATAAAAGGAACGGTGGCGTCGGGGTACAAAGTTCCGGTTTTTAATAATTATCCGAATCCTTTTATAATGTCGGAGCCGCCTTACAAGACAAACATAAGGTTTAAACTTGGGGCAGCGGCGCCGGTTAAGATTGCGATTTACAACTGCGTCGGGATGCTCGTGAAAACGTGGAAATTATCGCAGGCGGAAATTGAAGGTTCTATAAAACAGGGCACAACCGAGTGGTATGAAATACCCTGGGACGGGAGAAACGGCAGGGGTCACAAGGTCTCAAGCGGGATATACATCTGCCACATTATAGGCGGCGGGCTCGATGCGAAAACCAAAATCGCAATTATCAGGTAGCGGCCGCCTCGTCATTGTCGTCCCGGGGCATATGCTTTTAAAAGGCAGGAGTTTTTTTGTGATACATAATCCTCGAAGGGACACTTTAACTTTGGCAGAAATATTTGATATAATAATATGAATTAAAATTGTAAGAAAACACGGAGGATAAAATGTGTAAAGATCCGCTTGAACACTTAAAGCAGTTTGAAAAGAATCAAAAATGGTATTGGTCACATTTTAAGCAACTCTTAAAAAAATACCATGAAAAGTTTGTTGCCATATCCCGGGAATCTCTTGCAGGTGATGATAAGGACATTGTGAAACTAAGGGATAAATTAGAAAGCGAGGGCGTTGACCTTAACTCTACATATGTTGAGTATGTTACTGACCAGCCGCTTGATTTAATACTATGATTGTTCCGGGCTTTTTTAAAGACGGCTGTGCTTTTATACGAGCACATCTGGTATTATCTGAATTACCTTTAGATGCGGTTGTTAACTTTTTAGTTGATACAGGAGCAAGCAAAACAGTCATTTCGGATAAAGATGCAATCTTCCTAAAAGTTGATTATGAAAAGTTAAAGCCATCTTCACAAAAACTATCCGGTGTCGGAGGTTCTGTTGACACCTATATATTTGAAGATACAACTTTAGTTTTCAAGACAGAGGCAGACAAGTTAGAATTCAAATTTCCAATTCTTTTTCTGAAACATGACCTCACATCAATGAATGAAGAAGACAGGATAAAGATATTACGAATACCATCTCTACTTGGTCGTGATATTCTCAATAGATTTAAACTGATTTATAACCCCTCTGAAAACAAACTTGAATTAGAAATGAAACAGCGGGGGGCTGACAATAAATCATTATTCATTTAGAATAATTCCAAGAGAATAATGGAAAAAGAGGACAGGTACTATTTTCCACAGCCCCGTCCGACGACAGGCATTTTTTCAGGTATAAGAATGAAAAAAAAGGACAAGAAAAAAAATAAGGATGTCCCCATTTTTGTGGATAAAGTTGCCGAATAAGGTTTCCCACAAGGGAAAAATGAGGAAGAGAGGGTTTATGTTCAGGGATTATTTTAGTAAAATAGAAAATATTGGAGGGAACCGTGAAAATCTATAAGTTAGTTTTTTTTGCCGTCCTGTTTTGTTTAGCGGACGTAACCTATGCGGCGGTCGCAAAACACCTGACCGACGAATCGACCACCGAAGAGATGTCGATGCTGGAGCTGGCAAACAGGAAGGATGCGAAACTTCTTGAAATTGCAGTGGAGGCGGTGGAGATAAAAAACAACAAGGCGAGGGACATCGGCATCAGATGGGTTGATACGCTGAAGATAGGCGAGATTTCCTACACCAGTGAAAACCGCGTCCCCGCCACGATGCCGGAACTCCCCAGTTTCTTCCGTATCGGCGAGTTCGCCCGTCTCGGCGCAATCACCGCCGACATAAAACTTATGATGGAGAAAGGAGCCGCGCGCCTTCTCGCGAATCCGAAAATGATAACGAAGTCGGGAACGAACGCAAGGTTTATGGTGGGCGGCGAGATGCCTTACATTGTAATTACCGCTGACGGCCCGAACGTTGAGTGGAAGGAATACGGGGTAAAAATGAACATTGTTCCGACCATTATTTCGGATGATGACGATATACTCGGCCTTTCCATTTTTACCGAGGTCAGCGACCTTGACTGGGCAAACGGCGCCGTTTACTCCAATATGAAGGTTCCCGCCGTGATAACGAGGAACGCTTCCTCGACGATAAAAATCCGGTCGGGGGAGACGGTCGCGATAGCGAAACTGCTGAGAACGTTCAAGCAGGAAACGAGTTACGGGATTCCGCTCCTCGGACAGATTCCCGTGCTGAAATATCTTTTCGGCCACCACGGCGTGACGGACGATAAAACGACCGTTGTGATTTTCGTGACTCCGAGGATTCTGGCGGAGGGGATGAAGGTTGAGGAAGTCCCGTATTAAATGGGGTCAACTCTATTTATTTTAACAGGGCATCTATGAAAATATTAAGGATGTCCCCTTTTTTCTTAATTTTTATTTTTTCTTTTGCTTTTGCGGCTCCGGAGCCGGAAGAAATTTTAAGCAGGGTCAAGGAAAACACCGACAAAATAAAAAGTTTCAAGGCGAAAATCATTCAGAAGGATGCGGCCACCGGCGAAGTCCGTTTCACCGGCAACATCTTTTTCAAACGGCCGCAGGTGAGGGTCGATTTTACGGGTCCGGATGAATTTGAAGGCGCGGGCCTGAGCGCGATAAGAACCGCCGACGGCTCAGTCGTAACGGTTGACGAAGACGGTTACGAACTGACGGCGACGGGGGCCGCATGCTGCGGCGATTTTTTTGATTACATCACGGGGGACATTACCGACTTCGGGAAGGCGGAGGTCGAAGTTATACCCGCTGATGATTTGAATACGGGCAGCGAGGCAAGGTTTTATATAGTCAGGGTGAGGATGCCCGGGGAAGGCGGGGACGAACTGGATGCCGCCCGCCAGCAGGATGAATTTATGAAACAGGTCTTTAAAAAAGGAAGTCTTTCGGGGGATGATTATTCCGCCTGGCAGGACTACAGCAAAAAAGCGCGGAGGCCGACCGGCCAGCCGGGGTCAGTGTTCTGGCAGAAGGACACCGATATGCTCGTGGATTATAAGAGCGCCGTGATAAAGGAAATTTCCGTTCTTTTGGACGGTTGCGTCAGCGAGAATACAAAATACGAATATACTTACGCCGGCGGAAAATATATTCCGTCAAAGGTGATTTACGCCGACGGGGAAACGCGGATGAAGATGCAGTTGAGCGTGATACAACCGGACGTTTTTATCTCCGAAAAGATTTTTGCGTATAAAAAGGTTTCTTCCGCATCCCCTGCCGACGATTTTTCCCGTTGAGTCCTTTCAGGAACGTTGTTCTCGCCGTTGCGGTTTTCCTTATTTCTTTAGCCGGTTCGGGCAATTTTTCTTTTCCCGGAAACCGCCGCTATTTCAGCGGGGCATCCAATGCCCTATGCCGCTTGCACAGCGCTTACGTAGAAGGAAAATACGGGGATGTTTTTTCGGAGGCGGCAGCGTTCGCGAAAAATTACGGGAAGTCATCCTACTTTCCGGCTGTTGCATGGCTGGGAATTAATTCCGCAAAAAGAACGGGGACGGATTACGGCGTCTTAACGCATAAACTGGAAAAATTTCAGGGTTACGGAAAGGAATACTCTCTTGGAAATTTTGAACCGGCCGCGAAACCGCCGGTTTTCAAATCGGATAAGAAATTTATTTTTCTGGGTTTGCCCGGAGTGAAGGAACAGATGGATTATCTTATCGGGGAAAAGATACTTGAGGCGGGCGACTGCGGCGAAGCCGGCGTCCCGCAGGAAGCGGAGTTCCTTTTAAGGTATCCCGAAAACCTTTTGAATGATTTTCTGGAATTTGACGCGAAAAATGCGCGGGTGTTTTTTAACGGCCCGGGGAATTATCATCACCTCTCATATTTTTTCGTTTCAAAAATCCGCACGCCGGTGACGGTCGTTGTTTTTGACGCCCATACGGATTTCAGGTTCACCCCGTTAGAAAGGAACTTTCTAACGGGGGAAACGCCGGAAAACGCTTTTGACTGCGGTTCGTGGGTGAGGGAACTTTTGAAGATTGAAAATGTGAAAAAAGTTATTTTAATCGGGGTTGATACGGACAAGCGGGATTTTTACGGCAACAATTCCTTCAGGTTCCCGGAGACCGCCCAGATTATACAGAAGGGAGAAACGGACAGGGTTTATGCCGGACGGCTCCGCCGGATTTCTCTCGGCAGTTTAAGCGATGCGCCGGTTATTCCTACGGATGATGTTTATGTTTCTTTCGACCTTGACTGTCTGACGGATGATTTTATCACGACTGACTGGGGGAACGGGAATATGACGGCGGAAGAAATCTGCGGTATTTACGGGAAGATTAAGGCCTCCCGCAGGATTGTCGGAATAGATATCTGCGCAATAAAAAACAAACCCGATTCAAAATCATTAAAGACGCTCGCCCATCTTGTAAAACATCTGTGAAAAAATAGGGTCACCTCTATTGGAAAATGGGTCACTTCTGATTTTTTTAACTGTATTCTCATGAAAAAAATAGAGGTGACCCGATTTTCCAATAAAATAGAAGTGACCCATTTTTCCAAAAATACAAAATAGAACTGACCCCAATTCATAGAGCTGACCCCATTTTTTTCTATTATTTTCTGTCGAAGAAAATGTTTTTGGACGAGACGGAGAGGGAAATTCCGAAGGCGGCTTTTATTTTTTTTGAGAGAAAACCGCCGTTTACGGCGGCGTAACCGGCCGTGTACATGATACGGTTGTCGATTTTGAGGGCGGATGCGGTCGAAACCATTGAGCCGAGCGCTATGCCGAGGTCGACTCCCGTATAGGCGCAGATGCCTTTGCGGGTTTTACACAGGCCGCCGCAGAAACGGCAGTCAAGGCCGCGCGCAATATCGGAACTTCCGATAAGAATTATGGCGTCCGCTTTAGCGACGCCCGCGGAGTCCCTTAAAAATATTTTGCCGTGCTCGCCGGTCTTTGCGATTTCCTTCATTTTCGCAACAATCTTTTTTTTCTGCACGGGAGTCATAACTTTTATCTCGAGCGCGTCCAGCCCTTTCGCTTTCGGAGCGGTTTTGCCGGCTATCGCAATCAGCGACACGGCGCTTTTTATTCCGTCTTCAAAAATCTTATCACTCATTTTTCCCCCCTTCTGTATTTGACTTTCAATTTTATCTGCTACTGTCCTAACGCAGGTAGCGTGAAAGCTTGCTTTCATTTTGCGAGCAATCTCGCACGCTACTACAATTTTTATTAGTATCTGATTGGTTCGGTTCCTGTTATAAAAGGCATCAGGACGGCATCGGGGCTGTCGGGCAGAGCTCTTCTCCCCGTGTTTTTATCTATCGGCACGAAGTTTATTCCCGCCGGCGGATGAAAACTTGAAGATGGTATTCCCTCTGTTGCCCGTTTCATAAATTCCGTCCAGATGGGCACAGCCATTACCGCGCCCGACATTTTCGGGCCGAGCGTAATGTTTTCGTCGTATCCCGTCCAAATCCCGCAGACGATATCAGGGGTGAAACCGAGGAACCAGGCGTCCGTAAAAATATTCGTTGTGCCTGTTTTCCCTCCTCTGGGACGACCGAGGTATTTTGTGTACCAGCCGGTTCCGCCGTCGCCGGCGACTTCCTGGAGGAGCCAGGTCATAATATAAGCGGTCTGCTCCGAAAGGCATTTTTCGGGCGAGGGTCCGTTTACCTCAAGAACATTTCCGGAGTTATCGGTAATCTTTGTTATCGCAAAAGGGACGGCTTTCACCCCTTCGTTCGGCAGCACCGCGTATGCGGTTACCATTTCAAAAAGAGTCACCTCGCAGGCGCCGAGCGTCAGCGAAGGAATGGGCAGGAGGTCTTCCTGTATGCCCATTTTATGAGCGTATTTGACGACGAGTTCGGGGGTTATCTTCTGAATGAGGTCAACAGCGCAGAGGTTCTGGGACTTTCTTATTGCGTCAATGAGAAGTGTTTTGCCTGCATAGTCCGCGTAGTAATTTGTTGGTATCCAGATTTTTTCGGGCGGGATGCTCATCAGAAGTTGAGGTTCTATATCGGAGAGGTCCGTCGTTTTTGAGAGAAGTTTCCATGTTATACCGTCCTGAAAGAACGCGACGGGGCTGTCGTTCAGTTCGCTTACGACCGTGTAGCCGTTGTCGCAGGCGGCGGTGTAGTTGAAAATTTTAAAAGCGCTTCCCGGCTGTCTCTTTGCCTGAACTGCGCGGTTAAACTGTGATTTCGAGAAATCCCGTCCGCCGACCATTGCGAGGATTTCGCCCGTCTTTGCTTCGATTGCGAGGAGCGCGCCCTGAACCGCGGGCGTTATGGACAGAGACCCGTCTTCCTCCTCCGTAACTTCGAATATTTCTTCCTTGACTTTTCCCTTCAGGACTTCCTGCGCCTTGTCCTCGTCGAATCTTTTCAGGAATTTTTCCATCTCCTCTTCCGCCGCCGTCTGCATATCGTAATCGAGCGTCGTGTAAACCTTGAGTCCCGCCTTGTAAATTGAGTTGTACCCGTATTTTTCCTCAAGGTACCGCCGTATGTATTCCTTGAAGTGCGCTCCCGTCTCCTGTTTCTGATAAGGGCTTGTTATGAGCATGGGCGTTGAATTTGCTTCAACGAACTGCTTTCTGCTGATCATGCCTTCTTCAAGCATTCTTATAAGGACGGTCTGCCTTCTCCGGTATGCTTTTTTTATGTCGTTGAACGGGCAGTACAGGTTCGGCGCCCTCGGCAGACCGGCAAGCATTGCGCATTCGGCGAGGTTCAGTTCGCGCACGGATTTGTTAAAGTAAATGCGGCTTGCCGCCTCGACTCCGTAGGAGCCGAATCCGAAGTAAATCTGGTTCAGATAGAACTGCAGGATTTCCTGCTTTGAATATTTTTTTTCAATCTGCACGGCGAGAAGGACTTCCCTTACTTTTCTCGCGAGGGTTCTTGCTCTCGTAAGGAAAAGGACTTTCGAAAGCTGCTGGGTTATAGTTGAGGCCCCCTGCGCGATTCTTCCCTTTTGAATGTTCACCAGGAATGCTTTCAGAATCCTTTTCGGATAGATGCCCCAGTGGTAGAAGAAGTCGCTGTCTTCAATGGCGAGGATTGCGTTCTGCAGGTCAACCGGTATTTCGGTAATCGGTGTGAGCGTTCTTCTTTCAAGAAAAAATTCGGCGAACTCTCTGCCGCCTCTGTCGTAAAGGCGCGTTATGATGGGCGGCTGATACTGCCGGAGGACGTTTATGTCGGGCAGGTTCCTCGCAAAAATTTTAAGGAAGAAAAAACCCGCCAGCCAGCAGAGGACGAGCAGTCCCGCAATTTTCAGATAATTTCTGTAAGGCATGGCTTGATTTTAGCAAAATTACGGTCTTGATAAAAATGTTTATGTATCTTATAATAAAAAAGATTAGGCGTATGCACTTGATTCCAGTAATCGCCTTAAATGCGAAAATGTGCGAAAATGGGTCACTTCTATTTTGCGGGGTCAGTTCTATTTTTGTTATTTTTTCTATGCAAAAATAGAGCTGACCCCATTTCTTTGCAAAATAGAGGTGACCCGATTTTCCCGTTTAATATAGCAACTTGATTCATGTGCATACGCCTAAAAAAGATTTTACCGCACGGAAACACGCGGTTAATCCGCCTTCGGCGGGAACCCTGCCCGCTCTGGCTCCGAGACGGTTTCCTTAGCGGCAAAAATCTTTTTGATATAACTTGAGTTGCATTATTCATAATGAGGGTATTTTTGGTGAAAGTAAAGAAAAATGGGTCGCTTCTATTTTTCCAAAAATAGAACTGACCCCGAAAAATAGAGGCGACCCGATTTTTCTCCGAAGAGAATTATGAATAATGCAGGCTTGATTATGAAAAGCGCATAAAAATATGGAATACAGGAACATTACAAACATAGAAAAAGAAGTTTCCGTCCTCGGACTTGGGACGTGGGTTTTCGGCGGCGATTCATGGTGGGGGGAACAGGACGACGGGGTCTCTCTCGCCGTGATGGAAAAAGCGCTTGAAGAAGGAATAAATTTTATAGACACCGCCCCTTTTTACGGACGGGGGCATTCCGAAGAGGTTGTCGGGAGATTTATAAAAGGACACGCGAGAAAGGAAATAATTCTGGCGACAAAACTCGGCCTCGACTGGACGAAAAAGGGTTTTTTCAACCTGAAGAGGGACAGGATGCTCCGCGAAATGGAGGAAAGTTTAAAGCGCCTGAGGACGGATTACATAGACCTTTACCAGATTCACTGGCCCGACCCGAACATTCCCGCTCGGGAAAGCGCGGAAACGATGAGGGAATTTTATGAAAAGGGTCTGATAAAAGCCGTGGGCGTGAGCAATTACCCGCTGTCTCAGATGAAAGAGTTTATGAAGCACTGTCCGCTTCACTGTATCCAGCCGCCTTACAACATGTTTCAGCGGGAAATTGAAAAAGAAATTCTGCCGTTCTGCATGGAACACGGCATTTCGGTTATTACCTATAGTCCTCTTTATGGCGGCGTTCTCACGGGGAAGTTTTTTTTGGACGGCGCGGAAATCCCGAAAGACATGCGCAGGAAAAACATAGACGGCTTAAAAGAGCCGCTTTTTTCCGCCGATAGAAAGATTCTCGCTGAAATAAGAGAAATTGCCTCAAAGTATGGGGAGCCGCTCAGCCGGTTTGTTTTGAGATGGACTCTTCAGAGGCAGGGTATTACCTCTGTTCTTACCGGCGCGCGGACGGTTGAACAGATTACGGAAAATGCGGGAGCCGCCGGATGGGCTGTCAGCGGAGAAGACATGAAAATACTTGACGCCATTCTTGCAAAGAGAGAAAAAATAGTAAGTTCTCTCGACCGCCGGGGGAAAACTTGACAGAGTATTTTTAGTAAGTTAAAATAGTACTATGCCCGGAGTAAAAATAATTTCCACGGGGTATTATGTTCCCGAGAAAATTCTTACGAATGCGGACCTTGAAAAAATGGTTGACACGTCCGATGAATGGATTACGACCAGAACGGGAATAAAGGAAAGGCGTATAGCGTCGGACAGCGAAGCCGTTTCCGACCTTGCCGCCGCATCTGCGGAGTCGGCGATAGGAAAAGCCGGAATTTCCAGGGATGAAATCGACCTTATTATAAATGCGACTTTCACGGCGGATTATCCGATGCCTTCTTCCGCCTGCGTTCTCGGCTCGAAACTCGGGATTAAAAATGTGCAGATGTTTGATTTGTCTGCCGCCTGCACGGGTTTTATCTACGGTTTATCGGTCGGTTATTCAATGATAAAAGCAGGCTTAGCCAAGACGGCTCTAATTACGGGCGTGGAAAAACTTTCGTCCGTCACGGATTGGGAAGACCGCGAAAGCTGCATCATTTTTGCTGACGGCGCGGGCTCCTGCATAATCCAGGCGTCGGAGGAAGAAAATTTTTTAAGTTTTTCTCTCGGCGCCGACGGGGCGTTCAGGGACCTGCTCTACATTCCCGCCGGCGGTTCAAAAAATCCCGCCAGCCATAAGACGGTTGACGAAAGATGGCATTTCGTGAAAATGGAAGGCAATAAGACGTTTAAAATTGCGGTAAGCAGAATGAAATCGGTGGCGCTGGCAGCTCTTGAAAAAGCCCATGTCGCCCCAGGCGACATAAAGCTTCTGATACCCCATCAGGCGAATATGCGTATCATAGACGCTCTTGCCAGGACCCTGAATTTTCCGATGGAAAAGGTTTTTGTAAACATTGATAAATTGGGGAATTCTTCCGCCGCCACGGTGCCCATCGGTCTGGCTCAGGCGGTGGAGCAGGGACGCGTAAAAAGAGGCGACCTCGTGGAACTCGTTGCCTTCGGCGGCGGTTTTACGTGGGGTGCGGCAGTGCTTAGATATTAGGAGAAATATGAAAAATTTTGCTTTTGTTTTTCCGGGTCAGGGAGCGCAGAAAGTGGGAATGGGGAAGGACTTTTTTGTCGACAACCCCGCATCCCGTGAAATGTTTGAAAACGCCGACAGAATTCTGGGTTATTCAATATCGGAAAAAATATTTAACGGTCCGGCGGATGAACTCAAGAAGACCGAAATCACCCAGCCGGCCGTTTTTCTCGCGAGCGCGGCGTGTCTCGCGGCATTAAAAAATAAACTGCCCGGCATTCAGCCGGCTTACGTTGCCGGCCACAGTCTGGGGGAATATACAGCTGTTTATGCTTCAGGCGCGCTGGATTTTGAAAGCACTCTAAAACTTGTCGCGCAGCGCGGCCGGATCATGGCGAAAATCACCGGCGGCGGAATGGCTGCAATTATTGGTCTTGAGGATGATAAGGTCAGAGAAATATGTAAAAACCTCGTCGGTGTGGTTGAGCCGGTCAATTTCAATTCACCCGGTCAGATAGTGATAGCCGGCGAAAAAGAATCTATCGCGAAAGCATGCGAGGCAGCCAAGGCCGCCGGGGCAAAGAGGGCTCTCCCTCTGGCGGTGAGCGGGCCGTTTCATTCATCGCTTATGAAACCGGCGCAGGATGAGTTTGCGGAGTTTATTCAGAGCGTTGAATTTACCGCTGCAAATGTGCCTGTGGTGGCGAACTGCTCCGCCCAGCCGTCAACCGAGACCGGCGGGATAAAGCAGGCGCTTCTTGACCAGTTTGTTTCACCGGTTATGTGGGTGGATTCCGTAAAGTTTATGGCGGGCAAGGGTGTTGACACCTTCATAGAAATAGGTCCGGGAAATATTATAAGCGGTCTTATAAAAAGAATAATGCCGGGGGCAAGAACTTTCAGCGTAGGCGATGCCGCGTCGCTCGCCAGCGCTGTTGGGGAATTAAACCGGATAGTAAATTAAGGAGCGTTATTATGGATAAAAGAAGAGTGGTTATCACAGGGCTGGGAATTGTTTCGCCCATAGGAACGGGAAAAGAAAATTACTGGGCAGGTCTGATGAAGTGCGAATCCGCCGCCGCGCCGGTCACGGCGTTTGACGCGTCCGGTTATGCAACGACTTTCGCCTGCGAGGTGAAGGATTTTAATCCAGAGAATTATATTGACCCTAAGAAGGTTCGCAAAATGGACCGCTTTGTCCAGTTTGCTATGGCTGCCGCCAAAATGGCAATGGAGGACTCCTCTCTTAATGTTGTAAATGAAGACCCTTACCGGTTAGGCGTTATTGTTGCATCCGGAATCGGGGGTCTGATAACGGTTGAAAAAGAAGAGAAGGTTCTGCTGGAAAGAGGTCCCCGCAGGATTTCCCCTTTTCTAATTCCTATGATGATTATAAACATGGCCGGCGGCGAGATAGCAATAAGGTGGGGGTTGAAGGGCCCTAATTATAGCGTGGTTTCCGCCTGCGCTTCCGCTAATCATGCTTTAGGAACAGCGCTGAGATTGATTCAACACGGCGATGCCGACGTAATGCTCGCGGGAGGAACGGAGGCATCTATAACCCCGATAGGTCTCGGCGGCTTCTGCGCTTTGAAAGCTCTTAGCACGCGAAACGCCGAGCCGAAACGCGCTTCGCGGCCGTTTGATAAGGAAAGAGACGGTTTCGTTATGGCGGAAGGCGCGGGAATTCTGGTTTTAGAGGAGTTGAGTCACGCGGAAAAAAGAGGCGCGCACATATATGCGGAACTCGCCGGTTTCGGAGCCACCGATGACGCATACCACATAACGGCGCCCTCGCCGGACGGAGAACCATCGGCCAAGACGTTGGAGTTCTGTCTCAGGGACGCCAATGTCCGGCCCGGGGATGTTGACTATTTTAACGCTCACGGAACTTCCACGCCGCTCAACGACAAAGGCGAGACCGCCGCGATTAAGAAGGTCTTCGGCGACCATGCCTATAAGATGCTCATTTCATCCACGAAATCAATGACGGGTCATATGCTTGGAGCAGCAGCAGCCAATGAAATTATTGCCACTTTGCTTTGCATGCAGAACGGAATAGTGCACCCCACGATAAACTACGAAAACCCCGACCCTGAATGCGACCTGGATTATGTCCCGAACAAACCAAGGGAATATAAGGTTAAGGTGGCGCTTTCCAACTCTCTGGGTTTCGGCGGCCACAACGCGACGATTCTGGTTAAAACATTATAGCGCTTAAAAAAATCTGTTCCGTAACTCCGGATTCGAGATACAATATCCGATTGTATTGTTCCCAAAACTGGTAAAATATTAAGATATTTTGTATTTTTATCTCTGTAAGCCCTCGTAGTTCAATTGGATAGAACACCTCCCTGCGAAGGAGAAGGTTCCCCGTTCAAATCGGGGCGAGGGCACAAAAATACTAAATATAAAAAGAGAAATTAAAAGTATGAAGAACAAAGAATTGGCGAATCTGTTTCTTGAGATAAAGCAGCTTTTAGAACTTAAAGGCGAGAACCCTTTTAAGATCAGGAGTTACGAGAAGGCGGCGGACACGATTATGTCGCTAACCGGCGATATAAAACAAATTGCGGAGAGGGGGGAACTCCTGAAGATTCCGGGAATCGGGAAGGGAATTTCTGGCAAGATAACCGAATATGTAAAAACGGGGGAAATAAATGAGCTTGAAAAACTGAAAAAGGAAATCCCCGCCGGGCTTGTTCAGATGCTGAAAATTTCCGGCCTCGGCCCGAATAAAATAAGACATATCAGGGAAACGCTGCATATTGAAAGCATGCGCGGGCTGGAGATTGCGGCAAGACGGGGAGACCTTGCGGGGATTCCGGGTTTCGCTGAAAAGACGGAGCGCAACATCCTGCGGGGCATAGAAATGGTGACGCGTATGTCCGGGCGGTTTCTGCTCCCTACGGCGGAAGAGACGGCGAACGGCATTATAACGTGGCTCGGGAAGAACGAAAAATGCTCGAGGGCTCTTACCTGCGGCAGTTACCGCCGAGGCTGCGACACAATAGGCGATATAGATATCCTTGCGGTTTCGGACGAGCCGCAGGCGCTGATTGACGAATTTACGAAAAGAGATGATGTCGAAAAGGTCTTTGCG
>JBDRMV010000084.1:0-5853 GCA_043811795.1 bacterium | reverse complement strand
TGTGATTCAGGCGACGGAAGTATTAAAATATATTCTGGAGAAAGGTGAACTTCTGGTCGGGAAACTTCTTGTCTTTAATGCACTGGAAATGAATTTCAGGAAACTGGAGATTCAAAGAAATATAAATTGTCCGGTTTGCGGGGATAAGCCCGCAATAACAGAGTTGATTGACTACGAGCAGTTCTGCGCCCTGCTCGGGGGAGGTAAGTAGAAATGCCTAAGAAAAAGTTGGTAAAAAAATTGGTGAAATTGGTTTTCCCGCAAAATCTTATTAAAGAGCCGGTAACATTCAGGATGGCAAAGAAGTATGATGTAATTCCAAATATCCGTCGGGCAAGAGTTACCGAAACAGTAGGAGAACTGGTTCTTGAGTTAGACGGCGAAGAAAAAAATGTGGAAAAGGGAATTAAATATTTAGTTAAGGCAGGAGTGGATGTAAAGCCAATCGGAGGAGATATCGTAGGTTAGAAACGTACAGGATGCGGATTAAAGTGATAGGAATTCGGATTTAAGCGCTTAGCGCCGACAAAATGAGGCGAATATATTTTGACCATAATGCTACCACGCCTGTTCATCCGGATGTATTGGAAGCGATGCAGCCCTATTTTAAAGATATATTCGGGAATGCCTCCAGCATTCACCAGTTTGGACAACAAGCAAGGAAGGCTGTTGACGAAGCAAGAGAAAAAGTGGCTGCTCTTATTAGCGCAAAACCGGATGAGATAGTTTTTACCAGCGGCGGAACTGAGGCGGATAATTTTGCTATTAAAGGAATTGCTTATGCTCTCCGGAAAAAAGGGAAACATATCATAAGTTCGTCTATTGAGCACCATGCGGTTTTAAAAACCTGTAAATATATGGAGAAGAACGGCTTTAAAATCACTTATCTTGCGGTCGATAAACACGGTCTCGTTAATCCCGACGAATTGAGAAAAGCAATAACCGATGAAACAATTCTTATTACCGTTATGCACGCAAACAATGAAACGGGCGTGATTGAACCTGTTGCCGATATTGGAAAAATAGCAAAAGAAAAAGGGATTTGTTTTCACACCGACGCCGTGCAGTCTGCGGGTAAAATTCCGGTTGATGTAAATGACATAAATGCCGATTTGCTCTCTCTGTCGGCTCACAAAATATACGGGCCTAAGGGAATCGGCGCTCTTTATGTTAGGAAGGGAACAAAGATTCAGCCTCTTCTTCACGGAGGGTATCACGAGAAAAACAAGAGAGCAGGCACAGAAAATGTGCCGGCAATAGTTGGATTCGGAAAAGCCTGTTCAATTGCTTCAAATGAGATGGAAAAAGAGAAATTCCGCTTAACAAATCTGCGGGATAACCTGTGCAGCGGCATTAGTGAAAAAATAGATAAAGTTTATTTGAACGGACATCCGGGGAAAAGACTTCCTAATACGCTGAATATGTCTTTTGGATTTGTTGAAGGAGAATCAATAATACTGAACCTGGATATGAAGGGGATATCTGTTTCCAGCGGTTCCGCATGTACTTCCGGCGCCCTGGAGCCTTCACATGTTTTGAAGGCAATGCGAGTAGAACCTGCGCTTGCTCAGGGTTCGGTAAGATTCAGTCTGGGTAAAGATAATACAGAAAAAGATATAGAATACGTAATAGGGGCGCTTCCTGAAATTATAGAAAGATTAAGGAAGATGTCGCCATTATATAAAAAGAAATCATGAAAGCGGTATCTTTACTCTCAGGGGGGCTGGATAGCAGTTTAGCGATAGAAATTATATCTAATCTGGGAATAGAAGTTGTTGCCGTTAACTTTGTTACGCCATTTTGTCTCTGCGACGGAAAAAGAGGCTGCAGGAAGAAATCAGCGCTGATTTCAGAAAGGTTGAATATTGATTTAAAGATATTCAATATTGCGGAAGAATATCTGGAAGTCGTTAAAAAACCGCGCTATGGTTATGGCAAGAATTTGAACCCGTGCATAGACTGCAGGATTCTGATGTTAAGAAAAGCCAAAGAAATTATGAATGAGATAGGCGCAAGTTTTATTATAACGGGAGAGGTTCTCGGACAGAGGCCTATGAGCCAGAATAGAAAAGCGATGGAAATTATTGAAAAAGCGAGCGGGTTGGAAGGTCTTATTGTCCGTCCGCTTTGCGCAAAATTATTGCCCGCAAGTATTCCGGAAAAGGAGGGCTGGATAAACAGGGACAACCTTCTTAATATTGCCGGACGGTCAAGAAAAAAACAATTTGAACTGGTTAAAAAATTTAATATTTCAGACCACGCTTGTCCTGCCGGCGGCTGTTTGTTAACGGATCCCGGTTTTAGTTTAAGGATAAAGGACCTATTAAAATCTGATATGCTCAATACCCATAATGTCAATTTAGCTAAGAATGGAAGATATTTCAGAATAAGTGATTTTTTTAAGCTGATAATAGGAAGAAATCAGGATGAAAACCAGAGATTAATAAAACTTGCATGCAGTGGAGATTTGACTATAGAACCGGATGTAAAAGGTCCAAGCGCGGTAGGCCGTGGAGAAATAAATGATAAAAATGTACAGACAGCGTTAAAACTTGTCGCGTATTACTGTAAAGATAGCAGTCACAATGTGAAATTAAATTTCAGCGTCTTTCCTGAAAATAAAGAGCGAGCGGCCATTGTAAATAAATTGAGCAGGCGGGAAGTAATAAGGTATATGATATAGAAATGGATATGCTGGCGGAAAAAATTTTGAAACTTAAAAAGGAAAGGAATGCAGTTATCCTGGTTCATAATTACCAGCCGCCTGAAATACAGGATATTGCCGACTATCTTGGCGATTCTCTGTACCTGAGCCAAAAAGCAGCCGGGACAGACGCCGAGGTAATTGTTTTTTGCGGCGTGCATTTTATGGCGGAAACCGCCTCTATTCTCTGCCCGGATAAAACCGTCTTGATGCCGGCTCCCGCAGCAGGGTGTCCGATGGCTGGTATGGCGGATGCAGGGATGCTCCGCGAATTAAAGAAGAAGCATCCCGGCGCTGTGGTAGTCTCTTATGTAAATACAACTGCCGAAGTTAAAGCGGAGAGCGATATCTGCTGTACTTCTGCTAATGCCGTAAAGATTGTTCAATCTTTGAACAGTAATCAGGAAATAATTTTTGTTCCTGACAAGTATCTCGGGCAATATGTAATAAACCGGACCGGCAGAAAGATGATATTATGGGACGGATATTGCCCTGTTCATGTAAAAATATTGGCAGAAGATATCATTAAACAGAAAGAGAAATACCCTGAATCGGAAGTGCTGGCGCATCCGGAGTGTACGCAGGAAGTAATTAATCTGGCTGACAAAGTTCTCTCTACAAGCGGTATGTGCAGATATGCAAAAGAATCAAAGGCAGGCAAAATAATTATCGGCACAGAGACAGGATTGATTTACCGGTTACAGAAAGAAAATCCTGAAAAAGAATTTCATCCGGCATCGGATGCGGCCGTATGTCCGAATATGAAGTTGAACAGTTTAGAAAAAGTTTTGTGGGCGCTTGAAGACATGAAAGAAGAGGTAAGTGTCCCGGATGATGTCCGGATGAGAGCAATCCGGTCCGTAAACAGGATGTTGGAATTAAGTTAAGTAAAGAAAAAGAAGTTATAATGAATATAATTTATAACGGGAAGAAAAAGAAGATAACCGGCAGGACAGTCAAGGAATTATTTAAGGAATTGAATATAAATTCTACAGGGAGAATCATTGCCGTGAACGGGAGAGTCGTACCCTGGACTGAATACGGCAAGTTCTTATTGAAAGAACGCGATACAGTAGAGATCAGGAGTGCTATCAGCGGAGGATAGCAGGAGGAGAAATAAATATGCAGTATAGTGAAAAAGTAATGGAACATTTTCGTAATCCGAGAAATGTGGGAGCGATAAAAAACCCGGACGGGGTCGGCCACGTCGGTAATCCCGTCTGCGGGGACATAATGGAGTTATACATAAAAGTTGAAAATAACATAATTGTCGACGCCAAATTCAAAACTTTCGGTTGCGGCGCCGCCATTGCCACCAGTTCAATGGTTACCGAGTTAGTGAAGGGAAAGAGTGTAGATGAAGCATTGGCAATATCCAACAAAGCAGTTGCCGAAGCGCTGGGCGGCTTGCCGCCGATAAAAATGCATTGCTCCGTATTGGCGGAGGAAGCGCTGAGATCGGCTATTGATGATTATCTTAAGAAACATAAAAAGAAATAAATGAAGAAACGGGTGGCAGTGGCAATGAGCGGCGGTGTCGATTCTTCAACGGCCGCCTGTCTGCTGGCGAAACAGGGATATGAAGTTATCGGGCTCAGTATGCAATTACCCCATACGGGGGAAATTTCCGAAGCAGGCTGCTGCGGGAACAGGGGAATAGATGATGCAAGAAAAGTCGCTCAGCAGATAGGGATTCCCTTTTATGCCCTGAACTATGAAAAAGAGTTTGAAAACAAAGTTATAAATTATTTCTGCAGGGAATATGTTTGCGGCCGCACGCCGAATCCGTGCATTGTCTGCAATGAGACGGTAAAATTAGGCACGCTTCTGAACAAAGCCAAAAGTTTCGGAGCGGATTATATCGCCACAGGGCATTATTCCCGCCTCGCGCATAACGGGAAGAGGCATCTTTTAAAAAAAGGAAAAGATAAAAATAAAGACCAGTCGTATTTTCTCTTTTCGTTATCTCAAAAACAACTGAAGCATATACGTTTTCCTTTAGGGGATTATACGAAAGAGGAAGTGCGTAAACTGGCAAAGGAATTCGGCTTAAAGGTTCATGATAAACCTGCGAGCCAGGAAATCTGTTTTATAAACGGGGACTACCGCGAATTCCTTAAAACACGAATTAACGCGGATTATTTTCGGTCCGGGCCGATTGTGGATACCACAGGCAAAGTTTTGGGAGAACATACAGGAATCGCTTTTTATACAATCGGTCAGAGGAAGGGAATCGGCGCGCACAAAAAACCTCTTTATGTCGTTGAAATAGACAGAGAAAATAATAAGGTAATTGTAGGCGGGGATGAAAAGCTGTTTAAAAGTGAACTGGAAGCGTCCTTCGTAAACTGGAGTTCCATGGACGAGCCGCAGGGACCTTTGAAGGTAAAGGCGCGTATAAGATACAGGCATAAAGAGCAGGGCGCGCTTGTGACGCCTCGAGGCTGCGGCAGGGTTAAAGTAAGGTTTGACAAAGCCCAGAGAGCAATTACGCCCGGACAGGCGGTTGTTTTTTACGACGGGGATCTCGTGCTCGGCGGAGGATGGATATGTTGAATTCAAGGGAATTGAGTATTGTTCAACTCAAGTCCGGTGAGAGGGATATAAAAAAAGATTTGATTATAAAAGAAATTCCTTTTACAATACTGGTTAACGGTCAGGAAATCGTAACTCTTTTGTGCAGCCCTTATAAGCTGGAATATTTAGCGGCGGGCTTTCTGCTATCGGAAGGTTTGATTAGAGACAGCGCTCCGATAAAAAATGTAATTCTTGGTAAAAATGGGCATTATGTTGATATTGAATTGGATAAGGACTTTCAGGTTGCGCAGGATTTTTTTCAAAAGAGAATAATCGGTTCAGGCTGCGGCCGAGGTTCTTCATTTTATAATCTTCAGGATATAGAAGATTGTAAACCGCTAAATTCAAATATTCGGATTACTCATAAGCAGGTTGCTGATTTGATGAAAAGATTTCAGGAAAAGTCCGCATTATTTAAAAAGACAGGAGGCGTTCATTCGGCAGCTCTCTGCAATCAAAACAAAATAGAAATCTTTGCCGAAGATATAGGGCGACATAATGCTATTGATAAAATATTCGGCGAATGTTTCTTTAAGAAAATCGCTCCGCGGGAAAAAATTATCTTAACCACC
>JBDRMV010000083.1:0-24318 GCA_043811795.1 bacterium | reverse complement strand
ATTACGCAGGGTTTTATCAAGATCATCTGCTTTTACCCCCAGATCGCCTTTGAAATTCTTCCGCCCCAGAAGAGGTTGGATGTCTCCATCTTTGCCGTGGACCCGGCTAGGGACATCGGAGGGCTGCGTTTCCCCTTTGATAGGGGCGCAACGGCCTGCGTTTCCAAGTGGCGCAAGCTCGACCCGAGCACTGTGCCGGTGGAGGCCAAGGCGGCCGCCAACTACTTGAACGGGATGGTTGCAAGGCTGGATGCCAAAAGGAGTCGGCGACCCTTTCAAGGATACGGCGGGTCCGTCTATAAACATCCTTTTAAAGCTTATGTCGATTGTCGCTCTTGTGTTCGCGCCGGTTATTTTCAAACTGCACGATATAATACTTGATTTATTCTGAGTATTTTGTTATTTGTTAAACGAGTTTTAAGGGTATCCTTTTCCGCCTGATTGCCTTGCGGCGAGTTTGGGCGGACGGTAGGCCATAAAGGAGGATTTATGGATTACGAAACGATTTTCATTACGCCGGCGGATATTTCGGAGGGTGACTCCGCCGAGGTCGTCGGCGGAGTAAAAAAGATTTTAGAGGACGGGAAAACGTCGGTTGAAAAAGAAGAGGTTTGGGGTAAGAAGTATCTCGCTTACGAAATCAAGAAGAATACGGAAGGCGTTTACCACTACATAAAATTTTCAACGGCTGATTCCAAAGTTCCCGGCAATCTTGTGGAATTTTACAGATACAACACCTCTGTCCTCAAGTTCCTGACTGTAAAAGTGGATAAGAAAAAGAAATAAAAAACTAAAAATGCCGGGCAGCCCGCGGGGCTGCCTTAAACAGGGGGGGGGATGGCAAATTTTAACAAGGTGATGCTGATGGGGAATCTCACGAAAGACCCCGAAAAACGCTATACGAAAGGCGACCAGCCGGTTGCCCGTTTCAGCGTCGCATGCAACAGAAATTATACCGACAGGCAGACGGGAGAAAAAAAGCAGACCGTTTCCTTTGTGCCGGTGGTCGTGTGGGGCAAGCAGGCGGAGAATTGTTCGCAGTATCTGCAGAAAGGGAGTCCCGTTTTTGTTGAGGGCCGCCTGCAGTCCCGTGCATGGGAAACATCGGACGGACAGAAGAGGAACACCTTGGAAGTTATCGCTTCCGCGGTTCAGTTTTTAAATCGCGCTCCGAAACGTCAGGGTGATGATTATTCGCAGGGCGTCGCTGCCGCTCCGCCGGATGAGGAAATTGTTGAAGACCCGCCGAATACCCCGTCCGAAGACGACGTGCCTTTTTAATATAAAGTGAGGTAAATTATGCAAAGAAAACCGTTTAAGCGAAAATTTGTGAGAAAAAAGAGACCGCCTCGGCCGTGCAGATTTTGCACTGCAAAAATGGAAATCGATTACAAAAACGTGAGAGTCTTGAGGAATTACGTCGGTGACAATGCCCGCATTCTGCCGTCGTCCATAACAGGAACCTGTCCCAGGCATCAGAGGGCTCTTACGCTCGCGATAAAAAGAGCGCGGCAGATTGCTCTGCTGCCTTACGTAATGTAAGTGGTTTTGTTCTTCAGGGTTATCTCGTCATTCATTTTTTTTGTTTTTCTCGCACAGGTTTTTCCCGTTTTTTATTTTCCGGGGTCCTGCGGGCTGGGAGTTCTCGCCTCTTACGGCAGAAAATCCGAGGTCCTGCTTTTCTGCGGCGTTCTGGCCGCCGGGATATTTTTCATTCCGTCCCGGTTCTGGGCGGTTTTTGCCGCCGTTACGGCGCTGAGCGGTTTTTTTGCCGGCAGGTCTCTGAAGCCCGCCGGAAAATATTTTGCCGTGTTTTCCGGTGTTTTTTCGGGTCTGCTGACACTCTGGATGCTTTTTTATGTTTTTTCGAAACTGGATTTTACAGCCGCTTTTTTTAATAAAATCAGCCGCGTTCTGCTGTACACCTTCGCGGGTCAGAAAGAAATGGCGCTGGAAAAGGAAATAGGGTCTTTTGCGTTTGAAACCGCGGAGATTCTGCCCGCCATCGTTTTCATGTTTGCCGCCGCCGGTTTTTTTCTGAATACGGGCATAATCGGATTTCTGCTGAAGGGCGGAAAAGACATATTTCAGGATACCGCAATTATCCCCGCGCCGATTTACCTTTTAACCGGTTCAATCGCCGGAGGAATTTTTTTCAGCGGCCCGTTCAGCCGGTTTGTTTTTAAAAATGTCTTCGTAATTTCGGTCTTCTTCTTTTTCATAAAGGGGATGGAAATTCTCTGGTTTCTCCTGTCCCGGTACGGGGTTCCCGCCTTTTTCAAAGTCGGTTTTATGATTTTTTTCGTTTTTATATATCCCGTTCCGGCTGTCACGGGTATTTTGGATACGTGGATTGACTTCAGGGGAAAAATTAAAAAGAGGGAGGAAAAAAGTGAAGATAATTCTTGCTGAAAATGTCGTCAATCTCGGCGATATAGGCGACGTTAAAGATGTTAAGGAGGGGTTTGCGAGAAACTATCTCCTTCCGAATGGCATGGCATATCCAGCGACGGCGAACGAAATAAAACGCGTTGACAAAATTAAGGCGCGGTATATTGAGCGCAAGGGGCGTGAACTCCAGAAGGCGCAGGCGTTAGCGGCTCGCCTGAAAGACACGGAACTTAATATCGTCCGTCCCGTGCATGAGGAAAAGAAACTTTTCGGCGCGGTTTCGTCGGCTGAAATCGCCTCGGCTCTTCTCGTAAAAGGCATTGAAATAGATAAGAAACAGATTGTCATGAAGGACGCCATAAAGGAAGTGGGAATTTATGAGGTCTCGGTAAAAATTCATCCGGAAGTAGAAGCAAAGCTGAAGATTTGGGTCACGCCGAAAGAGTGAAAAATAAAGGAAAAACGGAAGCATCCGGAAATGGCTAAAGAGACGGTTTCTGCCGAAGTTCAGGATATCAAAATTCCGCCGCACGACCTTGAAGCGGAAAAGGCGGTTTTGGGCGCCGTTCTGATCGACGCTAAACTTATTCACGATGTCCTCGGCATCCTTGGAATAAATTCCGATGTTTTTTATGACGAGAAAAACAAAAAAATATATTCGGCGATGCTTGAACTCCTGCAGAACTCAACGCCGATAGACCTTCTGACCCTGAAATCAAATATTGACCAGAAGCACGACCTCGACCGTATCGGCGGGATGGATTATCTGACGTCGCTGGTGGAAACGGTGGAGGTTTCGGCCAACGCCGAAGAATACGCGCATATCGTGAAGGACAAGTATCTCTTAAGATCGCTGATCGAGGCAAGCAGCGACGTAATAAATATGTGTCTCAAGGAAAAAAAATCGACTTCCGCTATTCTGGATAAAGCAGCGAAGAGGATTATGGACGTCACATACGACAGGGTAACGTCGTCGGACTTTGACCGGCTGGGAGAACTCGGAAAAAGTTTTCTCACCGAAATAGGAAGCAGCCGTCCCCGCGGGCCTCTGAAATTCGGTTTCAGGGAACTCGACAGCAGGACGTTCGGCCTTCACCAGGGCGAACTCATCATTATTGCGGCGCGCCCCTCGGTGGGAAAAACGACTTTCGGAACAAATATTTGTCTGAATGTCGCCCGCCAGCTCGTAAAGGACTATAAAGGCGAAAAGCCTCCTGCGGTTTGTATTTTCTCTCTGGAAATGTCTTCGGACGAACTTTTAAGAAGAGTCCTGTCCTCCGAGGCGCACATTGCAATGAACCGGCTGAGGTATGAGACACTCGACCAGTGCATCACGAGCAAAGACGAAAGCAGAATCAACAGCACGATAAACAAAATGCAGGGTTACCCTGTTTTTATCGACGGCTCATCCACGCCGACCGTTCTTGAGATGAAGGCTAAAGCCCGGCGCCTTCTGACGGAAAGAGGCATAGGGCTTATCCTTGTTGATTATATTCAGCTGATGCCGGGAAGCCAGGGCGGCGTAAAGTACAGGCAGTTTGAAATCGCCGAGATATCAAGGAGCCTGAAACTGATGGCGAAGGATTTGAGTGTTCCGGTCATAGCCATTTCGCAGTTATCAAGGGAAGTTGAAAAAAGGACCGGGAAATCAAGTAAGCCGCGGCTTTCCGATTTAAGGGATTCCGGCGCCATCGAGCAGGACGCCGACCTTGTTCTTTTCCTTCATCGGTCTGATGAGACGGACGATGGCAACGCTAATCCAGTTATGGAAATAATAATAGGCAAGCAGAGAAACGGGGCGCTGGGCACGATAAATCTCAAGTTTCGCAAGGAATTTTCGCAGTTCGTCGAACTTGAAAAAACATTTGGGGAAGAAGAGCCGGCATGATATTAAGGCCAACTGTCTGTAAAATTAATCTGAAAAATCTCAAGGCGAACTACGAATTTCTGAGAAAAATTTCTCCCGTCATCGCTGTTGTTAAAGCGGACGCGTACGGTCACGGTTCCAAGGAGGTCTCAAAAACGCTTCAGCGATGGAACATTAAAATGTTAGCGGTGGCGCTGATTGAGGAAGGCATTGCTCTGAGGAAGCAGGGAATAAAAAAAAACATTTTGATAGGCGGCAGCATTTATCCGTTCGGCAATTTCAGGGAAGTGATAAAATATAACCTGACTCCGACGATTGCCTCCGTCGAGTCGGCGGCGGCCCTGTCCGGGATTGCCCGAAGGCCCGTTTTGGTGCACGTCAAGGTTGACTGCGGGATGAACAGAATAGGGCTGAAAATAAGAAATGCTTACGCCGGAATTCTTGCAATCTCAAACATGAAAAACGTTTTAATAGAAGGCGTTTATACGCATTTTCCGAGCGCCGACTGCGACGTTTCTCTCACGATGAAACAGGCGGGGGAATTTATTAAACTTCAAAAGAAACTTGAGTCGCCGGGAATATGTTTTCACGCTTCAAACACGGCGGCTCTGCGGCTCCCGCACCCCGCATTTGATATGATTCGCCCGGGCCTCGGAATTTACGGGCTTAAGCCGTATCCCGGATTCAGGGGGATAAAACCGGTGATGAGCGTTCACACAAAAATTGTGTTTCTGAAAAAAATAAAAAAAGGCGAGAAAGTTTCTTACGGCGGCTCCTGGTCCGCCAAAAAGCAAACGACTCTTGCAACGCTTCCGATCGGTTATGCCGACGGGCTCAGGCGTGAACTTTCAAACAGGGGTTCCGTCATAATACGGGGGAGAAGGTTCCCTATCGCCGGCAGGGTTTGTATGGATATGATTATGGTTGACGTGACGGATTTGAAGAATCCTAAAATCGGCGAGGACGTCGTGCTGATGGGGCGTCAGGGGCGAGAGCAGATTTCCGCCGAGGAAATCGCCGGCATCTGCGGAACTATAAACTATGAAATAACCTGCGGAATTTCTGCGAGGGTCCCGAGGATATATGAATAAAATAGGCGGTTTTTTAGAAGCCCTGGGCGAGGCCTCGGAGATTTTTTACAAAACGGTAAAAGCCGTATTTACGAAACGTATTGAATTCGGAAACACTCTCGAACAACTGATAAGAATAGGGAACCAGTCGGTTGCTCTCGTCATTTTATGCGGCTTTTTTACGGGTATGGTTCTGGCTCTTCAGACGGGCGAGACATTTCTCGGTATTTTCAACGAACCGATATATGTCGGTCTTGTCGTCGGGTATTCAATAATTTTAGAATTAGGTCCGGTGCTTACTGCAATTATTGTTACCGGCCGCGCAGGCGCCGCGATGACTGCCGAAATCGGGACGATGAAAGTTACGGAACAGATTGACGCCCTTTACACTCTCGGGACGGAACCCATCAGGTATATTCTGGTCCCGAGGTTTCTCGCTTTTATGATTGCTCTGCCGTTTCTCACGCTGTTTTCCAATTGCGCGGGTATTTTAGGCGGGCTTGTCGTCGCAATGTATAAACTGCAGGTCCCGTTTTCAAAATACTGGGAAGAGATTACAAGGATGGGAGTCGAGGATTTGATGCACGGTTTAATAAAGAGCGCTTTTTTTGCGCTGATAATTGTGTGGGTTTCCTGCTTTCACGGCCTCAGGACGTCCGGCGGCGCCGAGGGCGTCGGGAAAGCAACGACAAACGCCGTCGTCGTTTCCATGGTGCTGATTATTGCGACGGATTATTTTCTCACGTCTCTCCTGATAAGCATAGGAATAGGATGAAAAAGGAAAATGACGTTGCTCCACCAAGGCGGACGAAACGCTTCCGGGGACGCTTGCAGTTTTGGCGTCGGCGGAGATGCCTACCGGAGACGCTCACGTCTGCGGCTCGCTCCGCAATCCTGCGGGCATCCTGTAAAACTCCTCGGATTGACGGCTCCGTCAGACATCTCCGCCGTCTTGCAGGTGTTTGCACGGCCACACTCCGCTCGCTGCAAAACAGCCCCGTCAGACAACGTCATTTTTCTTGGGGATTTTTAACGGAGATGTAGAAAGGTATGGGAATTGAGATAAAAAATCTTTACAAAAGTTTCAACGGCCGGAATGTGCTGAAGGGTTTGAATTTACAAATTCTGGATAAAGAAGTTATAACCATAATCGGCGCAAGCGGGATGGGCAAGTCCGTTCTTTTCAAAAACATTGTAGGGCTTTTAAAGCCGGATTCGGGGAGTATTCTGGTGGATGGGACGGACATTACGAAAATCGAAGGTGACGAACTTCTGAAGGTACAGACAAAATTCGGAATGCTTTTTCAGGGTGCGGCTCTTTTTGACTCTCTTGATGTTTTTGAAAATGTCGCTTTCGGTATAAGACACCTCACTAAAATGAACGATGCGCAGATTAAGAGGAAGGTTAGGGATGTTCTTGAAATGGTGTCTCTCCCGTCCGCAGAGCGAATGCAGGTTTACGCTCTTTCGGGCGGAATGAAAAAAAGAGTGGCGCTTGCGCGGGCGATAGCGACGTCGCCGGAATATCTTTTTTACGACGAACCGACGACGGGGCTTGACCCTGTTCTTGCCGAATCGATAAACGACCTGATTGTGAAAATAAACAGGGAACTTAAAATAACGTCTATTGCCGTCACTCACGATATGCACTCCGCGTTCAAGGTCTCGCACAGAATCGCTTTTCTCTATGACGGTGTGATAAAAACAATCGGTTCGGGAGAAGATATAAAAAATACGGAACTGCGGAGTCTGAAAGATTTTATAGGAGCTTTCAATGCGGATACTATACACTATACGAGCGGGAATAATGCGGATAAGGAGCGCTTATGACAAATAAGGTAAAGGTGGGGCTTTTTGTTTTAATCGGGGCGAGCGTGCTTGCCGTTGTAATTGTGATTCTGGGTAAAATTAATATCCGTCCCGGCTACAGGTTCAACATTATTTTTGACGATATTTCAGGTCTCACCACGGATTCTCCCGTAAGAATCGCAGGGGTGCAGGTCGGGAAAGTTCTGAGTTTTGAAATTACCCGGGACGGGAAAGCCATGGTGACCGTCAGGATTGACCAAAAATACAGAATACATCACGGCTGTATCGTGAGGGTCGTTTCGACGGGAGTTATCGGGACGAAATACCTGCAGATAACCGCGGGGGGGATAGACAAACCTCTTATAAAAGAAGGCGAGGTCATAATGGGTCTCTCGTCGGTGAGTATTGAAGAAATTCTGGAATCCCTGAAACCTGGCACGGGCGAGGAGCCGCTCGGCGAAGTCATCCGCGGGGCAATAGAAAATATAAGGAGCATAACGGGAAAAATCGATATGGGAATTGAGGACGAAGACGACATTAAGAACATCGTTAAGAATATCAGAAGTTTTACCGAGGTCCTCAAGAAAAGGAGAGGCGATTTAGACAGGGCGCTTGACCAGTTTCCGGAACTTATTGAGTCGGCGCAGCAGGCGTTTGAAGGGATACAGGAACTTGCCGATAAACTGTCGGATTCCGAAGGCGCTTTCGGGACTCTTGTGAACGACAAGAAAGTCGCCGGCGAGGTGAAGGAAACCGTTTCAAACCTGAAGCGCGCCACGGACTCCGCCAAGAAAGTTCTCAACAGGATGACGGGTTTTAAGACGTTATGGGATTACAAACTTGATTACAACACGGATGACGGCAAATACAGGAACGACCTCGGGATAAAGATAATGCCGCAGAAGAACAAGTTCTACTATCTGGGGGTGTCGAATATAAAGGAGAAAGCAGGCGCAACTTACGACATGGCGACGAGCAGCGACCCGGCCGCCGGTCAGAAAATAAGTTCGTTCAACGCTTATCTGGGTAAGACCTTCGGGAGGGTAACGATTTACGGCGGGCTTCTGCGCTCGTCGGGCGGGCTGGGTTTTTCGGTTAAACCCTTTAGATTTCTGGAGCTTAATTCCGAAGTTTACAGGTTTGACAGGAAGGTCGCCGAGGGCACTAAACCGTGGGTTGACGTGACCGCAAGGATAAGGTTGGCAAACTGGCTGTACGCAAACCTCGGCGCCGGCGATGTCCTCGAGGAAAAAGATCTGCGCGTCGGGCTGAACCTTGTTTATGATGATGAAGACCTGCCGTATCTTTTCGGTCTGGGATCTCTTGCCACCTCAATGCCGAAATGAAGACAGAGGCATCCGTTTACCGCTATTAAAATGTTTGTCTGTAAGAACTGCGGTTATAAGTCAGCGCAGACATTAGGGCAGTGTCCTTACTGCAGCAAGTGGGGGACTTTTACGGAGGAAAAAAGTATTTCTTCCGGGAAGGTCTTTAGAAAAGCGGTGCGGATTTCCGAATTATCGGCAGGTGATTTCAAAAGAATTTCCGCCGGTTCTGCGGAAGTTGACGCTGTTCTCGGCGGCGGAATTGTGCAGGGTTCGGTTATTCTCCTCGCGGGACCTCCCGGTATAGGAAAATCCACGGTTATGCTCCAGATTGCGTCTTCCGTTTCGGGAGTCCTTTATGTCACGGGCGAGGAGAGTTTATTGCAGGTTTGCCTGAGGTCAAAAAGAATACGAAAAGGACAAAATATTCAACTCCTGGCGACACAGGATTTTGAAGAGGTTACCTCGGAAATAAAACGGCTGAGACCTGCGGTGGTTATGATTGATTCCATTCAGTCGCTGAAGACCGCCGAGATATCCGGTTTCGCCGCGGCGCCTTCAATGATGAAAGAAGTGACGGCCGGAATAGTCGGTATTGCAAAAACGCAGAACGTGTCTTTTATTCTTTCGGGGCACATTACGAAAGAAGGAATCCTGCAGGGACCCAAAATTCTTGAACACATGGTGGATGTCGTCCTTTATCTGGACGAAAGTCCCGTTCACGGTTACAGGATTCTGCATTCGACCAAAAACCGCTTCGGGAACACGCAGGAATTTTCGGTTTTTCATATGTGCGGGACCGGTATTGAACCGGTGGCCGATGCCTCAAAATTTTTTCTTGCGGGAAAACGGGATGCGCCGGGAAGCGTTGCCGTCTGCGCCTGTCAGGGGAGTTCTCCCTTCGCGGCGGAAATACAGGCGCTCATAAACCCGACGGCATTCCAGTATCCGAGGAGGCAGGTTACGGGCCTTGACCTCAACAGGGTGTATCTCATTATCGCAATTCTCGAGCGTTTTCTGTCTCTCAGATTATCGTCATCCGATATTTATCTGAATGCCGCCGGAGGGATGAAAATCAACGAGCCCGCCGCCGACCTTGCAATTGCTGTTTCAATTATTTCGGCATTCAGGAAGTTTGTTGTCCCGCAGGATTTCATATTCTCCGGCGAAATCGGGCTTACGGGAGAAATCAGGAACATTTCCAGAATGGAAGACAGAGTGAGGAAAGCCGGAAATCTCGGGTTTAAAAAAATGGTTCTTCCGCCGGTTGGGAAAAATATTTCTGGTAAAATGAAACTGTTTGAAGTAAAAAATATAAAGGAAGCGGCAAAGGTTATACAGGAAAAATGATTACGAAGTCCGATATTTGTCTTTTGGTTTTTGATATTTGATATTCTTATAGGGGGGTTGTTATGATTATGTGGTTTGCAAGGATTCTGATTATTATCGTGGGGCCCATCGTGGGTTATTTCCAGATTTCTTCCGGGCCGAAAGGCATTTTAATCGGCACGGGAGCGGCTTTAATTGTTATTTTTGTGGAATGGCTTATTGAAAAAGTTCCGCTTGACGACATCATTGCGGCGTTTCTCGGTATTATTATCGGTTTGATTACCGCGAAAGTTCTGGATTATCTCGTCGTTGTAACTTTCAGCGAAGAAATCGTGAGAACATGGGAGCGGTCTTCGCTCCTTTTGAAAATTGTTTTCGGTTATGTGGGTATGCTGCTCGCCGTGAAGAAAAAAAGCGAGTTATACCTGCTGGACAAAAACATTTCATTCACCTCAAAAAAACTCATTCCCGATAGCATCGTCGTTGACAGCTGTGTTCTTATTGAGGGAAGAATAATTGACGTTGCGAAATCGGGTTTTATCCTGACGGTGCTGGTTATTCCGAGGTTTATTATATCCGAACTCCAGACGCTCGCGGATTCCGCCGATGATTTGAAAAGAACCCGCGGCCGCCGAGGCCTTCAGACAATTTCGGTCATTGAAAAAAAAGACAGCGGCGTCAGTATGAAGATTTATGAGAAGGATTATCCCGAAATTCAAAAGACCGACGAAAAACTTTTGCAGTGCTGCAGGGCATTGAAAGCGCGGCTGATGACGACGGACTTCAATCTCGCCCAGGTTGCCGAAATAAGGGGTGTGCAGGTTCTGAACCTGAACGCTCTCGCTAAAGCGCTTAAGCCGATTGTTCTCCCCGGCGAGGCGCTTGAAATTTTCCTTCTCCGCGAGGGCAAGGAACACCGGCAGGCAGTGGGGTATCTCGACGATGGGACAATGGTGGTTGTGGAAGACGCCAGGAAGTTTATAGGTTCGAAGAGGAAGGTCGCCGTAACAAGTTCTCTTCAGACCGATGCAGGCAGAATGATTTTTGCGAAACTTGATAATGGCGGGCGATAGGCCTTTTGTAACTGCTGTTCTTCTCGCCGCAGGTTCGGGCACAAGGGCGGGGTTGAAAATTCCGAAACAGTTCGTAAAATTAAACTCGCGGTTTCTTTTTGAATACAGTTTGAAAAAACTTGAGAAATCGAAGTTTATCCGCAGCATTGTTCTCGTCGTGCCGCGGGATTACGTCGGCGCGGGTAAACTGCGGAATCCGAAGATAAAAATCGTTTTCGGAGGGCGCAGGAGGCAGGACTCTCTCTTAAACGGCGTCAGGGAAATTTGTCCGCAAACGGAGGTCATCCTTGTTCATGATTCCGCCCGGCCGTTCATTACGGAGAAAATGATAAAGATGTCTGTCCGGGCAGCGCACAGGTCCGGCGGCGCTGTTCTGGCCGTTCCCTGCCGGGACACGATTAAAATTGCGGAAAAAGGGTTTGCAAAGAAAACCGTTCCGAGAAAAATGCTGGTAGAGGCTCAGACGCCGCAGGCATTCAGGTCGGAATTCCTCGTCAGGATGAAAAAACTTCTGTCGGGAAAAACCGTTTTTACCGACGAGGCTGCGGTTCTTGAAAAAATGAGAGTTCCTGTAAAAATTATTACGGCGGAGTCAATAAATATGAAAATAACAACGGCGGAGGACTTGAGAATTGCAGGGGTTTTAATGAAGAGTTCCGCGGGAAATTCCCGGCGGATTTAGCTTTAAAGTATGCACGTAAAAAACAACAATCCTTGTACCACATGGGGGGTGACAGGCGACGAATGCGCTGGTAAGCGCGTGAGGAGCACAATCAGGGGGGAGAATCCCCCCTATTGAGTCGAATAGCCACGGATTGTATGTGAGAGAGAAAGTATAAAGGAGGAAAACAGAGGTGCAAAAAAGGTCTTTTACAAATGAACGTATCAGGGCTGAAAAAGTTCAGCTTATCGACGAAACTGGGAAAAACATCGGTGTTATAGAAAAATTTAAAGCCATTAATATGGCGACTGTGAAGGGGCTTGACCTCGTTCAGGTCTCGGACAGGGATGTGCCCGTATGCAGAATTATGGATTATTCCAAATACCGCTACATGCAGGCCAAAAAAAACAAGGGAACCAAACATGTCTCTACGCTGAAGGAGATACGTTTCAGACCGCACACCGACGACCACGACATCGAAGTAAAGGTAGGCAAAGCGAAAAAATTTCTCGCGGTGGGGGACAAGGTAAAAATGACGATTTTTTTCAGGGGCAGGGAGAATATTTTCAAAAAAGAGGGCTACAAGCAGATGGAAAGGATACAAAATATTCTTTCGGATGTTGCAAGGATGGAAAGCCCGCCTCAGCTCTTCGGCAAAAGATTGATTGCCTTATTCGTAAAAAACAGATAAGGGTTTCTTAAATTCAGTAACCTGCATTCTGCGGGTTATTAACGTCAAACAAAATATTTTGTATAATTGGCCCGGTTGCGCCCGTAGCTCAGTTGGATAGAGCATCTGCCTTCTAAGCAGAGGGTCGCATGTTCGAGTCATGCCGGGCGCGAAAATATTTGATATTTTTTTTATGGTGAGTGTAGCTCAGTTGGCAGAGCTCCGGATTGTGGTTCCGGCGGCCGCGGGTTCAAATCCCGTCACTCACCCCAACGACCCCACGTGCGGTTCCGGTGGGTTTCTTTTAATGTGTATCATTGTGTTTTGGAAAAATATTTTTTTAAAGCTACTAAATCAATGCCTGAAGTAAACCCCGGTACAGAAATTAACATGCGAAGACATTTGTTACCTGCCGGAAAGTAATGAACCCTGTTAGAAATTGTGTAAAAAATATTCGTATAATAAAACCTGTAATGATGAATAAAAAATAAGGGGATTTCTAACAGGGTGAACCAAAATATTGAAAAAACTCTGAAAAAATACTGGGGATATAGCAGTTTTATGCCTCTGCAGAAGCGGGCAATAGACTGCGTTGTTAACGGGCGCGATTCCATTGTTGTTCTGCCGACGGGCGGTGGAAAATCGCTGTGCTTTCAGGCGCCTGCTGTGACAATGAGCAGCATGGCTGTTGTGGTCTCGCCGCTGATATCTCTGATGAAGGATCAGATTGACGGTTTGCGTGAATGCGGCGTTCCTGCAGCGCGAATTGACAGCTCTCTGTCTTTTACCGAGCAGAATGCTGTTTTTGACATGATGCGTCGTGGAAATCTCAAAATTCTTTACCTGTCGCCCGAGCGGATTGTATCGGAAAGATTCATTACATTTCTCAAAAAAATAAAAATCTCTTTTATTGCAGTGGACGAAGCGCACTGTGTCAGTATGTGGGGTCATGATTTCAGACCGGAATACCGTCAGCTTGGACAGTTGAAGACCCATTTCCCTCAAACTGCCGTTCACGCTTACACGGCAACCGCCACAGAACCTGTGCGTAAGGATATAGCCCAACAGCTGCATCTGAAAAACCCTGAAGTTATAGTCGGCTCATTTGACCGTCCGAACCTTATTTATAAGGCGGTCAGACGCGCAAACAAACTGAAACAGGTCTGTTCCGCGCTTGACAGACATCAGGGAGAATCCGGTATCATCTACTGCATAAGACGCGCTGACGTTGAAGAAATGTGCAGCCGGTTAAATGCCATTGGTTACAGGGCAGCTCCTTATCATGCGGGCATGGATAAAGAGAGCAGAAAGATAAATCAGGATGCGTTCATAAAGGAAAAGGTTGATACAATTGTCGCTACAATCGCTTTTGGAATGGGTATTGACAAATCCAATGTGCGATATGTGATTCACGCGGGTATGCCCAAGTCAATCGAGCACTATCATCAGGAAAGCGGCAGGGCAGGCCGCGACAGTCTGGAAGCCGAGTGCTTACTGCTCTATTCAGGAGGAGATTACGGGATCTGGAAAAATATTCTGAAAGATATGGAGCCGGAGCCCAAAAACATAGCTCTCAGAAAATTAAATGGTATGTATGGCTATTGCACAGGAGTTACATGCAGGCACAGAGCAATTCTCAATTATTTCGGACAGGCTTTTGAAAAAGATAATTGCAAATCCTGCGACGTGTGTCTCGGAGAAATGGACGGTATGGACAATGCCCCGGAGATCGCTCGGAAAATTCTATCCTGTATCAAAGGTCTTCGCGAACGCTTTGGAGCCGGTTACACAACTTTGATATTGACAGGTTCACGGGAACAGCGTGTAATGGACAACGGCCACAATGCGCTGAATACATACGGGATTCTTTCTGATTACAGCGTGCGGGATGTGCGCGGATGGATTGAACAGCTTGTCGCGCAGGGCTTTATAAAAAAAACAGAGGATTACAATGTTTTGAAGATTCTCGTGAAAGGCGATCTCTGCCTGAAAGGAAAAGAAATTCCCCGTCTGCTTAAACCTGCGAAAAAACGCGGCAAAATATTCAAATTTGCAAAAGATTCATGGGAAGGCGTTGACACAGGATTGTTTGAGGTCCTTCGGAAACTGCGGCGCGAAATTGCGAACAGAAAAACTGTTCCGGCTTATGTTATTTTTGGAGACGCCGCTCTGCGCGATATGGCAAGGAAAAAGCCGACAGGAGCAGATGGTTTTCTTAAAATCAGTGGAGTAGGCGAACAAAAAAACAAACAGTACGGCGCTGTATTTTTAGCGGTTATAAAGGAATACTGTCTTGCAAATTCAATTGAAACGGATAGAGTGGAACAGATAGCGGCATCTTGACATCTGTTTATATGTTAAGTACACTAAACAAATGTTAAGCGGGGTGAACGGATATGGTTATTGATAAGGTGCTGGATGATATTTTAAACGCAAATTCAAAAATAAAGATTTTGCGCCTTTTTATCAACCGGCGGCACGATTTTATAGGTTCGGGAAGAGAAATAGCCAGAGCAACGGGTCTTACACCGCCTGCCGCTCATGCGTCACTGAAAGAGCTTTATAATCAGGATATATTAAAGAGGGAGATAATAGGGAAACAGCATATATATCGTCTAAATATGAGCAGCAGAATTGTTAAATCTATTCTTGTTCCCGCATTCAGAACTGAAAAGTCGGTCAAGCGGGATATTATCAAATTTATTAAGAAGAAAATCCGGACGGAAAAGTTAACCAATGATATTGTTTCTGTTGTCCTGTACGGAAGCATGCAAAAAGGGAATGTTAAGAAAGGAGATGTGGATATTGCGGTTATCGTGAAAACCGGTCAAGTGAAAAGTCAAACCGAGAAAAAATTTGCTGAAAAAATAACAGGTGAATTCCATGAATATTTTGGAACCCATCTTGATGTTTATATTAAAGCAAAAAATGAGTTTAAGAAAAAAATCATCTTAAACAGACCGCCGATTTCAACAATGCTTAAGTCCTACGTTGTCATTTACGGGAAAGACCTTCACAGTATATAGAAATGACACCCAGAAATATAAAGATTAAACAGGAAAACAGGTCAAAAGCAATTGAATATTTGAAGAAAGCGGAAGATAATTATTCTCAAATGTATCCTGCTTTAAAAAGTGGAAATTATAATGCAGCAGGGACACTGGCGGTTCAATGCGCCATATCTTCGGCGGATGCCATATGTGTTTTTGAAAAGGGAAGTCGCTCCGTATCTCAGGAACACATGGATGTCTGTGAATTGGTAAAGTCCATTACGCTTCCGGAAGCCGCAGGGAAAAGCAATACTTTGAAAAAGATTATTGCGAAAAAGAACCTGATACAATATGAAAGCCGGAATATTTATAAGAATGAAGCGCTGGAAATTGTAAAATTGGCGGACAGGTTTTATAAATGGGTTCAATCTGTAATGAGCAATTAACAGAGAAGAGGGATTAGTTTATAGAAAATTGAAATCGGCGAATTCCTCCGGATATGTCTGTAAATAGGTTCTAACGTCGTGTATTGAGGGACCCCATTCTTTTTCTGCCGCCGCGACTACTCCGAATCGCCATTGAAATTTGTCCCCGTCATTTGCTATAATTTATCATCGTCAAGAAAAGTTATTATTAGGAGGAGGGAAAAATGAAGAAAAAACCGCCAGTGAAAGTTTCGCAGGAGGAAATCACTTTTAAGGTAGAAGAACTCGAACCGATTTTATGCGGCCCGACTTCGACCATCGCTGCGTTCGAGCCGGCTTATGTCGAACTCAAAGGCAAGAAAATGGTTATCCGCCCGCCGCTCAAGGAAGAGGCGCCTCTTCTTCTTAAAGAAGTGAGGAAAATGGTTGACATTGAAACCGATTTTTATGACATTGTCGGAGCCCGCGTTTACGCCGAAATCCTCGGCTGGATGAGAAACCGGCTTAAAGACCCTTATCAGATGGTTGGTCTGGTTGACGGGGAACTCGTCGGATTCGCAAACGGCAGGGTAATGAACGACGACGTAAACATTTCTCTGCACACGATGGCTTTCAAAAGGGGCTATCGCGCCGGCGCCGCGCTGTATTACGCAAAATGCGATTACTGTTTCGAAACGCTGAAACAAAAAGAATTCTGGGCTACCTACGAAAGCTACAACGGTTTTAAAAGGTGGGGTATAGGAATGGCTCCGCCGTCTTATCCGTGGCCGGAAGTCCAGCACGAGCTCGGCGGCGCGAGAGTTTACTATGTGAGGAAAAGCTATTGGGATTCGGACGTAAAAAATTATATACGGCAGATGGTCGGAACCGAACTCATAAGGCCGGTGCCGCAGAAACTTCTCGACGCCAATAAGACGATAAAACCACCGCAGGGCGAATAGAAAATTTATTAAAAAATAAAACAAGAGCGCCGCGAAAGACCTGAACTTTTGACCGGCGCGGGGGCCGCATTTGCGTTCTTGAGGGAATTGCGGTTTAATGATAAACTAAAACATAATGAACTCGGTCGGAAAATCGGAAATCAGGAAAGACGCTGCGCCGAAAGTAACGGGCGCAGCCCTCTTCACGGACGACATAAAATTTCCCGGAATGCTTTACGGAGCGACAATCCGCTCTCCGAAACCACGCATAAAAATTCTCGGGATTGACGATAAGGAAGCGCGAAAACTGAATGGCGTCGCCGGGATTTACTACGCGAAAGATATTCCGGGCGGCAATATTGTTCCCCTGGTTTTTATGGATTATCCTTTCCTTGCGGATAAGGAAGCAAAATTTCAGGGTCAGGCAATCGGTCTTGTCGCCGCGGGAGACATCCTGACTGCCAGGAAAGCGGCCCGTCTGGTTAAAGTAAAATACAGAGAACTTCCGGCGGTCTTTGACCCGCTTGAATCAATGAAGAAGAATAGTCCTATAATCTACGGGAAAGACAACATTTTCAAAAAATTCGTCATAAAAAAAGGAGTCCTAAAAAAAGCGGAGCCCGATGTGGAAATAGAGGACACGTTCACGACGAACTATCAGGTTCACGCTTATCTGGAAACGCAGGCGGCCGTGGCGGTCCCGCAGGACGACGGCGGGATGAACGTTTACGGGTCAATGCAGTGCCCGTTCTATGTTCAGGACGCCGTGAAAAAAGTTCTCGGGATACCGTACAATAAAGTCAGGATTATCCAGCAGACGACGGGCGGCGCTTTCGGCGGGAAGGAGGACGTCCCTTCAATCGTCTGCGGTCACGCGGCGCTCCTCGCGCATCTTACGGAAAAACCCGTCAAAATTATTTACACCAGGGAAGAGGACTTTCAGTCAATGTCCAAAAGGCATCCCGGATGGGCGAAGATAAAATACGGCGCGAAGAAAAACGGGAAAATCGTTTCCTGCAAAGTAAAATACGTTCTCGACGGCGGCGCTTTTGCGACGCTCAGCCCCATTGTCCTGTGGCGTGGAACCGTCCACGCGGCGGGGCCTTACGAGATTCCGAACGTTTTCGTTGAAACGTATGCGGTTGCAACGAACAAAGTCCCGTGCGGGGCTTACAGGGGTTTCGGCCAGCCGCAGATTTCTTTTGCGAACGAATCGCTGGTTGATATGCTCGCCGAAAAACTGAAGATAAATCCATACAAATTCAGGGAGATAAATGCGGTAAAAAAAGGTTCATCCACCATAACGGGACAAAAAATAAAAGAGAGCATAGGTCTTGCAAAAACAATGAAGCGGGCGAAGAAACTGAGCGGCTGGGACGGAAAATGGGAGAATCCGTCGTTAAAGAAAGGCGTTAAAAGGCGCGGAATAGGAATGGCGTCGTCCATTTACGGCGTGGGCCTCGGGGCCGGAGGTCAGCATCTGGCAAAAAGCGGTTCGGTCGTTCAGATAGAGCCCGACGGCAGCGTTCTGGTCGCAGTCGGAAATACTGAAATGGGGCAGGGCGCCAAAGCGGTTCTGCCGCAGATTGCCAGCGAGGCGCTCGGCGCGCCGTATGAAATGGTCGAACTTATGGCGACCGATACCTCGCGCGTCCCCGATTCGGGGCCCACCGTTGCCTCGCGCACGACCGTGATGAGCGGAACTTCCATTCTGAATGCCTGTTCTAAAATCAGAAAGGGAATTGACGAAACGGTGCGCAGGATGCTCAAAGCGAAAGGGAAAGTTATCTCCAAAAACGGTTTTTACCATCTGGCAGGAAAAAAAGTTTCATATAAAGAAGCAATTGTCCGGGCGTGGGCGGACAGGGTACATCTCACCGCGCAGGGCTGGTTCAGGGTAGAAGGGACGACTTTTAACGATAAGGACGGTCAGGGAAACCCGTATTTCGTTTATACTTATTCGACGATGATTGCGGAGGTCGAGGTGGATACCGAAACTGGGCAGGTGGACGTTTTGAATTTTGTGAGCGCCCACGACATAGGAAAAGCGATAAACCCCCTGCAGTCGGAAGGGCAGATTCAGGGCGGCGGTCTTCAGGGAATCGGCTATGCCCTGTCCGAAAATCTTGTGCTGAAAGAAGGCGCGATGCTGAACCCTAATTTTACGGGCTATATTATTCCGACGGCGATGGATGCGCCCGACATAAAACCGGTGATTGTTGAGGAAAAATATCCGAAGGGCCCTTACGGCGCGAAGGGCCTCGGCGAACCCCCTCTTATCGCGGCGGCTCCCGCTGTGATTAACGCCGTTTATAATGCGACGGGAATAAGAATTAAAAATCTTCCGGCCGTGCCCGAAAAGATTGCGGAGCTGTTAAATGGAAATAAAATTTGAGGTTAACGGTAAAAAGGTCTGTCTTGACGTTTCGCCGATGAAGCGTCTTCTCGACGTTTTAAGAGAAGACCTCGGCTTGACGGGAACGAAAGAGGGCTGCGGGAAGGGGGAATGCGGGACCTGTTCCGTTATTGTTGACGGAAAAATAGTCGCTTCCTGCATTTATCCCGCCGGTCAGATAGACGGAAAAAAAGTTCTTACGATAGAGGGCCTAATCCGCGGTTCGAAACTCCACCCGATTCAGAAGGCGTTTGTGGAAGAAGGCGCGGTCCAGTGCGGTTTCTGCACGCCGGGGATGGTTCTCGCGACAAAAGCCCTTCTTGATAAAAACGCATTCCCGGATGATTCGCAGATTAAGGAAGGCCTTTCGGGAAACCTTTGCAGGTGCACGGGTTATGTGAAGATATTTAATGCCGTAAAAAAAGCGGTGAAGTTATTGAAAAAGAAAGTCCGGTGAATTTTATAAAAATAAAAAAAATTTCACAGTTGAAGAGAGTCCGGCGGAAAGTAAGGTTCCTTGCCGGCGGGACGGATATTTTTCCGCTCCTGTCCGACGGGCTGCTTGAAGAAGAAATTTTCTGTGACATTTCATTATTAACCGGGCTCAAAAAAATTAAAGTTCTAAAAAACACCGTAAGCATAGGGGCTCTTGTGACGTTTTCGCAGATAAAGGAAAGTAAAGTTCTATCAAAATACGCGCCCTGCCTTGTTCAGGCCGCATCCGAGATGGGTTCCCCACAGATAAGAAACATGGCGACGCTCGGCGGCAACATCGCGAACGGTTCCCCGTCGGGTGATGCGATTCCTCCGCTTTTTGTTCTAAGAGCGGAGATAAAAACCAACCGGAGAAAGATTCCCGTAGAGAAGTTTTTTACCGGACCCAAAAAGACGGTTCTTAAAAACAACGAACTGATAACTGAAATTGTCATTCCGAAAGAGAAAAGGTTTTCCGCGTTCCGGAAGATGGGTCCGAGAAAGGCGCTTGCCATTTCAAAGGTTTCCGCGGCCGTGAGTTTAAAAATGCAAAAGGGCGCGGTTAATGAGATATTGATTGCTCTCGGCGCCGTCGCCCCGACGGTAGTGAGAGCGTATAAAACGGAGAGATTTTTATCGGGTAAAAAAATAACCGGACAAACAATAAAAAAAGCCGCAGAAATGGTGCGCGGTGAAATTTCACCTATCGACGACTTCCGCTCGACCGGCGATTACAGAAGAATGGTCGCCGGCATTCTCGTTTCCAGAATTCTTGAATAGAAAAACGGGACGATACTGGTAATTTGCGGGGTAATTTGCTAACATTCGGGTAAATATGAACTGGAGGAAAAAATGGCATTGAAGAAAGTTAAGAAAACGGAGATTATAAAACGTTTTAAGAAGGGCGAGAAAGACACCGGCTCGGCGGAGGTTCAGATTGCGATTTTTACCGCGAGAATCAATGAAATAACCGAGCATCTCAAGATAAATAAAAAGGACAAGCATTCACGGTTCGGGCTTATAAAACTTGTTTCAAAAAGGAAGAAACTACTTACATATCTCAAGAGAGTAAACCCGTCTTCGTTTGACAAAATCGCGCAGGAACTGGATATAAGAACATAAGAAAAATCAAAAACCGAAATGCTTAATCGAAATGACAAAATTCAAGGAGTATAGAAAAAATGTTTAAGGTGAAAACAGAAATTGCAGGAAGAACTTTGACGATTGAAACGGGAGAATATGCCAGGCAGGCAAACGGCTCCTGTGTTGTGCAGTACGGAGAAACCGTTGTCCTGTGCGCCGTTACGATGGGCGCTGCGAAAGAAACGGATTTTATGCCGCTTACGGTCGATTACAGGGAGATGACCTACGCCGCGGGAAAGATCCCCGGCGGTTTTTTCAAGAGGGAAGGCCGCCCGAGAGAATCGGAGATTCTGTCCGCCCGTATCGTTGACAGATCCATCAGGCCTCTTTTCCCGAAGGACTTCGTTCAGGAGGTGCTTGTTTCGCTTGTTGTTCTTTCGTCGGACCAGGAAAATAAAGCGGACGTGCTTTCACTGATAGGCGCATCCACGGCGCTGCTCCTGTCGGATATACCTTTTGAGACTGCCATCGCCTGCTGCAGAATCGGTGTTCTCGACGGGAAATTCATCGTAAACCCGACGATTACCGAAATTGAGGAGTGTTCGCTGGACGTTGTTATCGCGGGGACGGAGACCGGCATAACGATGCTTGAAGGCTGCGGCGACGAAGTTGACGAGGATATATTTCTGAAAGCGGTTGAAATGGGAAAGGTAATAGTGGACGGCATCATTCCGATTTGCAAACAACTGAAATCGGATGCCGGCAGGGAGAAAGTGCAGGGCATCAGGGTAAGCGCCCCTCCCGAGGATTTCAGGGAAAGAGTCAGCAAAGAAATAAAACCAAAACTCACGGATGCGTTCAAAGAGAAAAGCCATGCGAAAAGGGGAGCGCTTCTGTCAAAAATAAAAGAATCCTCTGCGGAAAAACTTGAGGTTTCCGAAGATGAGCAGCTGCACTTCAAAATGGTTTTTGACGATTGCATAAAAGATATTTTTGTTTCAAAAATCAGGACAGACAGGGTCCGGCTCGACGGCCGGGCTTTTGATGAGGTCCGCCCTATTTCCTGCAAGGTTTCCGTCCTGCCGAGGACGCACGGTTCGGGGGTTTTCACGAGGGGCGAAACGCAGGCGCTTGCCACCACGACGCTCGGTAGCGTTTCGGACAAGCAGATTATGGATGAACTTGAAAGGGATTACAAGAAGAGGTTTATGCTGCATTATAATTTCCCGCATTTCGCCACCGGCGAGACGGGTTTTCCCCGCGGCCCAGGCCGCAGGGAAATAGGCCACGGACATTTAGCCGAGCAGGCGCTTGCGGCGCTTATTCCGACCGAGGAAAATTTTCCGTACACAATCAGGATTGTTTCCGACATCCTTGAATCGAACGGGTCTTCCTCTATGGCGAGCGTGAGCGGCGGCTGTCTTTCTCTCATGGACGCCGGCGTGCCGCTGAAGGGAATTGCCGCCGGCATTGCGATGGGTATTGCGAATCTCGAGCAGGAGAAAGTCCTGCTTGTGGACATTGCCGGCGAGGAGGACCATCTCGGAAATATGGACCTGAAAGTAGCCGGAACAAAAAAGGGCATTACGGCGGTTCAAATGGACCTGAAGATGGAATCGCTTGATGTTGATACGTTCAGAAAAGCGCTGGTTATGGCAAAAAAAGCGAGGATAGGTATTATTGACAAGATGACGGAAGTCATACCCGAATCGCGCCTGAAGGTCTCGGAATTTGCTCCGCAGATTGAAATAATAAAAATTGACCAGGCAAAAATAGGAGCGGTCATAGGACCTGGCGGGAAAAACATCAAACGGATAACCGCCGATACGGACTGCGACGTCAACATTGACGACGACGGGACAGTCACGCTTTCTTCCCCGAAGCTGGAAAATATCAATGCCGCCAAACAGATGATTGAATGGCTGACCGGCGAGGTTAAGGTCGGAGCGGTACACATGGGGAAGGTTGTGAAGACGGTAAATTTCGGCGCGTTCGTGGAAATTTTTCCCGGGATGGAAGGTCTTGTCCACATTTCGGAACTGGCGCCCAGCCGGATTAACATGGTAACGGATATCGTCCAGGAAGGGGAAAAAATTCTTGTAAAGGTGGTTGCCGTCGACGACAGAGGGAAAGTCCGGCTTTCAAGAAAGGAAGCTTTGAGAGAACTTAAAATAACGGATGAAAGTCAGTACAAAGCGGGCGGCGCCGGGTAAAGGCGGCCGTTCACGTTCATCGGAGGGCAGATTGGTTTCTCTTTTCAACCGCTGTTATTCCATGATGCTCGAAAAAAAAATTAACGAATTCCGTTTACGGGAACGTGATGTAAAGATTTATATCCGCCGACGCGGGACGGAAAAATCCGGAAAAACCGCGGAAGAAGCGGGAAAAGAAAAAGACGGGAAGTTTATCAGGGCGCCTCTGACCGGCATTTTTTACGCGAGTTCCAGCCCGAATACATCCGCTTATGTAACGCCGCCCGGCGAGGTAAAGAAAGGGGATATTCTCTGCGTAATAGAAGCGATGAAAGTTATGAACGAAATAGAAAGCCCCGACGACGGCAGGGTTCTTAAGACAATTCCAAAAAATGCGGAACTCGTGACCAAAGGCGACCCTCTTTTTGAAATCGAATAGTTGGGGACTGTCCCCTTCCGTATGACTTTTGATGTAATGGGAATAATGGAATAATGGGGACGGAGGTAATTAGGGAAATGTCATATTGCCTGCCTGGCGGCAGTCCCTAAAGGGACGTCCTGTGGACAGACAGGTAAAGCACCGTCCCCGATAAGGAGGATGAAAAAATGAAAGTTACCGATGTGAAGATCCGGATGAGCAGTGGCGCGTCAAAAATAAAGGCGTTTGCCGTCGTTACGTTTGACGAAATTCTGGAAGTGCATTCCTTCAAGGTTGTTGAAGGCGAAAACGGCCTTTTTGTCGGGATGCCGTCGCAGCGCGGCCAGGACGGAAAATGGCGCAACACCGTTTGGATCAGGGACGAAAACTTCAAAAACGAGGTAACGGAACAAGTTCTCGGCAAATATAACGAAACGCCTCCCGCCGGAGAAACGCCTCACGCCGGAGAAACGCAGATATTCGAAGAACCCGAATAAATAAAAAATAAATGGCGACGGCGCTTAAAGGCGTTCTTCTCGGGCTGGTGCAGGGCATTACGGAGTTTCTGCCCATTTCGTCTTCCGGACATCTCGTTATTTTCAGAACTCTTCTCGGCAGCGGCGCAGACGCTTTCAATGAAATAGCGTTCCTGCATATCGCAACACTCCTTGCCGTGTTCGTCTATTTCAGGAAAGATTTATTAAAGTTAATTGTTAACTTTTTCAGAAAAAGCGGCAGGATAGAAAGAAAAATTGTTCTATTTCTGATTATTGCAAGTATCCCTGCGGGGGTTGTAGGACTTTTTTTCAAGGATTTTATTGATATTCTTTTTGAGCGGACATCTGTCTGGCTCTCGGTTTTTTTTATTATCAATTCGGCGGTTCTCATAACGAGTGATATAAAAAAAACAGGTTCAAAGGAACTGAATGCATTCAGTTCTTTTATCATAGGGATGTTTCAGGCGGTTTCCATTCTCCCCGGGGTCTCGCGGAGCGGCTCGACGATTTCCGCCGGAATTTTTTCCGGCGTTGACAGAAAATTTGCCGTTAAGTTTTCGTTTTATATGAGCATTCCCGCCATTTTACTCGGAAATATTTTTTTCAGTTCTTTCGGCGTTTCCCATCTTACGACAGCGAATGTTCTTGCCTTCGCCGCCGCATTTTTCAGCGGGCTTCTGGCGATAAGGTTTCTGATTGCCGTGGTTGAGAAAGCCAATTTGAAATTTT
>JBDRMV010000082.1:0-20516 GCA_043811795.1 bacterium | reverse complement strand
TTTCAAGCAGTTTCATTGTTCCGAACTTCATCATTATGGGCGGGCCGCACACAACCGCAATCCCTCCGCCGGGATTCATTTTAACATCGTCGCACAGACATGTGACGACACCAACCTTTTCATTCCATCCCGTGTCACACTTGTCCACTGAGCGGCAGATTTCAGCGCCCTTCTTCCTCCATTCGTCAAAACGCTCCTTGTATACGATATCTTCCGGGGTCTTTGCTCCGTAAAGAAGCGTTATCTTTCCATATTTATCCTTTTCATCTAAAAGGGTCAGAAGAAGGGAGCGAAGGGGCGCCATCCCGACGCCGCCGCCCAGAATCAGGATTTCTCTGCCTTTGAATTCGTCGAGAGGGTACCCTTTGCCGAGAGGCCCGCGTATTCCTATAACATCTTTTTCTTTTAAACCGTGAATCTTTTCCGTCACCCTGCCCGCTTTCATTATGGTCACTTCAAACTTGTCTTTCTCAAACTGGGATGAGGACGGAGTAAAAGGTGCCTCTCCCACACCCGGAACAGTAAACTGGATAAACTGTCCTGTTTCGAAATCAAGGGGTTTTTCCGGCTTCAATTGAAAAGTTTTTATGTTCGAAGTTTCATCGGTTACTTTTAAAATTTCCGCTTTTAATGTTTTGTACGAGTCTGGGATCATTTTCCTAAGACCTCAAGAATAACTTCCTTAAAATTTATTTTTCCCTGGCATCCGTCTATGCATCGTCCGCAACCAGTGCATCCTTTTATGCCGTGCATTTCCGGCCGGTATGAAAATTTACAAAGGAAACGGTGTTTGAACCTCGATGTCATTTCCTTTCTGGGATTGGCACCGCCGGCGACCCTGGCGTAACCCGGAAGCTGACAACTGTCAGCATACCTTATTTTATTTTCTTCTCCCTCGGACAGGAAGAAACAGAAACAAGCCGGGCATATCGTCGTGCAGGCGCTGCAGCTCACGCATTTTTTCGCATGTTCTGAAAAGACGCCGGATTCTTTTTCCACTTTATCTTTCAATTTATTCAGGTCTCCCGTAGCTTTTCCATTCTGTCCTTTTACCTGTTCTTCTATTTCTGCCCGCGCCGCAGAACGCTCTTGCTCCTGCCTGTCGGAGGCATCATGGAACAAAGAGACATTTTCTTCTATGATTTTTTCGCCACGCACCGAACCTATTTCTACGACAAAGCCTTCACTCACGATGGAAAAATTAAGGTCGAAACCCTTCTCTGCCCACGGTTTGTCACCCAGAACCGTACAGAAACAGTTTGAATGCGCTGAAGTGCAGTCTGCTGAGAATATCAATATGTCTTTCCTGAAGTACGTGTCTTCCGGATCATCAAGATAGATATTTTTTAACAGGCGAAGCCCGCTGACGTCACAGCCCCTTGCTCCGAATATTACAGAAGGTCTTCTTTCCCTGCTTATAAGATTTTCCTGCGGAGAGTAAAAGAAATACTTGATCGGCAACGCTGTTCTGTGTCCCCTGACGTCTATTATGCCGGAGGACTTTAACCCGCCTGCCTCTCTCTTTGTCCAGTCCCATCCGTTCCGGCTTTCCCTGGGATAGAAGATGTCGTAATAATCAGATAATTTTCTGAACCACTTTTCAAAGTTTTCTTTGTTTATAAATTTCATCAAAAAATCTTGCTGCTTACAGCCAGAAATTTCGCTACATTAAACAAATTCATCCGGAACCTGTCAAGTTCTAACCCCCAGATCCGTCGGTGCCCTTCCGAGTTTCTGCAGGTCATCAAGCGCATTGTCTATCTGTTTATCCACTGTCTCCTTCTCATGTATCCTGTCCGGATATATCTGGTAGTGCCGTCGGTATTTTTCAGGCGTGAGGTTCAACATCAGAGAATTTGCTCCTGCCATAAAACCTTTTTTCCGGGCTGTTTTCGGCTCCAGAGTTTCGAGAGCCGTTGTTGAAACGATTTTCCCGAGCGGATCAGCTATACGAAGCAGAGCAATTGTTTTAAGAACGAGATTCACTGAAGGAGGTTTCGCATGCAAAAAAGGCGTGCGCGGGTGAGGCAGGAAAGGTCCGAACGTGTACATTTCGGGCGAAATTTTCTTCGCCGCAAAAATGTCCTTTAAAATATCTTCATTTTTCTGATCAGGAAGTCCTATAAGAGCGCCCGTAAGAACAAGAAACCCCAGTTTTTTTGCCGCTTCAATTTCAGCGAGGCGGTCATTCAGGGAATCGCCGGGATGAAGTTTCGAATAAAGTTCCGAATTTGATGTTTCAAATCTTATGAGAACGCCCCGGGCTCCCGCTTTGTAAAATTCCCTGAGACCGGCTTCTCCGACTTCTCCGGTGCTGATAAAAAGAAGAACAGCGTTGTTTTTCCGGATTTTAGAAATGATTCCGGAAATCTTTTCAACGTCGTAAAAAGGGTCGCCGCCGCTTTGAAGGACAAGCGCTTTAAACCCGTATTTTGAAACGGATTCTTTGACAGTGTCAAGAATTTCCCTTTCGCTCATTCTGTAGCGTTCAACTTCTGTATTGCTTTTCCTGATACCGCAATAGAGGCAGTCCTCTATGCAGTAATTTGAAAATTCAATAATCCCGTGAACACAGCAGGCGTTTTTGTGATATTTCTGTCTGATGAAATTTGCGACTTTGAATAAATAATCAAGTTCTTTTTCGTCCGAAAGATTCATCAGATGGAGGAAGTCATCCGGGGACATTTTTCGTCCTTCCAGCGCCTTATCCAGAATAGAGCGTGTTTTTTTTGAAGCCTTTGATGTGCCGTCAATTTTTGAAAGCCTCAAATCAACTTCGCGCAGGTTAAAGAAGGTTTCCTTCCAGAATTCCAGAATTTCTTTCGCTTCCTTCGGTTCTATTTTATTTATGACAAAACCGCCCTGCGCGTAAATGTAGTCACCTTTTTTGACGTCCTCAAATTCGTTGTGCGCATAGCGCTTCTCACCGAAATAGTCCACGATGACCTTGCCCTTCTCAAAGCCCGTTATCTTACCCGGTATAGCGTAACACATCTCAGTAAGCCGTAAGCGATAAGCTATAAGCGGTAAGCTGTAAAATAATGTGTTTAAAAATAAAGGTCGCGTTTTCCACTTTTGATTTCCCTGTAATATTCTATAAATTTTGGAAAAACTTCCGGCTTCTGTTCTTTTATCTCGTCAATCTCACTCTGTATGACAACTTCGCCCTTCTGTTTTGTTTTTTTCCCGGCGTAATCGTCGAGCCATTCCCTGAACGTGAGGACGGCGTTCATTTTGCAGAACCAGCGTTCCTCTCCTTTTTTAAGAAGGTTCATTATACATTCCCCCGTTCTCCCGCAGCGGTATCCCGCCGTGCAGAAAGAGGTTATGTATCCCATTCCGGCGAATTCGCCTATTACCTCGTCAAGCGTTCTTGTATCCCCGAGAAGGAACTGCTGCCGCTCGGCTTCCTGCTCGCTGTATGTTTCGCTGTATGCTCCTATTCCTATTTTTGTCGAAGCGTCCGTCTGGGTTATTCCCAGTTTAAGACATTCTCTTCTTATCTCCGCTGTTTCGCGCGCTGTGATTATCATTCCGGCGTAGGGCACCGAAAGACGTATTACGGCAATCAGTTTTTTAAAGTCCTCGTCGGAAACCCTGTATCCGGTCTGACTGTTAAAAGGAGTATTTGCCGCGGGTTCCAACCTGGGGAATGAAATCGTGTGAGGGCCTATACCGTTAAAATGTTTTTCGAGGTCAATCGTGTGGTACAGAAGCCCCATCACCTCAAACTTCCAGTCATAGAGGCCGAAGAGAGCGCCGATCGCCACGTCATCGATTCCCGCTTCCTGCGCCCTGTGAAGAGCGTAGAGACGCCAGCGGTAATTTGATTTTATGCCGGAAGGATGAACTTTTTTGTAGGTTTCGTGATGATATGTTTCCTGAAAAACCTGGTAAGTCCCGATGCCGGCTTCCTTCATCTTTTTCAGGTCTGCAACGCTCATCGGTGCGGCGTTCACGTTAACACGGCGTATTTCCCCACCTCTGACTTTCGTGCCGTAGATAATCTTTATCGTGCCGGTTATGTAATCAATATCCGACGAAGGATGCTCGCCGTAGACGACAAGCAGGCGTTTGTGACCTGTGGAAACAAGGGCTTTTGTCTCTTCTTCGACTTCTTTTAGCGACAACCTCCGCCTTTTTTCCTCTAAATTTTCTTTTCTGAAAGCGCAGTAGAGGCAATTGTTGACGCAGAGGTTACTCAGATAAAGCGGCGCGAATGTCACTATTCTGTTGTCGTAAACTCTTTTCTTGACTTCGCCCGAGGCGGAAAACATTTCTTCCAGAAGTCCGGGGTCTTCGACATTCAGCAGAGCCGCCGTTTCCTCCGGTTCCAGCCTTTCTATGGCGAGGGATTTTTGTATGATATCGCGAATTTTTCCGCTATCAGGATTTCTGTTTTTTTGAATAATGGTCTCTATTTCTTCGTCGTTGATGAAATCCCCATCGCCGGCAAACTTAGAGATTTCCTCTTCTTTTATGACATCTTTTATCCAGTCCGAAACAGGCATAATTTCCTCTCCCTAAAAGACATTTTAGTAAACTTGGGGATTTTTACAATAGGGCTTCCCGTCAGAACAAAAATACAGGCAATACCTGTTCGTCAATTAAAGATTAACTTTGTTTATCTGCTTTTGATGACGAACATATGGGACATTTCTGTAACCTGAGAGGTTTTTCAAGACCGCTCCGTCGGAGAAGGTTTTCATCTTGAAATAACTCTGTAGTAACCCCATCTGCAACAATCTTACCTTTATGAAGAAAAATAGTCCGCTCACAAAGGTCCATCGCCATATCCAAATCGTGTGTAGCAATAATTTTCGTATGATGAAAAGTTTTTAGTAATTCAATTAAACGGCTCCGTGATTTCGGGTCAAGGCTTGATGCGGGCTCATCCATTACTAAGATATCCGGAGATACAGCCAGAACAGTTGCAATGGAAACAGCCCGTTTTTCTCCCTGAGAAAGCTTATAGGGCGGCCGTTTTCTTAAATGCTCTACCCTGACAATCATAAGGGCTTCTACAGCCTTGAGTTCAACTTCAGGTTCCGGCAATCCAAGATTTAATGGGCCGAAAGCCACATCATCAAATACTGTCGGCATGAATAACTGATCATCAGGATTTTGGAACACCATCCCGACTGTACGGCGCACTATGTTTACGTTTTTTGCAGTCAAAAGGGAATCGCCGATCTGCACTGTTCCCTTCCGGGCCGTCAAACAGCCGTTAAGATGAAGTAACAGTGTGGATTTTCCTGCGCCGTTTTCACCGACAAGCGCCACTGATTCTCCATGAGTTATTCTGAACGAAACACCGTCCAAAGCGACAGTTCCATCCGGATACGTAAAATGTATATTATCTGCTTCAACTATATGATGGCTCATCTTACAACTCCGGCAATCAAGGCACCAATTTTAAAAGGGATATTGCAATACCTGAAAAATACGAAAATAAAAGCCCAGCTGATAACAAATATAACTTCCCGAAAACCTGTTCGCATCTTTCTGATGACAGGAACATGACCGTCAAAACCCCTGCACAGCATGGCCCGATAAATTCGCTCGGCCCGTCCGATTGTACGCAGCAATAAATGGCTTATAAGTGAAACAAAAATCTTCACGCTCATTGTCCCGGATTTGAATGTTCGAAGAGAACGCGCACGAAGCATCCGCTCCGCTTCATCCGCCAGAATAAAAATATACCTGTGAAAAAATAAAAGCTGAACCACAAATACCTTAGGTACTCCGAATTTCATCAATGCATCACAAACAGAGTTAAACCCTGTAGAGGCTATTAAAACCATTGCAGCCGTTACAGTCAAAAAAAACCGCAATATAATAGATAAAAAAGAAACCCAGCCGCCGGAAACACTTATCGGCCCGATATGTAAAAGTATTTCTTTGTCAATAACGGGATTGAAAATCCCCACCAATATGGCAAACGGTGAAACCAATAACACTTTTTTTAACAAATATCCAGCCGGTAGCCCGCTGATAGAAATTAAAACCACCGGATAGATAAAAAACGGAGTCATTGCAGAAAGCGCGTATTTATTGAAAGACACTACTGCAACGATAAACATTAAGGTGGTAATTAATTTAGCTCTTGGATCTAAACGATGCAGCGGACTATCACCGATAGCCAGGGTATCTATATATCCAATATCAAATAAATTCTTTCCGATGTTATTCATAAAAAATATTCAGTGAACAACACTCCAATGACATTGCTCCCCAAACTAAACCTTTTCTTACAGTTATTTTTTAAACTATCAAGCCGTACTCTTACGGCGTTTAAGGCCCACCCCAATCAAAACCGCCATTAAAAGTGTAAGAGTACCTCCAATTAAACCAGCCATAGATGTCCCGGAATCAACAGCCGGCCAGGATGGGTTTGCATGGGTTTCAAGCGTAACTTCTGATTCACTTTTCCTAAAACCATAGTCCGGTAAAAAAGCTGTTTTTTCCTGAATACCTGCTAAAGAAGCGTGTATGCCTGCATGGCTTTCCAGTTCTTCTTTGCCGGCAGTTTTAAACATTGCCCATTCCAATCCATCCGGGTTGGAAGAAGCAAACCAGCTTAATGCTCCTCCTACAATCGTTGCTGCTGCCACGATACCTAAAAGGACTTTTTTCATGTCAACTTTTCCTATTGGAACAGAACGTTCTGCGGCGCTTAAAACCTCCGGCCTTGCTTTCCAGACAAAAGTCACAACCGCGGCAGTAACAAGCCCTTCAACAATACCGATGGCTAAGTGAATCGGCTGCATTAAAAGCACAAAAGTACGAAACGGCAGTTCCGATATGCCTGAAAATACCGTTTCAAGAACTACACAAAAAGCTCCCAGCTGCAAACCGACAATTGCAGCGATAAGAGAACCGGTCATTATCTTTCCCTGCGTAGGGACATTACTGGCAATCTTGCGATAGATCAATTGATAGACAACGAAACAGGGAAAAAAGCCGAGGTTAAAAATATTACATCCCAGAGCAAGCAGTCCGCCGTCCGCAAAAAAGAGCGCCTGCACAATCAGTACCGAAGCCATGACAAGAAAAGCGGCGGATGGGCCAAGCAGGATTGCTAAAATCATACCTCCGCCCAAATGTCCGCTTGAGCCGGTAGCCGGAATGCTGAAATTGATCATCTGCGCCGCAAAAATAAAAGCGCCTAATACGCCCATAAGCGGAATTTTGCGGTCATCCATTTCTTCTTTTACCTTCTTAGAACTGAAACCAATAAGACCCGCTGCTGCTGCCCACATAATAGCACCAACTGCCGGAGAAACTAAAGCATCTGCCATGTGCATGGTTATATCTCCTCGTATTTATATCGAAATCCGTATATTAACCTGCATTATTCATATTCTCTTCGGAGAAAAATCGGGTCGCCTCTATTTTTGCTCTGTATTCTCTGTCAAAAATAGAAGTGACCCATTTTTCTTTAATAACACTTTCACCAAAAATACCCTCATTATGAATAATGCAGATTAATGCTGAAGCGAATTTAACCTTATAACTCTCTTTATTCAATCCCGTACCCATACAAAAATCGCATCAAAAACCTGGATATTAATACCAAGCAATGCTTCATCATTCATCCTGCTGCCATCGGCTTCTAATTCGCCCGTTAACTCCGAACCTATATCTGTTATCTGTCATCTGTTCAAAAACTCACTACCGCCTGCAAGGACAGGACGTTATTGTCGGCTTCCGGGGCCTTGTTATTCATAATGTATTCGCATCTCAAAGATGTATTTTCATCAAGCCCGTAACCTGCTGCAATAGTGGTCCTTTTTACAGCATCGCCCGCATCAGGTTTCCACTGCCCGAGACGTAAAACGCCGTAAACATTCTTGAATATACCGGCAAGAACCTGAACATAAAACCCGCTGTGTTTGTTTTCTCCCCTCCCGGGTAAATCTTCTTTTCCGCTGATGTATTCTCCTTGCAATTTGAATTCCCCGGCGCAGAAACGAATGTCCGCACCGCTTCTCTGCCACAGTTTTTCGGAATTGTCGTCAAGGTAAGGCCCTCTGGCGTATGAAAAGCCGACTTCAATCCGCTCCGCAGGCGAAACGCCTATTCTGCCCCCGTAACTTTTTGAATTATTGTTGTCCGTCATCTGGTTTACCGGAGCGCTGCTTGCATCAACATCAACGCCCATGCCGTTTACCACAAAAAGATTATAATTCAGCATGGAATCTTTCCCGTGAAAATTTATTCCGACGTCGCCCCATCCCCCGTCCATCATCAGTTCGGTTGTAAGGGGAGAACTTACGAGTTTCCTGTCGCATGCGGCAAAAGTCAGGCAGTCAATCCCGAAAGGAATGTCAATAAGACCCGCCTGCAGACCGATTTTTTCCTTTAAGATACTGAAATCAACAAGCGTCTGTCCGGGAGCCGCCCCGTCTTCCTCCACGACCACCGCTCCTTCAAAGACGGCTGATTCGCTGATTTCGGTCTCAAAGTCGATTTCAAAAGCCCCCATGCCGAATGAACTGTTTTCCTTCTGCACGTCCTGATAGATGACATCAACAAACCCGCTGATGTCAACATCTGCATGCATTACGGATGTCAGAAAACCAATAAAAACCACCGGAACAATCAACAGTTTCGATTTTCCCGCTTTCAACATTCTAACCTCCTGCCACTTAATAGTGTTACATTTTTTAGAATTGTAACATTTATTTAAAACCTGTCAAGAGGCGTATGCAGTGTAGCAAGGTATATTTTGCGATACTTCCGGTTGAAAATTTAAAGCATCAAGTATAAGTACTGCTCCGCAGCCGAAGTTGAAAAAATTTTCACCCCATGCTTTTTTAAATAGACTTTATTTTTTTCTGAACATAAGACCTGATTTTTTCATTGGGAATTTCTTTTGACCATTCTTTTACTTTTTTGAAACTGAATGACTTGGGAAAATGCAATTCGGGAAAATAACCAAATTGTTTTTTCCTGCACCCTGAAAGGTACAAACTGTCAACCAACGCTTTTTCCGGCTCTGCAATTAAGAAACTGCCTGTTCCTTTATACCAGCCGAACCCTTTAAAAAAAGAAGGCGCTATCCGATGTATAGAAAAATCTCCTATCTTAGTATTAATTCTTTTTGTGTGAGCGGTCGAGGCAAGTGTAATTTCCTGAGGGATTTGCTCAATTATACCGTACAAATGAAGAGCGCTTATAAAAGAAACATAAACTCTATGACTTGGAAGCAGAAACGGCGTTACTGCATAAGGACTCAACTGCTTATTGCCTTCTTCAGCCCATATACCTCTGCATATCTTTAAAACCAGACCTTCTTTTTGCAGGAAACCAAGCGCCTGTGTTACGGCAGATAAAGATCTCATTGAAAAAGCGGATAATTCCTGTGTTGTAAATACAGGGCGGTCCAGTTTCCTGATAAATGACAGAATGGAATGTTTACGCATTTATTCCCCGCAATTCATCAATAAAATCAGACACTTTTAATTTAATTTCATCCCATAAAGAATCCGAATTATAAATTGCCTGATATTCAGCAGAAAAATAAGAAATTACCGTATCCCTGAATCTTTCAAAACTCACTTCAAAAATATTTTCATACGCTTTTGTTAACCGGTTATTTTTTATTTTAATATCCTTTAGCCGGGCCGAGTCAAACTGAGAGTTCAAAATATACAGGTCAAAAATATCCCTGGCCTGAATTACGGCTCTTGCTGCAAGAGCGTCTATTTTCTGCATAGCCGAAGATTGAATATCATAATGCGGGGCCAGTAACGGCGGCAATTTATATGCGCGTAAAACAGCATTTGAAACTGGCTGAACAATGCTCTTTCCCTTAAATCCTCTGCGGGAAAATTCAACCTTTGTGAAAAGATCCTCGCCCGCGGAAGTTATTAGATGGATTTTAAAACGCTGTGTGGTTTCCGTTTGTTTTGCCCGGGTCATATCAGGAAGAATAACTCTTTCAACACCAAACTGCTTAAAACTGTCTTGAAAATATGGCGTTTGCAGTATTTTCATAACAATATCTTTGAGGGCAGTCACTTCTACATCAGATACATCTAAATCCATATCCTCTGAATACCGGATGCTCTGGAAAAAAAAACGCAGGTTTGATCCTCCCTTGACCGAATAATACTTTGTTTTAACTTTTCTGGATAAAAACCTTAAAAATTCCAGATGAAATATTTCTCTCAACTGCAACTGATTATATACCGGCGCCATTTTATCATCCCCCTATTATGCATTATTATTTAGTTACACCTAAATAACGCTACATTATTATTTTATAGATAAAAGTATGATTTGTCAACAGGCAGTCGTATTAAACTGTTAGATTTCTTTGCCGGTTGTGGCGGGAGTGAGGGATGCGAATTTTACGCCTTTAGCGGATTTCAGTTTGTTTGCGAGATTCTGAATCTTTTCCGGATGCCCCCTGACAATAACAATCTCAAAACAATTGTGGTGGTCAAGGTGGACGTGCTGTGAGGAGACTATTATTTCGTGATAATCGTGCTGTATATCGGTAAGTTTATTTACAATATCTCTCCTGTGGTGGTCGTAAACGAGAATGACTGCTCCGGCAACCATTTTGCCTTTTATCCATTCTTCTTTAACAAGTTCTCTGCATATTAAATCGCTTATTGCCTTGGACCTTGTAGGATATTTTTTCGTTTTTATGTGGCTGTCGAATTTTTTAAGAAGATTTTTATTAAGAGAAACGCTGAATCTTTTTAATTCCGTCATAAAATCTGAACCCTGAATGCCCTGCCGGTTTTATTTTACCAGCTGGCTTTTTTTATGCCCGGGATTTCGCCTTTGTGGGCAAGTTCCCTGAAACAGATCCGGCAAAGACCAAAGTCCCTGTAGTAACTCCTCGGCCTGCCGCATCTGAGGCACCTGTTCTTTTCGCGAACTCTGAACTTCTGAACCCTCTTGGATTTTTCGATTTTACACTTCTTAGCCATTTTTTATTTCCTAAAAGGTACCCCAAGCATTCCGAGATACGTTTCCCCTTCTTCTATTGTCTTTGTCTTCAGACAAAGAGTAATCCCGATTCCCACCGGTTTTGAAATTTTGCTTACCTGCACTTCCGGAAAAATGGAAATATCCTTAATCCCTATATTGTAATTACCGCCATTATCGAACGATTTTTTCCCAAGCCCTCTGAAATCCCTCATCCGCGGTATGGCAATGTTCACAAAACGGTCGAGAAATTCCCACATTTTATCCTTCCTTAACGTAGCCATACAGCCGAGCGGCTGACCTGCCTTTGTTTTGAAATTTGATATCGCCTGCCGCGCTTTTGTTCTGACAGGCTGCTGACCGGCAATACGCGCTACCTGCGCAATAGCCTCGTCAAGAAATTTGGTATCTTCCTTGGCGGCATTGTGCGCGCAGCTGATTACGATTTTTAAAAGCCGCGGCGACTGAAGTTTGTTTTTATACTTGAATTTTTTCGCCATCTCAAGGACGACCTTTTCATTGATTTCCTTTAACCGCGGGACATATTTCATATCTTTTTCCTTATCAGGGCGGCGGGCGTCTTCGTCCGCCTGTGGTGGGAGGGTAGCGTTCATATTATTTCACCGCACTTTTTGCAGAATCTTACTTTACCTTCCTTGATAATCCTGAACCCGACTCTCGTCGGTTTGTTACAGTGAGAACAGACCAGTTTAATTGCCGACAAACTTATGGGGCTTTCCTTTTCCTGAATCCCGCCGGGCGTATTCTGCGTCGGGCGGGTGTGCCTCTTCACCATCCTGACCTTGCTGACAAGCGCCCTGTTTGTGGCGGGAAAAATCTTTACCACCTCGCTGAGTTTTCCCCTGTATTTTCCCTTGATTACGATGACTTTGTCTTTTTTTCTTATCCTGTTCATATCTTTTTCCTTAATCCGGGTGGTGGGAGGGCAGCGTTCATAATTATACGACTTCCGGCGCCAAAGAAATTATTTTAGTAAAACCCTTCCCCCTTAATTCCCTGGCGACGGGACCGAAAATTCTTGTCGCTCTCGGTTCATTTTTATCGTCAAGAACCACACAGGCATTATCCGAGAACCTCACCCTCGTCCCGTCGCCTCTTTTCGTCGGGAAAACGGTTCTCACAATAACCGCCCTGATAACCTCACCTTTCTTTATTGCGGCATTCGGTACGGCTTTCTTCACGGCTGCCTTGATGAGATCACCGACTCTTGCGTATCTTCTTTTTGAACCTCCATACGCATGGATGCACATAACAATCTTGGCGCCGGAGTTGTCGCACACATTTAATCTGCTCTGTAATTGAATCATAATTTTTTAAGCGCCTGATGAATCATTTTTCAACGCCTAAAATCACCCATCTTTTTAATTTGCTGAACGGGCGGGATTCCATCAGGACAACCCTGTCACCCTTTACGGAAATATTTTTTTCGTCATGGCAGTGTATCTTCCTCTCAGCTCTGACCACCTTGTCGTATTTGGAATGACGAAAAGTCCTACGCACCTCAACAACCCTCGTTTTGTCGGAACCATCTCTCAAAACAATTCCTGTCAGTTTTTTACGCATTTTACCTCGTTTCTTTTACATTTAAAAAAGTTCTCGCGCGGGCGATATCTTTTTTCAATTTGGAAATCTCCGACGTATTTTTCAAAGCCCTCTGTTTTTTTTTCATTCTTAACACAACAAGATTTTTTTCAAAGTCCCTGATTTTAACCTTCAATTCCCCGGGAGAAAGTTCTTTCAATTTTGATTTTTTCGCCATTACCGCCTCGCAACCATTGTCGTGGCAATACCCAGTTTATGCGTGATGAGTTTAAAAACTTTCTTAACTTCAGCGCCGGGGATACCCTCAATTTCAAAAAGAATCTGACCGGGCTTAACCGGCGCAACCCACCCCTCCACGGGGCCCTTGCCCTTGCCCATTCTCGTCTCCGCCGGCTTTTTCGTTATGGGCTTGTCGGGAAATATCCTTATCCAGACTTTCCCTCCCTTCTTTATGCTCCTCACGAGGGCTATTCTGCACGCCTCAATCTGACGGGCGCTTATGTACCGCGGGGTCTGCGCTTTCAGACCCCATTCTCCGAAGGCGACGAAGACTGACCTCGTCGCATTTCCCCTTATTCTCCCTTTCATCATTTTTCTGTATTTTACCTTTTTCGGGGCAAGCATTATTCTTTTTCAGTCGGAAGCGGTGCGGCGGATTCATCTTCCGCAGCCGGCACGGCAACCGGTTCTACGATGACCTCTTCCTTTCTGTGAATCCAAACTTTCACGCCGATAATTCCATACCTCGTATACGCTTTTGAAAAACCATAGTCAATATCCTTAAACAGGGATTGAAGCGGAACACTCCCGTCTTTGAACCATTCCCTCCTTGCAATTTCGGCGCCGCCGAGACGGCCGGAAACCATAATCTTCGCGCCGAGGGCGCCCTCGCCCGTGACATTTTTAACCAGTTTCTTGCAAATACTTCTGAACGGCATCTTCCTTTCTATCTGAACAGCAGCCATTTCGGAGGCAATCTGCGCATCAAGAAAAGGTTTCTTGACCTCGCTTACGTTTACTTTTACGTCCTTATTAAGCGCCGTTGAAATATCCTCTCTCAACGCGTCTATGGTGGCTCCTTTCTGCCCGATAACAAGACCCGGACGGGCGGTGTGAATCGTGACAACCGTCTGCGAAGACGCCTTCTCTATTTCAATCTTTGAAATCTGCGCGTGCACGAGGTGTTTGTGGATCAGCCGCCGGATTTTAATATCTTCTATAACCGACTCCGCGCTGCCCCGCTTCATAAACCATCTGCTTGTCCAATTCTTTGTTATTCCGACCCTGAAACCGAAAGGATGAATTTTCTGACCCATTACTTCTCCCCCACTTCAACCGTTATATGGCTGACTCTTTTCTTAATAACACTGCTCCTCCCGAATGCTCCCGGCCTCATTCTCTTTAATGCCGGGCCCGGAGTTACAAAAATCTTTTTAACGCTGAGACGTCCCGAACCCTGTGCGGCCGCCGCTTTTATAACTTTGCTGACGGCAGTTGCCGTGCTCGTATTCATCACCGCAAGTTTTGCCATTGCGACCTCAGCATCAAGCCCTCTCACAGAGTTCAGGTAACGCGCGACCTTCTTCGGTGAAACCCTCAAATACTTTGCCTTTGCGGTATATTCCATAATTTAATAAACGCCTCTCACTTTAACGCAACCGCTTCCTTATGCCCTGTACCGTGACCCTTGAAAAATCTTGTGGGAGAAAATTCCCCCAGACGGTAACCGACCATAGCCTCCGTAACATACACGGGGATAAACCTTTTGCCGTTATGAACAAGAAAAGTGTGCCTGATAAATTCCGGAATGATAACGGACGCTCTTGAATATGTCTTTATCGGCGTCTTCTTTCCGGTTTTCTCCACCTTCTTTACCTTTTCAAGCAGTTTCTCGCTGACAAACGGCCCTTTTTTTGTAGACCTGCCCATTTATTTCCTCCGCATCATTTTCTCTTTTTCCTTCTTGAAATTATCAGGCGGGACGACGCCTTTTTCTTATTCCGCGTCTTGTAACCCTTTGCCGGAATACCTGTAGGAGACCTCGGAACATTGCCCCCGTGACTTCTTCCCCTTCCGCCGCCGTGAGGATGGTCCACCGCATTCATCGCAGTCCCACGCACATGAGGGCGGCGTCCGCGGTGCCTGTTTGCCCCGGCGTTGCCGAGAACTGCGCCGGAATGTTCAATATTATCAATACGCCCGATCGTTGCAAGCGAATTTACAAAAACCTTTCTTATCTCTCCCGAAGGCATCTTTAACACGGCATACTTCTCGTCTTTACTCATTATTGCGACATATCCCGCAGCTGACCTTGCAATTTTTCCGCCGCATCCGGGAACAAGCTCTACATTGTGAATGAACGTCCCGCCGGGAATAAAACTCAGAGGCATGGCATTTCCGGTTTTCAAAGGGACTTTACCTCTGGAAGAAATAACACTTCGCCCGCGGAGAAGCCCTTCGGGGTGCAGGATATATCTTTTTTCTCCGTCTTCGTATTCAACGAGAGAAATGCCGCAACTCCTGACGGGATCATACTCAACCGTTTTAACAACGCCCGCAACATCCCATTTATCCCTTTTGAAGTCGATGATCCGCAATCTTCTCTTCTCCCCGCCGCCGCGGAACCTCATCGTAATTCTGCCGAGATTGTTCCTTCCTCCATGCGATTTCAGCGGCTTCGTAAGCGCGCTGAAAGGTTTCTGCGGCAGATGGGCAACAGGCATCGTCTTGAACCTTCTTGAAGAAGTTGTCGGTTTGTAATATCTCATTCCTTATATATTTTATTCCTTGGTATCTAATACTTGATATTCTTCCATCATGCCGCCTCAAACCCCGAAATTGCCGAACCTTTTGCAAGTTTGATATAAGCTTTTTTATACTGCGATGTATAGCCGAAATGCGCGCCTCTTCTCCTGAGCTTGGGCGAAGTCGTAACCGTCCGGACTTTCTCCACTTTAACGTTGAAAATATCCTCCACCGCTTTTTCTATCATGGCTTTTTCAGCTTTTCTGTTAACATAAAAAACATACGTGTTGTCTTCCTTCCTCAAACGCTCGGACTTCTCCGAAAAAGCCGGCCAAAGAATGATGCCCGAACACGAAAGTTTCACGACCGCAAACCCTCCAAGGTATTTCCCACAAAAATAATGCCGTCGCAGTATAGAACTTTTTTTATATTCAAATCGGCCGGACGACTAAAATCCACGCCCTGAATATTTCTCAGAGGAAGAATAAAATTTTTATCAAGTTTCTCGTCCACTATCAGAACCCTGTCTGTTTTTCCGAAATTTTTTGCAAGCCACACGGCGGCCTGCTTGGTTTTCTGAAAATCCAGATTTTCCGCAAAGTAAATTCTGCCTTCTTCCGAAAGGAAAGACAGCGCCTGCTTCAAAGCGAGACGTTTCTTTTTCTTCGTCAGAGAATTTGAGATTTTTCTCGGGGCGGGCCCGAAAGTGATTCCGCCGCCCCTTCTCAGTGGTGACCTTATGCTACCCGCCCGAGACAGACCGGTGCCTTTCTGACGGTATGGTTTTCTCCCGCCGCCGCGAACTTCCCCTTTCGTCAGGGTAGAGGAAGTTGTATCCCTGCGCTGATATTCTTTGACCGCCTCGTTCATAAATTCTTTTTTAAAAGAAATTCCGAAAATCTCTTTACCAAGTTCCTTTTCCCCTTTTATCTCGCCGCTGGCAAGAATCACTTTCGCATTTTTCATTTCTGCTGTTTGATTTTAGATATCACCACCGCTTCTCCCCTGTTGCCGGGGACTGCGCCTTTAATGAAAACTCTGCCGCCTTCGGCGTCAACTTCGGCAACAGTCAAATTTTTAACCGTTACCCTGCTGCCGCCCATGCGCCCGGCCATTTTCATCCCGGGGAGAACCCTTGACGGATAACTCGAAGCTCCGATCGAACCCGGTGAATGATATTTATTTGACTGGCCGTGGCTTTTCGGGCCGCCTTTAAAACCCCATCTTTTTCTGGTGCTGGCAAAACCCTTGCCTTTTGAAGACCCCGTTACCGCAACCCTGTCGCCTTCTTTAAAGACATCGGCGGGAAATATCTTATCTCCGGCCGCGGATGAAAAATTACCCCGTATTTCCCTTATAATCTTCACGCCGCGCAAACCGCTTTTCTTTATGCTCCCCAAAACGGGTTTGTTTGCTTTCCTTCCGGCAAGCGCAACTTTTACGGCGCTGTAACCGTCGGCATCATTCGTTTTTACGCCGACGACAAAATTAGCGGGAACGTTTATCGCAGTGCAGGGGATCTCGTCTTCACCTCTGAAAATCCGGCACATCGCGCCTTTTATCCCCAACAGCGCAGAAAGTTTTACCTCGCTTTTTTCTTCCATTTCTTTTTCCTTATCAGGGCGGTGGGCGCCTTCGTCCGCCTGTGGAGGAAGGGTGGCGTCCATTTTTAATTTTTTACTGGCTCAGGTCCTTTACGGTGATGTCTATGCCAGCCGGAAGCGATATATCCCTTAAAATGTTCATAACTTCGTGAGTGGGATTCTTTATCTCTATCATCCTTTTGTGAATTCTCATCTCAAACTGCTCCCTGCTCTTCTTATCCGTGTTGGGGCTTCTGAGGACAGTGTAAAGTTTCCTCTTCGTCGGCAGGATTATGGGTCCGGTAATCACAATCCCCTTGTGCGATAATTTTTCCATAATCGTTTTTACCGACCGTTCCAGCAAGCGATGGTCGTACGAAAAAACCTTGACTCTTATTTTCTGCAAATCCCTCTACCCCCTCATAACTCGTGAAAATGACCGTTGTCTGACGGGGCTGTGTGAGCGAGGAGTTTCACCCCCGCCCGGAGCGAACCCAGAGCGAACCCTCTCACGTGAGCGTCCCTGGAAGGCAACGTCATTTTCAACCACAACATTACTCCTACTCTATTATCTTGGAAATCACGCCGGCGCTTACCGTGTGCCCGCCTTCCCTTATGGCAAACCTCTGTCCTTCTTCCAGGGCAATAGGATAAATCAGCTCCACCGTGATTTCGACGTTGTCGCCCGGCATCACAATGTCTCTCCCCGAGGGAAGCTTAACCGTTCCCGTAACGTCCGTCGTTCTCATATAAAACTGCGGACGGTAACCCGTCACGAAAGGTGTGTGGCGGCCGCCTTCGTCTTTTTTCAAAACGTAAACCTGCGCGGTAAATTTCTTGTGCGGCGTAATCGCCCCGGGTTTGCAAATAACCATCCCTCTTTCAATTTTATCCTTGTCAATCCCTCTGAGGAGTATCCCGACATTGTCGCCCGCCTGAGCGTCATCAAGAATTTTCCGGAACATTTCCAGAGAAGTCGCAATCGTCTTTTTTACTTCTCCGAAACCCACAATCTCAATTTCCGCGCCGGCTTTTATAACCCCTCTCTCTACCCTTCCCGTCGCGACGGTTCCTCTTCCTGTTATGGAAAAAACATCCTCCACCGCCATAAGAAAGGGCTTTTCCTTATCCCTCTTCGGCTCCGGAATTGCCTCGTCTATATTTTTTATCAATTGGAGAATCGGCCCGCAGTTCGGGCACTCGGGTTTTCCGCAGCCGCATTCCAGACACTTTGTCGCGGAACCCTTTGCAATGGGTATATCGTCGCCGGGAAATTCGTATTTTTTCAGGAGGTCCCTTATTTCAAGTTCCACGAGGTCAAGAAGTTCGGGGTCGTCCACCTGATCGGTCTTGTTTATAAAAACGACGACGCTCGGAACGCCTACCTGCCGCGCGAGAAGAATGTGCTCTCTCGTCTGCGGCATCGGTCCGTCGGCGGCGCTGACGACAAGAACAGCTCCGTCCATCTGCGCGGCGCCGGTAATCATGTTTTTGATGTAGTCGGCATGGCCGGGACAATCGATGTGAGCGTAGTGCCTTTTGTCCGTTTCATATTCCGAATGATGAATGGCTATCGTCAGCCCGCGCTCTTTTTCTTCCGGCGCATTGTCAATATCCTCATACCTTTCAAAAGTCGCCTTCCCCAACTTTGACTGCAGCAACGTAATTGCCGACGTTAACGTAGTTTTTCCATGGTCAACGTGCCCAATCGTTCCGACGTTAACGTGGGGCTTCGTCCTCTCAAATTTCGCTTTAGCCATAAAAACCTCCTTCTATACTTACCCTCTCGCCCCCGTTAGAAACAAAACGCTCCAACAAGGTTTTTACAATTTTCCTATTACTTTATCCGCAACCGGCTTCGGGACGCGCTCGTAACTCTTGGGTTCCATAACATAACTTGCCCTGCCCTGCGTAAGAGAGCGCAGGGTTGTTGCGTACCCGAACATCTCTGCCAGCGGTGCAAATGCTTTTATGGTAGTTAAATTATTTTCCGATGTCAAGCCGGCAGGGGTCCCCCGGCGCGAAGAGATATCCCCAAGAATATCTCCGAGAAACTGCGTCGGAACATTTATCTCTATGGACATTATCGGTTCAAGTAAAACCGGCGCCGCTTTTTTCAGCGCGGACTTCATCGTCTCAAAAGCGCCGATGCGAAACGCAATGTCGGAAGAGTCAACCTCATGGAAACTCCCGTCCAGTAATTCAACTTTGATATTACGGACGGGGTAACCCGCCAGAGGCCCCGCGTCCAGCGCCAGTTTTACTCCTTTTTCAATCGGAGAAATGAACTGAACCGGAATAGACCCGCCTTTTATTGAATTGACAAATTCATAATTGGTCGCAGGCGACGGTGTAACCTTTAGGATAACATGCGCATACTGGCCGTGGCCTCCTGTCTGCTTTACAAACTTCCCTTCTTCAATAATTTCCTTCGTAATGCCTTCCTTGTATCTTACTCTGGGACGGGACACTTTCACGGGAACGTTAAATTCCTTTCTCAGGCGGTTTACGTTTATCTCAAGATGCAGTTCCCCCATTCCATAAATAACCGTTTCGTTCGTGACGGAGTCCTTTTTCACGATGAATGTCGGGTCTTCATCCTTCATCTTTGAAAGAGCATTTGCGAGAATATCAATCTGAGCGGGGCTCTGCGGTTCCACCGCCTGACAGATTACCGGTTCCGGAAATATCGTCGGTTCGAAAACAAATTTGTCTTTTACCGAGGAGAGAGTTTCTCCCGTCTTCGTTCTCTTCAGGCCCGCAACCGCGACGATATCCCCTGCCATCATAATATCTATGACTTTTTTCTTGTCCGCATGCACGGAAAAAATCCTGTCAATTTTTTCAACCTTATCCCTGGTGGTGTTATAAACTCTTCCGGGAGAAGACCTCCCCGAATAAACCCGAAGATACGATAATTTTCCGAGAAACTGGTCGGTCACGATTTTGAAAACAATCGCCCTGAAATTTACGAGGGGCAAATCTTTCAGGTCAAATTTTTCAAGGGTTTCGGAATTGAAAATCGGCGCAGCAGCAACATCGACGGGGCTCGGCAGATACAGACAAACGGCGTCAAGAAGCAACTGCACTCCTTTATTCTTGAACGCGGAACCGCACACAACGGGCACAAACTTTTTGTTCAGCACTGCAAATCTCAATGCCTTTTTAACAAGATTTTCCGGGACAGGCTTATTTGCGACAAGCTTTTCAAGAATTTCATCATCGTTTTCGCTCAGGCACTCCAGCAGTTCGCCGTATGCTTTCTGCCAGACATCTTTCATGTTTTCGCCAACATCATCCTCCCGCCATTCAGTTCCATCGGACTCATTCGTATAAATCCTGACCCTGCCGGTCACAACATCGATTATGCCTCTGAAATCCTTTTCTTTTCCGACAGGTATGGCAATCGGAATAATCCTCTGCGTAAAATTTTCTCTCATCTCGCGGATGACTTTCCAAAAATCACTGCCTATCCTGTCAAGTTTATTAACAAACGCAACCATCGGAATGTTATATTTCGTGGCTTGCCGCCAGACCGTTTCCGATTGCGGCTCAACACCGCCGACGCCGCAAAAAATCACCACCCCTCCGTCGAGGACTCTTAAAGACCTCTCCACTTCCGCGGTAAAGTCGACGTGACCGGGCGTGTCTATGATATTAATCTGGTGCTTTTCATTT
>JBDRMV010000081.1:0-7188 GCA_043811795.1 bacterium | reverse complement strand
TTACATTTGAAATTTCCGACTTGCCCAAATTATAAAATTTATTATAATTAACCAGCAGGAAATGGAGCATTGGATTAAAATAGATATCCGGCAGAACTGGGCGACGGCTTTCAGGCAGGCGCCGCCTCTCGTCGGAATAAGCGCGAAGAACAAACAACTTTTCTCCGCCGTAAAACCCGGAGACATTCTCTGGTTTTACTCGATAAAACCGGTCAGGGGAATCATAGGTTTCGGCAGAATAGCGAAAAAATACAAAGACGAAGATAAACCCGTTTTTATGCCGGAACTTCGTATGAGAAAAGTTCTGTTCCCTTTCCGGTTTGAACTGGAAGATATCAGAATCTTTGAAGCAGCGTCATGGGTTGACAACCATATTGACATAGGGGATTTTCGTCTTACATGGACGGAGGAATTTCAGCCGCTTCTGGACAACCATTCAAAAAAACTGATTACCCGCGCGGAACGCAGGTTCTGTCTTGAGTTTAAGGAATATATAAATGCGAAAAATTAACCGGATTTTCGACCGGTTCACCAGGCTTATGCCGCTGTGGGTCGTGCTTGCCGGCGTCGTCGGTTTTTTCAGGCCGGCGCTTTATTTTCCGCTGGAGCCCTACACCGAGTGGGCTTTCGGCCTGACAATGCTCGGAATAGGAGCGGTGCTTAATTTTGAGGATTTTATTCCTGTGATAAAAAGGCCGCTGCTTGTTCTTCTGGGCACTCTGACGCAATTCGGCGTGATGCCGCTTGCGGGATATCTGATTGCGAGGATGCTCTCTCTCCCCGACGCTCTACTTATAGGAATGGTTATGACGGGCGCCGTACCGGGCGCTATGGCGAGCAACGTTCTCTCCTACATAGCGAAAGCCGACGTGGCGTATTCCATCTCCCTGACCACGACCTCGACTTTCCTCTCCCCTCTCCTTACCCCCGCGCTGGTTTATCTTTTCGCGCACAGGGTGGTGGAGGTAAAATTTCTGGCGATGATGCTCAGTATTTTAAAAATGGTAATTCTCCCGCTGGCGCTCGGCTTCGCAATAAAGCGCATTTTCAAAAAAACAGCGGAAGGTCTGAAACAGTTTTTCCCGGCGTTCTCGACGGTATTTATCGCCTACATCTGCGGCCTTATCGTGGCCCTCAACCAGAAATACATATTGAGCATAACGGGAATAATTTTCGCAGGCATTTTTCTGCACAACCTCATAGGCCTGCTCGCGGGATATAATCTCGGGGAAGTTTACGGATTTGACACCAAAAGAAAAAGGACTCTTTCCATGGAGGTCGGGATGCAGAACGCGGGCCTGGGAGCGGTTCTCTCCCTGAAGTATTTTTCGTCCCAGACGGCTCTGGTCAGCGCTCTTTTCGCGACGTGGTGCGTCATCACGGCGAGCATTCTCGCGGAAATCTGGAGCAAAAAATCCGGCGAGAAATAAAAAAGCCGGAACACCCCGACGAAATCCTTTAGTTCCTCTTCGTTAAACTACCCGAATAATAATTGCACCGCGCCGCTTATTTTGCGCCTTTCATTTTTTTATTAATTCTTTTATTATTTCTTCCAAATTTCCGCGCGCTTCAGTGCTGTATATTGTATTTCCTTTGTTCAACGCAAAAAGTGTCGGTATCCCGCTTATACCCCATTTTTTAACTACATCTGAATTCCAGCCCTCCCCGTCATAATACTGAGGCCATTCAATTTGATTTTCTCTGCAAAAATTTATGACCTTATCTTTATCTTTGTCAAGATTAATTCCGATAAACAAAACATTCTTATTTTTATATTTATTGTACAACTTTTTTATTTTCGGCATTTCGCCGACGCAGGGTCCGCACCAGGTAGCCCAGAAATCAATGATTATAATTTTATCCTTATTTGAACTGAAAGAAATATTTTTCCCGCTTATGATGTCCGTAAATTCCAAATCAAATTTTTTCCCGATTGCCTCTCTTTTGGCCTTATCTTTTTGTATACTGTCTTTTATTCTCGTAATTTCTTTCGCATCCGGAAATTTTTCATTGGCTAATTTAATTATTTTATTCTGTAATTCTTCATCTTTTGACAGTGAATGATATGCTCTTCCAATTAACTTTGCAGCTTCTTCATCGTCCGGATATTTTTCAATATAAAACATTATTGCTTCATATGCTTTGGAAGGCTCCCTGTAACTTTTCCGAATATCATTAAAATATTTACAGTACCATCCTTTCTGTATCACATCTTCTTCCCCGGGATATAACTCTGCAAATTCTTTTACTTCGTTTTCAATTTCCAATCCCCACATTCTTTCGCTGTATTCCCACCGCCTGGCCATATAAGTCGGTATTTCCCCGCTTTTTCTGTGATGCTTCCATAATAATCCGATTAAATATGCCATTCTGATTTCATAGTATCTTTTCTGCGCATTTTGTAATGTGCTTATTTCTTTATCCTTGGTATGTTTCCGTTCCATTAAAAACAAATTTGTTTCGTTAATAGCTTTGATTATCTCATTTTTGCCGGTTAAATTATAAACTTCACCCGGATTTACCAAAGGTTTTAATTTCTTTAATCTCGGAATGACAACTGCCGCGCCGATTAAAAAACCTATGAAAGAAACAGCAAACACTTTTATCCAGAAACCCGACGGCTTTCTTTTTACTTCCGCTTTTTCAGAATAAGCGTCCAACTCCGCGCCGCACTTGAAACAATACTTCGCTATATCCTCATTTCTCTCACCACACTTTGAACAAATTTTCATACTTCCCCCCCGTCAACCATTTTTATTACTTTGCAAGTTAGAGAAGTTCTCTAACCAGGTAAGCAATTCTGTTTTTTCATTTCTTTATCCTTTCTAACAAGTAATTATTTTACATTCCTTGAAAATTTCTCGACCATTTTTTTGACGGCGTCTCGCAGTTCGTCGGGGTTCGCAACCGAAATATCGTCAGAATAGACAATCTTGGCGCTCTCCACGTCAACGGCATTCATTGTAATAACGTATTTTCCGAGCAGCTGACTGCAGGAACCATTAATTATCATTTTTACATTTAAAATTTTTCCGACGCGAACGGCGTGTTCCGCCGAGGAGGTTTCCGTCTGCTGGAAACCCTGCTCGGCAAGAACTTTATCCATGCTGTTCTTATCCACAACGTTGAACCTTCCCGCCGTCACGATGTCCGCGCGCACAAAATTAGATACGACAGCCGCTTCCGATGGTGAAAACGGCGCCAGCGCCTCAAAGTCGTCAACGGCGACGTTTACTTTCTCGCCTCTCGGCACTTCGGGACGCTTAATCGGCGCTGCTTCCTTAACAGTCGCCGGCGGTTCAGCAGGCGCCGCCCCAACCTTCCCGCCGGTTACGTATTTTTCAACCATTCCCCTGATGGCATCTCTCAAAGTGTCAGGGTCTGCAACCAATACCTCGTCGGAATAAACAATCATAGCGTTTTCAACATTAACAACATTCATCGTAACAATGTATTTTCCAAGAAGCTGCCCGCATGAGCCGACAACCATCTGCTTTACATTCAAAATTTTTCCCATTCTAACAGCGTTTTCCGCCGAGGAGTAATCTCTCTGCCTAAAACCCTGCTCTGCCAGGACATTGTCCATATTGTTTTTTTCCACAACATTGAACCTTGCCGTCTTTACAAAATCATATCTTACGAAGTCGGAAATAAATGCTGCTTCGGATTGGGAAAGCGGCGCCAGCGCCTCAAAGTCGTTAATGGCAATGTTTACTTTTTCGCCTTCGGGAAATTCTATCCTCTTAACTTTAGCAGGTTTTGCCGGAAACTTCCCGCCGGTTACGTATTTTTCAACCATCCCCCTGATGGCGTCTCTCAGGACATCGGGATCCGTAACCGAAACATCGTCGGAATAGACAATTTTAGCGCTCTTAACGTCAACAACATTCATCGTAATAACATATTTTCCGAGAATCTGCCCGCATGAGCCGACAACCATCTGTTTTACATTTAGAATTTTTCCAATCTGCACTGCGCATTCCGCCGAGGAGCATCCCGTCTGTGGAAAACCCTGCTCGGATAGCGCCTTGTTCATACTATTTTTGTCTATGACGTTGAGCCTGCCCGCCGCAATGATATCCGCGCGCACAAAACCCGATATAAACGCCGCTTCCGACGGCGCCAGCGGCGCCCTCGCCTCAAAATCTGCCACCGCTATCCGCGGTTTTGGATTTCCTTTTTCCAATTTCACCGCACTCCTTCCTGCACCGCCGGAAAAACCGAGCAACGCCATAATCACCAGTCCGCTCATCAAACTTCGTCTTCCTTTTATCATAATTTTCTCTCCTTTTGCTCCGCTAAATATTTTTTTTAGCGTCGCTGTTATCGGCGGTTGAAACAAATTATTTTTTATCTGGTTCTTTTATTTTTTTTATTGCTTTTTCTGCTACCTGCCGCACATATGACTTTTCATCCTTCAAGGTGTTGACTAAAGCAGGAACTGCGGATTTGTCTCCGATTTCCCCCAGAGCATCCGCCGCATTCTGCCGCACAAATGAACTTCTATCCTTCAGGGCTTCAAGAGCAACTGATAAGCCGCTCTTATCTCCCATTTTTCCCAGAGCCAGCGCCGCTTTAATCCGCACATATGCTTTTTCATCTTTCAGGACTTTGATTAAAGCAGGAACCGCGGTCCTGTCCCCGATTCTTCCCAATGCCTCCGCCGCATTCCACCGCACAAATGAATCTTCATCCTTCAGAGCTTCAAGAGCAACTGATAAGCCGCTCTTGTCCCCGATTTCTCCCAGCACCAACGCTGCAAACTGCCGCACAAATTGATTTTCATCCTTCAGGGCTTCAAGAGCAATTGATAAACCGCTTTTATCTCCCATTTTTCCCAGCGCCGCCGCTGCATTCAGCCGCACAAATGAATTTTTATCCTTCAGGACTGTGATTAAAGCGGAAACTGCGGTCTTGTCCCCGATTTTTCCGAGAGCCCTCGACGCTGACTGCCGCACAGATGAATCTTCATCCTTCAGGGCTGTGATTAAAGTAGGAACCGCGGTCTTGTCCCCGATTCTTCCGAGGGCCCACGATGCTGCCTGCCGCATATTTGAATCTTCATCCTTCAGGGCTGTGATTAAAGTAGGAACCGCGGTCCTGTCCCCGATTCTTCCCACTGCCTCCGCCGCATTCCACCGCTCAAATGAATCTTCATCCTTCAGGGCTTCAATCATAGCAGGAACTGCGGTCTTGTCCCCGATTCTTCCCAATGCCTCCGCCTCATTCCACCGCACACATGAATCTTCATCCTTCAGGGCTTAAATCAAAGCAGGAACTGCGGTCTTGTCCCCGATTCTTCCCAGAGCCGACGCCGCAGACCTCCGCACGGATGATTTTTCATTCAAATCTTTCAGAGCGTTGACTAAACTGTGAACTGCAATTTTTTCCCCGATTTTACCCTGCTTCTGCACCAGATTCACCCGCCAAAAAAAATCTAAATCCTTCCATTCTTTGAACAATCTGAAAAAACTTACCGCAATAAAAACAATAAATCCCAAAAGAATACAGAACAAAATCCTTTTTTTAGAAGCGCCGCGTTTTATCATCATTTGTTTTTCCTCCTTCACCCGTTTTTCAAATTTTATTATTTCCCGTAAAATTTGTCAAAATTTTTAGCAGTGTCCCGCATTCGTGAATAAATAAATCCTTTTTTGCAGGAGGGGTTTTCAACCCCGATAGATATCGGGACTGGAAAATCGGGACTGGAAAGTCCCTCCTACACACAATTCCGCTGCAACTTACACAATTATGGGACACTATTAAATTTTTAGTTTTTGTTACGGATGCGGGGTGATTGCAATTATTGTGATTTCGCCTTTGATAGAACCGTAATAAAAAAATATTCGATATGCCGCTGGTGTGTTCTGTTCAGCATAAGCCTCAAAGACAGGTTCATCTCCGGGCCCTTTTAATGTTTCATATTTATGAGTTTGTAGACTCGGGTGTCGTGGATTGGTTTGTAGAAATCTTAAGGCTTTGTCAACAGCTTTTTTTCTTTCTTGCAACCCCTTATCCCTTTTTAAATTTTTCAGTTGTTCTTCTGCCGATTCCGTGAAATTCAATATAAATTTCATAATTCATCTAAATACTTATTTAAGTTTTTTACTTTTGTGACCTCACCTTCTTTGGCATTTTTTAATCCTTTTATGACCATATTTAATGCTTCCGGATTTTTATATAACCATAGTTCCCTGCTCGGTATATTTACCGTCGGTCTCAAAAGAATATCTCCGTCGGAACCTACGAAAACCTGAAATCCGTCGGCTTTAGTAATTCCCGAAAGCAATTCTATTGCTTTGCGTCCCAGATTTAATCTAAATTTAGGGTCGACCGTTTTGACATCGACAAACATAAACTTTTCGTTTTTCAAATCTATACCTTCGCTTCGCGATTTCATATTCCCCCCTCTGTTATAATTTTACTTTGAAGTGGATATTTTGTCAAGTGGGAAATTCCCACTATTTATGATTATTTGGATTTTTCCAGACGGGTTCCGGGAAAGTAAAACATCAGGATTTTTCTGTAATTCCAGCCCTTCCCGGCGAGGCATTTCGCTCCCCACTGGGAAAGCCCGACGCCGTGGCCCCAGCCCGACCCGTGAAAAACCACGGATTTTCTTTTGTTTTCTATCCTCGATATCTTCGTGCTTCTGAGCCGGCTCGTGCCGAGCAAACTTCTGAACTTGTTCGAGGCGATTTTAAGCCCGCCTTTTTCCGTGTAAATAACAAATTCCCTGACCCTGCCGGAACGGGTTTTTCCCCTCGACGAAATTCTCTTCAGCTGATTGAAAGAGTAACCGCTTTTTTTAAGAATTCCCGTCAACTCTTCTCTCGTGACTTCGGCTTCCCAGCCGGAATACGGGGTTTCCGCCATCGGCGGTTCTCTGACCCCTTTCAGATACCGCGGAACTTCTTTTGACCCCCAGACATAGGCGGGATTTTCCGTATGCCCCGCGGAGTCAGCGTGAAAATAAACGCTCGCAAACTCTTTTTTATAAGTCAAAACCTCGCCTTCGGTTTCAAGAACCGCTGAAGTCGTCGCCGGTTTTTCCGTGCCGGCGCCGCCGTAAACCTGCGACGCCTCGCACGCCGTCAGGTCGTAGCCCTCTGAAGCGAACCTTCCGAGATTTCTCAAAACGTACGTTCTGGATACAACCGCCTGCGCTTTCAGCGATTCTTTATCCCA
>JBDRMV010000080.1:0-13079 GCA_043811795.1 bacterium | reverse complement strand
TACCGCCGTGTTCGACGACAACCACAAGACAGAAATCATCGTATTCCCCGCCGCCCGCCGAAACAAACCATCCATGGTCTTCGCCCTTCGGGTTCTGGGCGGTGCCGGTCTTGCCGCTGATTTCACAATTCTTTATGTTTAAGATTTGACCTGTCCCCGAGATTACCGTTTCCCTTAATGCAGAACGGAGAAGTTCAAAAGTCTCATCCTTGAGACGGTACTTTTTAACAATCTCCGGATGCGACTTATACTTTACGTTATTTGAACCGTCCAGAATTTTTTCAACAAGAAACGGTTTGAAAATAACGCCTTTCTGCGAAATGCCTTCAGTCATCAAAGCCGCCTGGAGCGGTGTAATCCAGAGAAAGCCCTGACCGATACCCATGTTTATGGAATCGCCGGGCAGCCATTTCCTTTTATATTTTTTCTTTTTCCACGCGGGGCCGGGAATCGTTGCCGTCAGTTCTCCTGTAATGTCGTCGAATACGAGGAGGTCAAGCCCGAGAAGATGCGCGTATTTTGAGAGATTTTTCCCGCCCGTTTTAAGGGCGACATTATAAAAATAAACATTACAGGACTTTGAAAAGCCGTCCATAAAAGCGACTTCCCCGTGCCCTTCCTCCTTCCAGCACTTGAACTCCTGCCGGCCGAACTTAAAAATACCCTCGCACAAAAACCTGTCCGCAGGGTCAATGATTCCCTCATTGAGCGCCGCCGCAGAGGTCACAATTTTGAATGCGGAACCGGGAGGGTATTTCATCTGAATAGCCCTGTTCACGAGCGGAATATCCGGTGACTTCATAATCTCCGCCACATCTTTTGCGGGGTCCACAAAAACGGACGGCTTAAAACCGGGGGAACTTACGAGCAGAAGAACCGCCCCCGTCTTCGGGTTCAAACCGACCGCAGCGCCATGCCGCCCGTCAAATGCCTCAAATGCAGCCCTTTGCAGCCGCGAATCAACCGTCAAAATGACCTCATCCCCGGACGCCGGCTGCACGCTTCCCTTCACTTGAACAATCCTGCCGAGGGAATCAACCACGAGAATCTCGCCGCCGGGTTTCCCGAACAGGAACCTGTCAAATGTTTTTTCAATTCCCGATTTTCCGTGGAGCGCGCCGACATAAGAATAAGGCATTTCCGCTTTTTCATCCTTCAGAGCCGGGCCGAGATAGCCGGTAATATGACTGAAAACCTCCTCAAACGGATAAAATCTTTTCGGCGCTTTTATTATTCTCATATTGGGAAATTCGTTTATCACCGAGGCAATCGAAATAAGAGCCCTGCCTTTGATATCTTTTGCAAGAGTAATCAAAATTTCCTTTTTACGGAGCGCCCTGTCAATGTCTTTTCTCATAACGGATTCCGGAATCCCCGTGATTTTGCTCAACTTTTTCATCACGCCGAAACCGGGCACAACCTGCGAAACAAGGTCATACGAAATATATGTCGTTGCGAGAACTTCGCCGTCGGCAGAAATGATCTTTCCCCTGTCGGGCGGAATTATAAATCTTTTAAGATAATTTTCTCTGGATTTTTCCGAAAATTTAAAGCCGCTCAAAATCTGCACCTGAAAAATCCTGCAGGCGACCAAAAAAAAAGAAACCGCAAAGATGAATTTTACAAGTTTGATTTGTCTGAAAACTCTCGTCCAGCCGCGGTCCTTATACCACATATAAGATATTCAAGGGGAATCTCCATAAAAACCAAAATCTCCGGAAAAAATCACAGGACGGACTTCCTCTTCGTAAAGAAATTTCCGAAAAGAATAATAAGCAGAATCCCCGTGGAGACCGCTTTCAGAAACACCCCCCAAAAAGATGGGTAGTTCAACTTCAGGAAAATACAGGGAACGAGCAGGCAGAACCAGTTGAAAAGCACCGCCGCAAAACCGAAAATAAACTGTCCCACAAAACCAGCCATATCGAACCTCTCGCCGAATTTTCTTACCATGAATACAATCAGAATGTACGAAATTGAATTGAGCCCGCCCGGCAGACCGTACAGCAGAGAACTTGCGACCCCCGTAAGAAAAGCAAAAGTGTACGCAACGGGCAGAGGCATCTTCACCGCAAAAAGAACAACCGCCGAAATTATTATGGACGGCGTAAAATTAAGCCCTAAGAATAAAAAAAATCTGTTCCCTGTAAAAATCTGGAAATACGGGGCAAAAAACAAAAAAAGAAAAAAATAGACGGCATTCATTCCTGCTTCTCCAGGATAAAGACGCTTTTTATATTATTGACATTATACGCGGCTTTTACCGAAGTAAAAAACTCCCCTGAGCGTTTTTTGATAACGGACTGAACCGTCCCGCAAACCAGCCCGGCCGGGAATTTACCGTCCCAGCCCGAGGTAAAAAGCTGCTCGCCTTCCTTTATTTCCGGCGCCCTCGACGGCCAGATAAAATCAAGTTCTCCGGAACCCTCGGATTTTCCCACCAGGACAGCCCAGAATTTTCCGGATGAGCCGACGACAGAAACCCTTGACACCTTATTCGTGGTCAGTGAGCATGCGGCAACGCTGCGGTTTCCTTCATCCCTAAGGCGGCCCAGCAAAACCCATTCTCCGTCTATAAAAGAAACCACTACAGAGTCCGCCTTAAAATTTTTGTTTCTTAAAAGAAACACATTGGATGACTCCCCCAAATATCCATACGGCCTTGTGGAAACGGGTTTATACCTGAGAAAAAAATCGTCTCCCGTAAAATCAAAAGATTTTCCGATACTTTCAAGTTTTCCGGAAAGTTCCTTCATTTCAAAATTCTTTTCCAAAATTTCCTGGCGCAAACGACGTAAATCACTGTCGGCTTTTGAAAGAGAGTAAAGTTTACCGGGAAATTCCGCAAGCGCCCTTAATGCATCGACGCTCTTCGCGAAAGGAGTGTAATAAACATATTTTATAAAATACCTGAACTGGTTTGCCCTTCTGACGGGCATTATGAAGCAGAATATTACGGAAATTATTAAATAGACAAGGAAAAGAGAACTCCTGTCGCCGGCATCATTCATATTCCTTTTGCGCCTGTTTTATATCTTCCAGCGTTTCCAGAAATTTCCCGGCGCCGAGAGCAACACAGACAAGCGGGTCGGGCGCAAGACGAACGGGAAGGAATGTTTCCTGCTGAATCAGATTTGCCAGACCTTTTAAAAGGGATCCGCCGCCGGCCAGGACTATTCCGTTTTCAACCAGGTCTGCGGAAAGCTCAGCCGGCGTCTCCTCAAGACAGGCCTTTATCGTATCGATGATTTTTTTGACAGGCACCGAAAGCGCCTGACGAATATTCTGTGAATTTACTTCTATCGTCTTGGGAAGACCCGATACCTGATCTCTTCCTTTAACATTCATTTTCAATTCCTCTTCCAAAGGAAAAGCGCTCCCCGTCGCGATTTTCGTCTGCTCCGCCGTGCCGGCTCCTATAAGGAGATTGTGTTTTTTCTTGAAAAAGTCCTCTATCGCTTCGTCCATCGCATCTCCGCCGACTCTTATTGAACGCGAAATAACCATGCCGCCGAGTGAAATCACCGCCATCTCGGTTGTCCCGCCGCCGATGTCTACGATCATTCTTCCCGAGGGTTCCGCAACCGCCATATCCGACCCTATGGCTGCCGCCATAGGTTCTTCAATCAGAAAAACCTCGCGCGCGCCTGCGCCCTCCGCCGCTTCCTTCACCGCGCGCCTTTCGACCTGTGTTATCCCCGACGGGACACCTATAACGACCCGCGGCCTAAGAAAACTAAAGGCAACTTTCGCCTTCTTTATGAAGTGGCTTATCATCTTTTCCGTGGCGTCAAAATCGGCAATGACGCCGCTCTTGAGAGGGCGCTGCGTCACGATATTTACTGGGGTTCTGCCGAGCATTCTTTTTGCCTCAACACCGACGGCAAGAACCCTTCCCGTCGTTTTGTTAATTGCAACCACGGAGGGTTCCTGAAGGACAATGCCCCTGCCCTTTACATAGACCAGTGTATTTGAAGTCCCGAGATCCATTCCTATGTCGTTTGTAAACAAATTTGAAAAAAAATCAGAAATCTTCAACATTTCCTCCTTCCCCCGCAAAACGAATTCAGAAAGGTATCACCCGCCGGGGCGGGTAAAACTTTCAATTTCTATACCAGTTCTATTCTGCAAACTTCAGCGCCGTCGCCAAGGCGGGTGCCGAGTCTGATAATCCTGGTATATCCGCCCGGCCTGTCTTTATAGCCGGGGGCAATCTCTTTGAAAAGCTTCTGTATAACAGTTTTATCCTTAATATCCCTCGCGACACGCCTTCTCGGGCTTATGCCCTTTTTCTTTGCCGTTGTTATTATTTTTTCGGCAAACGGGCGAAGATCTTTCGCTTTCGACACAGTTGTCACAATCCGGCCGCCGGAGAAAAGAGCCGAAGCAAGACCCCTCAACATACTGATTCTATGAGCCGATTTAACCTGTAGTTTTCTCATTTTATTCCGCCGCTTCTTTCAGTTTAACCTCTATACGCTCTTTTTTTGAAAATGCTTTCAGCGCTTTTTTGAGTTCCGAAAGCGACTTCGGACCGAAATTCGGAAAGGTCTCGATTTCACCATCCGAATGTTTCGTCAAATCCTTGAGGAGCAGTATTTTTTTACTCCTTAAACTGTTCAGAATTCTTGTGGGAATTCCGAGGACTTCAATTGACTGTCTCAGAACATCTTTCTGCAGGGTGACAACTTCTTCCTTTCCCCCTTCCTTCTCCGAAGCCACCGAACTCGTAAAAACCTCGGCGCACTTTTTAAGAATCTCCGCTCCGGTTTTCAGCGCATCAAGCGGGGAAACGCTCCCGTCAGTAGTGATGTCAAGAACCAGCTTGTCATAATTTGTGATTCTTTTAACCCTCGTATTTTCAACGAAATACGCAACTTTTCTCACGGGGGAATAGTCCGCATCGACCGGTATAAATCCGACGTCGCCGGATTCGGTCCGATTTTCAACAGGGACGAAACCCACGCCTTTCGTCACCTCTATTTCCGCCTGTAATTTTTTCGGTTTATCCAGCGTAAAAAGATACTGGCCGGGGTTTGCAAGTTTCACTCCTGCGAGAAGTTTTATGTTCTTGCCGGTAACTTCGCCCTTCTTGGATGTTTCAAGAACAAGCACAGACCTCTCTTCGCCCTCGAGAGAAAAATGCAGTTTTTTAAGGTTTAAAATTATTTCCGAAACATCTTCCTTTACTCCGAAAATTGAGGTGAACTCATGAGAGACCCCTTCAATTTTTAAACCGCTCACCGCGCTGCCGGGAATTGCCGAAAGGAGTATCCGCCTAAGGGAATTGCCGAGCGTGTGACCGAAACCCTTCTCAAAAGGAAAAATGGCGAACCTGCCGAAATCCGCTTTCGCGGTTGACTCATCTAAAATAAAACCCTCAGGAATTACGAACTCAAGCATTCATCCTCCTAAATAAACTTTTTCCTCCGCCTATAATTAGTGGCTGCTTAACTCAATAGCCCGCCTCAGGCGGACTGATTGTACTCCTCACCCGCCTACGGCGGATTCGTCGCTTGTCACCCCCCAGATGGAAAAAAGATTGTTAATCTTCACAAGCACTCGCCTACAATTTCTCAACTATCCACCGCAACCCTTATCTGGAATAGAACTCAACAATGAGCCGGTGGTTAATGCTCAACTGATCAAGGTCTTCCGAATTCAGGTCCCTCACGACGGAACCCGAAAAATTTTCTTTCTCAAGCTTGAGCCAGTCGGGAATAATCCTGACGTCAGTATGCTCAAACGCATTTTTAACACTTGCCAGTTTTTTACCCTTATCCGTCAGAGAAATAGCATCTCCTACTCTGACTTCCCTTGAAGGAATATTACAGACACGGGCGTTAAGTTTTACAAACCTGTGTCCGACAATCTGTCTCGCCTCCTGCAGACTTGAGGCAAAACCGGACCTGTAAACAATGTTGTCAAGACGGAGACACAGCGCCTTCAGAAGGTTCTCGCCTTTCAGACCTTTTCTTCTGGCCGCTGTTTCAAATGTCTTGCGCTGCTGTCTTTCGCGGATGCCGAAAATTGCCCTGGCTTTCTGTTTCTCCTTAAGATGCTTTGCATATTCCGACTCTTTTCTTCTGAAGTCCCTTGTTTTTTTCTGCTCGCGCGACAAAGGACACTTGTCGGAAAAACAGCGGTCGCCTTTCAGGTGAAGCCGCTCCTTATATTTCTTGCAAATTTTACATTTAGACCCGGTATATCTCGCCAAAATAACCTCCTATCATACTCATTGATCTTTCCTTCATACTCTTCTTTTTTTCCGCGGACGGCAACCGTTATGCGGAATCGGCGTAACATCTTTTACCAAAACAACATTCAAACCGGCTCCCTGAACAGACCTGATCGCCGATTCTCTGCCGGAGCCGGGCCCCTTCACGAAAACAGAAACCTTCTCCATGCCCATTTCTCTGATCTTCTTCGCAACAAACTGGGCAACGATGCCCGAGGCGAACGAAGTGCCTTTTCTCGTTCCTTTGAAACCCCGCATGCCCGAGGATGAGGAAATAATCACATTCCCATTTAAATCCGTCGCCGTAACGACAGTGTTGTTGTAGCTTGTGGAAATATAAATTTTCCCTTCGCGGGAATACAGTTTTTTCTTTTTCGTCTGCGTTTTTGCCATCTACCCCCCAATATACTTTTTCATTCGCCTACAATTCGTGGTTGCTTAGCTCAATAGGGGGGATTTCCCCCCTGATTGTGCTCCTCGCATCCGCCACGGGCGGACACTCGTCGCTTGTCACCCCCCATATGGAAAAAAGATTGTTGCCTTTTACATGCATAATCATACTACTTTTTCATTCGCCTATACCGTTATTCTTTAACCTTTCTTGCCTTTCGGAACTTCTTTCTTGGCGCCGCGGACTGTTTTCTTCTTGCCTTTTCTTGTCCTCGCATTTGTCCGCGTCCTCTGCCCCCTGACTGGGAGCCCCCTTCTGTGTCTGAACCCGCGGTATGAGCCCATTTCCATCAACTGCCGGATGTTTCCCTGAACCACGCGCCGCAGGTCGCCCTCCACCTTGAATTTCTCATTTATGACTTTCTGGATCCGTGCGACTTCCGAATCCGACAAATCCTTTATTTTTTTATCCCCCGGGATTCCCGCAGCCGATAATATCTTTTTTGAAGAAGACCTGCCAATACCATATACATAAGTAAGCCCTATGTCCGCCCTCTTGTTCTGCGGTAATTCTATACCCGAAATTCTCGCCATTTACCCTCCACTATACTTACTCTCTATTTGAATTTTCATCATCTTTTCTTTCTTTTTGATATTTCTTCATCCCTGCCTCTGCTTGTGTTTCGGATTGCTGCAGATTACCATGACTTTCCCCTTGCGCTTTACAATTTTGCATTTCTTGCAAATCCGCCTTACTGATGATTTTACTTTCATTTCTTTTTCCTTATCGGGGCGGTTGGAGGGTAGCGTTCATTGCGCGCTCCTGTTTGTTTTTCTTGCATCTTCCCGGAAAACGATTCGTCCCTTCATAAGGTCATACGGAGACAATTCCACTTTAACCCGGTCACCCGGGAGAATTTTTATATAATGTTTTCTTATTTTCCCCGATATGTGCGCCGTAATTTCATGCGCCTCGTCCAGCTGGACGCGGAACATAGCGTTCCCGAGAGCTTTTACAACAATCCCCGCCATTTCAATCTTATCTTCTTTATTCATGCTTCATGCCGTTAAAATTTCAGGCTCGCCGTTAATAAGCGCGACCGTGTGTTCGAAATGCGCGGAAGGCGAACCGTCAGCCGTTCGCGCCGTCCAGCCGTTGTCATCAATTTTAACCTCCCACGAGCCCGCATTGACCATCGGTTCTATCGCAAAAACCATACCGTTATTAAGTATCGGACCGGTCCCCGGCGGTCCGTAATTCAATATCTGCGGCTCCTCGTGAAGTTCCGTGCCAATGCCGTGTCCCGTGAACTGTCTTACAACGGAAAAACCGTTTGACTCGACAAATGAAGAAATGGCATGCGAAATGTCGCTCAAACGCCTGTTTTCCCTGAATTGTTTAATCCCCTTATAAAGCGCCTCTTTCGTAACGTTGATGAGTTCCTGCGCCGTACCCGAAATAAGGCCGATACCGCAAGTCACCGCCATATCGGAGTAAAAACCGTCAAGGGCAAGACCCATATCAATACTCAGTATGTCGCCCTCCTGCAGAACATAATCTCCGGGTATACCGTGAATAACCTCATTATTGACCGACGTGCAAATACTGGAGGGGAAACCCGTTTCCTTAAACGCCGACGTAGCGCCGGAGGCCTCGATGAAGTCTTCGGCAAGGTCTGAAAGGTCGCTTGTTTTTCTCCCTGCGATTGCATGGTTTAAAAGCATAACCGACATTTTACTCAAAAGATTGCAACTCTTTCTAAGCCCTTCAATTTCCCCATTTGTTTTAATTCTTATCATTCAGCGCATTCTCAATTCTGGCTAAAATTTCAGAGACATTTCCGGTTCCGTCAATATTTTTGAGCAATCCGGTTTTTTCGTAATATTCCCTTAACGGCGCGGTCTTTTTTCTGTATTCGGAAAGACGTTCTTTTATCGTTTCTTCCGTGTCGTCCCCCCTGCCTCTCAAAAGCATTCTTTTTATAACTTCTTCGTCCACCACGTCTAAAAACAAAACGCAATCGAGTTTTTTTCCGTATTTTGAGAAAATCCCGCGAATGCCTTCCGCCTGGGGAACTGTCCGGGGCATTCCGTCAAGAATGAAAGAATCCTTATCTTTTACCGCCTGTTCCACAAGCGAGAGCATCGTCGCATCATCCACGAGCCGGCCGGCGTCAAGAATACCCTTTACTTTTATTCCGAGGGGAGACCTCTTTTCAACATTTTCTCTCAAAATTTCTCCCGTGCCTACGTACGGAATGCCCATCTTCTGAGAAATTTTTTTCGCCTGCGTGCCCTTTCCCGAGCCCGGAATTCCGAGAAAAATTATAATCATTTTATGTTGAAGTATCTTCCGCGCAGACGGCTCTTTTTGAGAAAGCCGTCATAATGCCTCATGATGAGCTGCGATTCAATCTGCCCCATCGTGTCGAGGGCTACGCCGACAACAATGAGAAGCGCCGTGCCGCCGAAATAAAACGGCATATTCAACTGCCCTCTTAGAAACATCGGAAGAACCGCAATGAAAACAACAAAGACCGCCCCTATCAGAATAATTCTGTACATAATATCTTTTATCTTGAGCGCCGTCTGCTCGCCCGGCCTGACGCCCGGTATGAACCCGCCCGACTTTTTCAGGTTTTCCGCAATATTCTTGGGGTCAAAAGTTATCGACGTATAAAAGTAACAGAAGGCAACGATTAAAACCGCGTAGATGCTGATATAAACTATATTGCCGGGCTGGAAAAAAACCTTGATTTTTTCAAACACCGCCGAGTCGGGAAAAAACTGGGTAACCATAAGGGGAAAATTCATAAAAGCCATTGCGAAAATCACGGCAATCACTCCCGACGACTCAACTTTCAAAGGAAGGTAAGTGCTCTGGCCGCCGTAGACCTTCCTTCCCACAATTCTCTGAGCATACTGTATCGGAATTCTTCTCTGCGCCTCTTCTATGAAAACCGTTAAAGCCAGAATTGCCAGCATAAAAGCGCCTATCAAAAGCATGACAAAAAAACTTATTTCCTGCGTTCTTACAAGGTCGAAAGTGTTCTTCAGCGCCGCCGGGAAACCGGCGACAATTCCCGTAAAGATTATAAGCGAAATGCCGTTGCCTATGCCGTTTTCGGTTATCTGTTCGCCGAACCACATGACAAGCATCGTCCCCGTAACCATTGTAAGAACCAGCAATATTCTGAATCCCAGCCCCGTAAACATCAGAACCGATTCTCCCGTCGGGGCTTTCATGCTCTGTATCCAGAAAGTCAAACCGAAACCCTGAACCGCTCCGAGCACCAAAGTGCTGTATCTTGTTATCCGCGTTATTTTTTCTCTTCCCGGACCGCCTTCTTTTGAAAGTTTTTCAAGATAGGGAATGGACGTTTGAAGAAGAGACATAATGATGGACGCATTGATGTACGGCATTATCCCGAGGGCGAAAACTGACAGGCGCTCCATTGCGCCTCCGGAAAACATATTTAAGAAGGCAAAAATTCCGCCGCGCTGCGCCGCAAAAAAAGCCCTGAGAGCAGTCGCATCCACGCCGGGCAGAGGGACAGTGGTGCCTATCCTGTAACAGGCGAGAACCAGAAAAGAGAAACCGAGTTTCTTCTTCAGGTCTTGAACCTTAAAAATGTCGGCGAATGAATCTATCATCCGCTTTTCTTTCCTCCGCTGCTTTTTTTGACGGGAGCATCCGGTTTCTCCGCCACAACTTTGCCGCCTGCTTTTTCTATCTTTTTCAACGCCCCCGAACTGACTCTGCCGAGTTTTACGGAGAGCGGAATGTCTATTTCCCCCCGACCCAAAAGTTTAACGGGCAAATTTCCCCTGATTATTTTCTTTTCCTTTAACGTTCTCTCGCTAACTTCTTCATTTTCCGAAAATTTTCCCGAAAGTTTACCGAGATTCACCTCTTCATATTTCTTTGTAAATTTTCTGTTTGAAAAACCGCGCTTCGGCAGGCGGCGGACAAGCGGCGTCTGGCCGCCTTCAAGTATCGCGACATGTGTCCTGCCCGAACGCGCTTTTTCTCCCTTCAGACCTTTCCCGCAATATCTGCCGTGAACATGGCCCCTTCTTCTCTTTCTCGTTTTGGATGAATTTTTAAAAGCGGGCAGAGCGACAAAACTCATTCTGATTCCTTCATTACTTTGACTTCTTCTCCGCCGGAGGCGGGCTTCTTCCGTACGGGACTCAGGTTCATCAGCCCCTCCAGCGTCGCCCATGTAACGTTCATTATATTTTTGCTTCCGATATTTTTCGTAAGAATATCTTTTATTCCGCACGCTTCCACAACGGCTCTTACCGGAGAACTCGCAATTATACCCGTGCCCGGCCGGGCAGGTTTAAGAAGAACGCGCGACCGACAGTAAACGCCGACAAGAGTATGCGGGATCGTCGAGCCTTTTATGTTGATGCTCACCATTTTTTCTTCGGCTTTTCTGAGGCCCTTGTCAACGGCAATACGGACATCTGCGCCCTTGCATTTGGCGATACCCACTTTCCCCACTCCGTCACCGACGACACAAATCGCCGTAAAAGACATTCTTTTACCGCCCTTTACGACCTTCGAAACCCTTGAAATGCTAACCGTTTTTTTTATCAGACCTTCATCAACCTTTTTGTATTCCGCCATCTATAATCTCCTTCTAGAACTTAAGACCCCCGCTTCTTGCCCCCTCCGCAATTTCTTTTACAATCCCGTGATATTTATATCCCGCCCTGTCAAAAACAATTTTGGAGTAACCGAGACTCTTCGCCTTCTCGGAAATTGCGAGACCAGCGCCACTGGCATCCTTCCTCGGTCTGACAACGCCTGTCAGCACCTTGAAATTCATGTCGTCGACAAGAGTTACGTAAACGTTCCTACTGCTCTTGCGGACAACCATCCTTGGAACATTTATAAAACCTTTCTTCAATTTTTTCAAAATATGCTGATGTCTTCTGCGTCTTTGCAGCGTCTTTCCGTTTTTCATTTACCCATTACTCCGGTGCCGCCGGCCGCTCCGGCTTTACCGACTTTCTTTTTAACAATTTCATCTTTATATCTGATACCCTTGCCTTTATACGGTTCCGGCGGCCGGATTGCACGGATCTCCGAAGCGATTCTTCCCAGCAGTTCCTTGTCAAAGGATTTCAGAGATAGAGAATTCTTCGCGGCAACTGCTTTTATCTCTTTCGGAAGAGGGTAATGCACCTCTTTTGAATACCCGCAGGAAATAACGAGGTCGGACCCTTTCAGAACGAACTGATAACCAAGACCTATAATCTGCAGATTTTTTTCAAAGCCCTCTTTAACGCCTTTAAGCATATTCTTTACGATAGACGCCACGGTTCCGTGCATGGCTTTTGCAAAATTGGTTCCCTGCTGCCTTTCAAAAACAAGAGCATTTTCTTTCCTGCTGATTTTTATCAGCGGGGGAAATTTTTTTTGAATCTCGCCGAGAGGCCCTTTTATCTTGACTCCGAAACCTTCTTCAAGAACCTGAACATCCACGCTTTCGGGAATCGGTATCGGATATTTTGCCAGTCTGCTCATCTCTTTACCACAGGTAGCAAATAACTTCGCCGCCGCTGTTCGCGGCCCTCGCCGCTTCTCCTTCCGTAATCCCGGAGGAAGTGGAAACGATACATATCCCGTAGCCGTCGCGGACCCTTGGAATTTCGGCAGACCCGACATAAACCCTGCCGCCGAGTTTAGAAACCCTCTCTGCTCCTTTCAGGACAGGAACATTTTCTTCATACGCCGGGAATATTCTGAAAAACCCCTGCTTCTTGTCTGAAATTTTTTTGTAACTCTCAACGAAGGATTGGTCTTTCATAATCTTCAAAATTTCTCCTAAAACCTTTGAGGCGGGAAAATCAATATAAACCTTCCGGCGCTCAAGACCGTTCTTCAAAGCGGCAATAAAATCCGCAATTGGATCCTGACTCAAATCAACCCCCTTCTATGAAGGGACAGGGCTTTTCAAGACCTGTCCCCAACTATCAACTGTCCCCTTCCATCTAAAAAATATATTAAACCTTATTTTTTCAATATTGCCAAGCACCAAAACAACCAAAGACTTCCTGACACGGCTTTATATTTGACAAATTATTGCCATATTGTAAAGAGCGTGCAAAGGGATAAGCAAACGAAAACAGGTTATTCGTTGAAATAAAATTTTAGGCATATGCACTTGATTCCAGTGATCGCCTTAAATGCGAAAATGGGTCACTTCTATTTTTTACTTTTGTATCAGTAAGAAAAAATAGAGGTGACCCGATTTTCCTGTTTAATATATCAACTTGATTCATGTGCATATGCCTATAAATCAAATCACAGGATTTCGCCGGCTTTCCGGAGAGATAATTTCGTGCAGAGCGGTCCCACCAGTTCGTAAAGAACCGTTGTCGCAACGACCGTCGTAAAAATCGTTTCGCCGACAAGAGGAAACCGGTCGCGCACCAT
>JBDRMV010000079.1:0-4689 GCA_043811795.1 bacterium | reverse complement strand
AACGATTCTATGGCGATTTTTCTTTTTTCTTCTTTCGTTTTTGTGTTGCCGAATGCAAGATCAAGGTTACTGAGAGCGGTGCGTCTTCTCGGTACGGCGGCGTAAAAACCCAGCCACCCGAGCAGGTCGGCGAGTTTGTTTATGAAATGTATTGAGAACGGGGCCAGCAGGCAGAACAATGCTTTTATTTTTATAAAAAGGACGTAATCAAATATGCCCCTCGCAATTTTTTTAAACATCATCTGACATCTATCCAGCCGCCTCCGGAAACGGCGTGTCCGGCGCTGCCGGCGTCCGGACGCCGCATCGAAACTCCGGAAACATCGTAACCTTTTTTAACAAGAAGCGCTGCCGCGACGGAGGAATCCACGCCTCCGCTCATAGCAATTACCGCTTTTTTTTTCATGGATTATCTATCCTGCTATATAATTGTACACAAAACCCGAAATGAGAGAAACGGCGCTTATTACTGCCAAATATAAAAAAAGTATCTTTGCGCCGAATTCTTTTTTCAGAACAAGTATCGTGCTGTAACTTGTAATCGGACCGACCAGAAGAAGCACTATACCCGCGCCCGGATTCATACCGCTGTTTACAAAAGCGGCGGCCAGAGGTACGCTCGCGGTGGAACAAATATACATTATCATCCCGAAAAACAGCGCAAAAATGTATCCGAGACCCGAATGCAGATAAGTATTTATTATATTCCCCACAGGCGTTATCGACGCTACCGCCGCCGCAAGCACTAATCCCGCCGCAATCTCAATACCCATTTCACGCGGCTGTTCCACAAACGAATACAGGAATATGGACCGGATTTTCTGGGAGACGGGCATTACCGGATGATTATGTTCGCCGAGGCCGGAGGCGCAGGAAGGACAAGTTTCCGTTTCGGTTTTTCCCTCCCCCGCGCTGAAATTATTTCCTATAATTCCTATTATGAGCCCCATTATTATTACAGAGCCGGAAAGATACAGCGTAAAGCCCAGCCCCATCAGCCGCCATGCGACTAAAACGGCGGAAACGGAAGTGGCGGGAGTCGCCACCAGAAAAGCCAGAATCGGCCCCAGAGAAACGCCTTTTTTCCTGAGCCCCACAGCTATGGGCAGCGAACCTATACAGCAGACGGGAAGAATAATGCCGGCGAGCGTCACATAAAATATCGGCAGTATCCCCTTCCTGTTAAGATACCTGTTCACAAATCCCGACGGGACGAATTCGTTAATCAGTCCGCTGATAAAAAAACCGGCGAGCAGCGCCGGAGCAACCTCAACAGCGTAATGCAGAAGTTTTGCCGTAAAATGCTGAAACATCTATCTTACCTCGAGCATACGCGATAGAGCTTTCCCCGCTCTTGCGGCTATTGACTTATCCACCTTCACTTCATACCTGAGTTTTTCGAGCGAATCAAGAAGTTTGACAAGATTTATCTTCTTCATATTTCTGCACACCGCCTCTTCCGTCACGGGATAAAATTTCACACCGGGGACTGCCGTCGACAGACTGTAGAGCATCCCCGTCTCCGTCCCCGCAAGAACTTCCTTTTTCCCCCTGGACAGGTCTATCATCCCTGAAGTAGAAGCGACTGCGTCAGCATGCGCGAGGGTCTCCGGAGGACACTCAGGATGCACGATAGCAAAAGCCCGCGGATGTTTTTTGCGTGCGGACTCCAGTGCCCCCGCCGTTATTTTTTGGTGAACTGGACAGTACCCGTCATACAGTATAACTTTTTTGGTAGTAAACGACGCCGTATAACCGCCCAGGCACCGGTCGGGCACAAAAATTATCTCTTCCGCCTCAAGCGAATTCACCACCTCAACCGCATTGGCGGAAGTACAGCAAATATCGGATTCCGCTTTCACCGCTGCCGTCGTGTTCACATAACAGACGACCGCAGCGCCGGGGTGAGCTTTTCTCAAAGCCCTGATGCCGGCGGCATCTATCATATCCGCCATCGGACAGCCGGCTGACTCGTCGGGAATCAGAACGGTTTTTTCGGGCGAAAGAATTGCCGCCGTCTCCGCCATAAAATGAACGCCGCAAAAAACAATGACGTCCGCTTCTGTCTCTGCTGCGCGGCGCGACAAAGCCAGAGAATCTCCCAGAAAATCCGCCGCGTCCTGAACTTCCGGAATCTGATAGTTATGAACAAGTATTACCGCGTTCCTCTTCTTTTTGAGTTCTTTGATTTTTACGAGAATTCCTGATGTATTTTTCATTTTATTTCAATTGAAGCCTTCAGGGAACGGTTAATCTTTTTTATCTCCGGGATATATAGGAGACATTTTCCTCAAGACATTTACAATCCCCGGAAGTTCCTTCACGACAAAATCAATGTCTTTCTCCGTACTGCCCCTGCCTAAACTGAACCTGACGGAGCCCTGGGCGATTTCGGGCGGAATCCCCATCGCGGACAAAACATGGGACGGCTCAAGCGAACCGGAAGCGCAGGCGGAACCCGAAGACGCCGCAACGCCTTTTAAATCAAGTTTAAGCACAATGGATTCCCCCTCGATGTATTTAAAAGAAAGGTCGGCGGTGTTCGGCAGACGGCGGGCGGGGTGACCGTTTAACTTCACGTGCTTTATTGAATTCATTATACCCGAAACGAATTTGTCTCTCAGTTTTTTCAACCTTTCGTTTTCTTCGCTCATTTCTTTTCCGGCAATTTCAACCGCTTTCGCAAAACCGACGATACCGGCCACATTCTCGGTGCCGGCGCGATGATTTTTCTCGTGATGCCCCCCGTGAATGATGGACTCAAGTTTGGTCCCTTTCCTGATATAAATTACGCCTATGCCCTTGGGCCCGTACAACTTATGCCCCGAAAGAGAAAGCAGGTCAATTTTCAAGTCGTCCACATTTATCGGTATTTTACCGGCCGCCTGAACGGCGTCGGTGTGAAAAAGAACATTATTCCGTTTTGCAATTTCGCCAATTTCCTTAACAGGTTGAATTGTCCCCACCTCGTTATTAGCGTGCATAACCGTTACAAGCACCGTTTCATCGCCGATGGATTTTTTCAGTTCGTCCATACTCACCACGCCGTATTCGTCGACGGAAAGATACGTAACCCTGTAACCCCTTTTTTCCAGAAATTTACAGGTGCCCAAAACAGCCGGGTGTTCGATTGCAGACGTTATAATGTGTTTCCCTTTCTCCCCGTTTGCGAAAGCGGCGCCTTTTACCGCAAAATTGTCCGACTCCGTGCCGCCGGAGGTAAAAACAATCTCCCCGGGTGACGCTCCGAGAAAGACCGCTATTTTCTCCCGCGCTTCCTCCACCGCCTTCCGCGCGGAGCGGCCGAAGGAATGCAGACTTGATGCGTTGCCGAAATCCCTCCTGAAATAAGGTGCCATTGCTTTAACAACACGCGGGTCAACGGGCGTCGTGGCGTTGTGGTCGAGATATATCTTACTCATTTTTTTCTTTCCTGCCGAGAAACTCATGCTCTATTTCATCTTTCTTTTTTTCAAGCACCTCGTCTATCTTGCTTACAACCCCTTCCATGGACTCAATTTTCTTAAGACGCTCTTCAAGTTTATTCTGCTCGGCGAGAACAAATTTTATGGCATCGGCGACAGGGTCGGGAAGTTTGCCGTGTTCAAGCACTTTGAGATGCTCCTGGCTCCAACCCATGCCCACTCTCGCCGGAACGCCGACGGCCGTCGCATTAGCGGGAATATCCGTTATCACGACGGAACCCGCGCCTATTCTTGCGTGTTCCCCTATTTTTACCGCGCCGAGCACGATCGCTCCAGCGCCCACGACAACATTATCCCCGAGCGTGGGATGCCTCTTTTTCTTTGCCTGACTTGTACCGCCGAGAACAACACCCTGATAGAGTAAAACATCGTTTCCTATCTCGGCCGTTTCCCCGATTACAACGCCCATCCCGTGGTCAATAAAAAACCTTCTGCCGATTTTCGCACCGGGGTGGATCTCTATTCCCGTCAGGTGCCGGCTGACGTGCGAAATAATTCTTGCAAACGCGTATTCCCGCCGCCCGTAGAACCAGTGAGCAATGCGGTGCCACCAGAGAGCGTGAAGACCCGGATAGCAGAAAAAAACCTCAAGCATATTTTTCGCTGCGGGATCCTTCTTAAAAACCGTTTTCACATCTTCTTTTATTCTTTTAAACATTGCGAATCAATCTCCTTTTTCTCCGCCTGGGCGCCGGGCCTTCCTTAAAGTTTTTCCGATATATCTTCCGGCAACCGGTAATTTTTCAAGCATATATTTTTTTATGTTCTTATTCTTCACCCTGTTCAGCCCGAAAAGGCATTCCGCCTGCAGGGGAGCAGCGGAAATTCCGGCTTTCACTGCAATTTCTTTTATTTTCCGGGCGCTCATCCGGTAAACCGGATGGCTGCACGTTATGCCGAATTTCCCGGCGAACGCATCCGCCGCATCCATATACTCCGGGGTCTGTTCCGGATAATATGTCTGACCTTTTTCAAAGCCGTCGGCAATCCGATTTATATTATTTTTTCTGCAGTAAATAATCGCCTCCGAAAGCATTGCGAGTTTGCACCCGCAGCACAGCAGGTTGCCGTATTTTTTTACATCATCCTCTAAATTCTTAACGGCAACCGCATGGAATAAAACGCGGCTGCTCATCAATTTCCACGAACACATTTTTCCGAACCGTTTCTTTATCAAATCCGCTTTGCGCCGGGAATTGTCCAA
>JBDRMV010000078.1:0-7928 GCA_043811795.1 bacterium | reverse complement strand
AGATTGATACTGCCAACATCACCGACTATTTAATGCAAGCATATGATGGTTTTCTTGACATTGTTGAAATAAAAAGACCGGAGGGCAGTTTGAGGTTTTGGGCTGATGGTCAAGATCACGGGAATTATGTTCCATCACCCGATTTAACGAAAGCTATTACACAAGCAACAAAGTATATTTATGAAGTAGAGCGTGAAGCAAATAGTGTAAAATTTTTTGAGCGTGTTGGAAATGTTAAAACTATAAAACCTCGTTGTGTTTTAATTTTTGGGCGCTCGAACGATTGGAATGATGAACAAAAAGAATCATATCGGATTATGAACTCTAGTTACCACAATTTGACGATAATGACTTATGACCATGTGTTATGTAGAGCAAAAAGGATATTAGGATTAGAAGTGATAAAAGGTATTAAGTCAAATGAAGATGAAATACCTTGGTAAAAAAAATCAGCATAGCTGGCTTTTCGGATGCCCCTGAGAAAAAAGAAATATAAAAAAGACAGCGAATTGAATTAGCGAAAAGAATTTAGGGAAAGGAACGCTGACAAAATGGAGTAAAACAATTTGGAAATAAATCTTTGAAAGAAATTTTTATTCTTCTTTTTAATCGATGGGGAATATTTTTCCTTTGTCCAAATTTGTGTTACTTTTTAAAAAATGTCCATAGTTAAATTCATGCGGCGGCAGAAAGCAGTAAGAAAATTAGAATCTTATGTTACGATTTCCGGAAAACAGGGGGCAGAGACAGTTTGTGCTGCGACTGTTTTATTTTTCTTTTTACCAGGTTGCTTTTTATTTTCAACCCTTTTTTTAATTTGGACGCCACCACGCCACGGCGCACTTTCAGCCTCCCACCACCCTGATAAGGAGATAATTTTGATAAAAGAGCGTCAAGGTTATCGTAGGTAATCTTCATTTCCCCCTCGTCGGTTTGTCCTTTCCAGAGGCCCGCCGAAGGGGCTTTGTCAATTATTTTTTTCGGTAGGACCATATTACGGGCGAGCTGGCGCACTTCCGTCTTCAGAATATCGCCCAGCGGCAGAATGTCGGCGCCGCCGTCTCCGTATTTGGTGAAGTAGCCCATCATTGCTTCGCTCTTATTCCCAGTTCCGCAGACCAGGTAATTCAAAGAATTGGCAAAGTAGTACAGCGTAATCATCCTGAGCCGCGGCTTTATGTTTGCCAGCGCTGTTTTGCCGCCGGAAGGATATAGCCGGGTCAGGGAGTCATAAGTTTTTGTCAGGTCGATTTTTTTCGTCCGGATGTTAAACTTTTTAGAAAATATCAGAGCATCGGCGGTATCTGCAGGGTCAGAATGGCAGGGCATTATCAACCCTAAAAGTTTTTTGCCGAGGGCTTCTTTGCACAGAGCCGCGCAGAGGGCTGAGTCCACCCCGCCGCTCAAACCGACGACAATACCTTTTGCTTTTGCTTTTTTTACCTGTCCTTTAATCCAGTTCGCAATTTGTTTTTCCAATTTCACAATTACATCTTACAAAATAAACTTGATTTTTTCTACTGCAGTTTATATAATAACTTTTTATGTCGGAAAGGTGGTGAGTGATTAATCTTACTTATTCCGCCGGATGAATTGCCGGCGGGAAGGGGGTGTTATGCCTGTTTTTGTGTCGGATGAAAAGCTCGGAGCGGAAAAAAGGAAAGTGATTGATGTCGCCCTGAAGATTCTTGCCGGTTTTATAAAAGCCGACGGATGCTCTTTTATGCTCAGGGATGAAACGTCGGATGAGATAGAAATTGTGGCGGCGGCAGAACCCGACGCCGGGAGCGCGAACAAGAAACTCGGGATAAAAATCAAAGTCGGCGAGAGGGTCGCAGGCCGCGCCGTTTCAGAAAAAAAACCGTTCCTTATTGTCGGCGAAGTTTCCCAGAACAGAAGTTTTGCGCATTTGGCAAAGTATGAGAATATAACTTCCGGCTTAAGCGTGCCGGTAATAAAAAACGGCAGGGCAATCGGCGTTATTAACGCGAAAAAACTCACGTCGAAGGAAGTCCTTTCCCTGCAGGACATTGAAACGGTCAGGATGATAGCGGATGTTGTTGCGGAGGAGTTTTAACCAGTGAGAATTCGGATTCTTGCGGCGCTCTTCTGTTTTTTCCTTATTGTTCTGCCGGGCAATGCCTTTGCAAAACAAGGTTCCGACATAGAAACAAAAATCGCCATAGAAAAGAATCTTGAGGAAAGGTTAAGGCGGATATTGACCGAAATAACAGGGACGGACAAGCTGATAATCGTTATAAACGTTCAGTTGATAAGCAGCAGTTCGGAAGATGAGGAGGAGCCGGCGGTCGTCCTGCCGGGGGTTCCCCTGCAGGAGAAACTCGGTCTCGGTCTGGCGAGTCTTGACCTCGGGGACACGGCGAAAAACATAAAGAAACTCACTGCGCAGATTATCGTGGACAACGGCCTTCCCGAAAGCATGGTTAATATAATAAGAGAGGTCTCGACGAGCGTCCTCGGGCTTGAGGCCGCCCGCGGCGATGCTCTCATCATCAAGAAAATGAATTTCAGAGAAAATCCCTTCAAGTGGTCGGATATCATATATCCGCCGCATTTATGGGGGCTGCTGTTTTCAGGTCTTTCCGTTATTCTGATAGCGGTCCTTTTTGTTTTCGGAACGCGCGTGTTTCCACGCGCGGCGGGGATAATATCCGAAACGCTTGAAAGTTCTTTGAAAAAAAGCGAAACAGCGCCGGCTTTTAGTTCCCCGGTGAGCGCCTCCGCTCCGGCTGCCGGGGGTGGCGCGGGCGGCGGAGAAAGAGAGGGCGTCAAAAAGCATTTTTCTTTTGTAAACGAGGAAAATACTGATAAACTTCTTTTTCTTCTTAAGAAGGAAAAGCCCGAAAACATTGCCGTTTTGATCAATTACGCTCCGCAGGTTGCGGATAAAATCCTGTCGGGTTTGGAGCCGTCGCAGGCCCGCGAGGCATTGTTAAAACTTGCGCAGACGAGAACTCTGCCCCCGGACGAGGTTCTTAAATGGGAAGAGCATCTCAGGCAGAAGATGGATTTTATGGTCGGCGGGAAAGAAGTCGTTAAAGAAATTCTGGAGGGTTTGGGCGACGAAGAAATGGATTCTTATCTTGATTTCATAGCGCAGAGCGACTCACTTTTTGCGGACGAGTTGAGGTCGGCTGTTTTTCGCGCGGGGTCTCTTGCGGATATGGCCTCCGAGGATATTCTTCTGCTGAGCCGGAGTTTCACGCCTGCGGCGTTTGCGAACGTGCTCCGGACGCTGGATGAAAGCGTAAGAAACGGCATTCTGGAGAAACTTCCGGAGGGCATTGCGACGCGTCTGAAGGAAGAAATAGAACTCGGCGCGTCTCCCGGGCCCGTGAGGTTAAGAGAAGATAAAAAAGCGCTCGCCCGCGTTGCGGACAAATTGAGAAAAGACGGTTTGCTCGTCACGCCACAGGCGGACGAAGCCGCCCCGCCGCGGGAAAAGCGGGGATAAAAGGAAAAATATGGACGCCACCCTCCCACCGCCCTGATAAGGAATAAGATATGGACCTGATGACTGTTCTTGGTTTTGCTCTCGGCACCGGCGCCATTTATTTGGTCATGCTTCACGGTGATGTCGTTTATCTCCTTTTTAATTTAGATGCCGCTATTCTTGTGTTCGGAGGGACTCTCGGTTCGACGTTAATTGCATTTCCTTTCCGCAGCATAAAACAGGTTCCGTCTGCGATTAAACTCATACTTTTTCCTCCTCCTCCGACGGATGTAAACAAACTCGTAAAAGACATTGCGGTTCTGTCCGCCGCGGCGAAGAGAAACGGTTTTATGGCTCTGTCTGATTCGCCGGTCCAGGCAAAGAACAGATTCCTCTCCGCCAACGTTAAAAAGATATCCGACGGCGTGGAAAAAGAAATAATTCTTGAAAACATGAGGCAGGAAATTTTTTCCGTCGCCCAGAGGCATGAAAGGACATCGGGGATATTGCAGGCAATGGCTACTTTTTCTCCCATCTTCGGTTTGCTGGGCACGCTTATAGGGGTTATTCAGGTTCTGAAAAATCTGCAGGACCCGGCTAGTATGGGCGCTTCCATGGCTATTGCCGTTACGACGACATTTTACGGTATTTTCGGCGCGAATTTTCTTTTTTTACCCGCTTCGCTAAAACTCGGAGAGTACTCGAACGATGAGATTCTTGCCAAGGAACTGATAGCCGAAGGAATAGAATCAATACTCAATCAGGAAGTCCCGTCCATAACCTTGCACCGTCTTGAGGCGTTTCTCTCAAAACGCATCAGAGAGAAGCGGAAGAAATGAAAGACGGGCCGCGCAAAATATTCGTAAATGATTTTTAAGGCGTTCAGGAAAGTTCAAAAAGAACCCATCTGGCTTACCGTGTTCTGCGATATGACTACAAATCTTATGCTTTTTTTTCTCCTGCTGTACGGTTTTACGCGCCTTTCCCAATCGCAGCAGCGCCAGATGCATCTCGCGCTGAGCAGCGCCGGGAAGAAGGATGTGGTATTAAGACATAAGGCGGATAATGTTCTGAAAAAGTTTGCGGAGGACGAAACGCAGAGCAATTTGGAAGAACTGCTTCGGAAAGGCAATCTTAAGAAATACTCCACCCTGGAGGTTAATGAAAGCCAGATACGGCTTGTCCTGAACACGCCGGTGCTTTTCGATTCCGGCCTCGCGCAGGTAAAAAATGAAACGAAGAAATTACTGAATGAAATCGCGAGAACTTTATCTATGACGGACGATAAAGTGATTGTCGAGGGACACACGGACAATGTGCCGATTAAGAGCGCTCTTTTCCGTTCGAACTGGGAACTTTCCGCCCGGCGGGCGGTAAACGTTATTGATTATTTTATCAGCAGGAATTTCCCGCCGGAAAGGTTTGTTGCCGCCGGATACGGAGAGTATTTTCCAAGGTTTTCCAACGAGACTCCGACGGAGCGCCAGAAAAACCGGCGAATTGAAATTGTGCTGCTCAAGCAGGATATCGAATGAGCGTGATTGCAGGGTCAGGGAGAAGGCATACCGACAGGGCGGTAAAATTCAGGAAGGGTTTTGATCCCTCTTCGTGGAAAACGCCTTACGGCACGATGATGCTTCTCTGTATGATTTTTTTTCTGATACTTTATGTCATTTCATTGAAGTCGGGGGTCAGGTACGAAGGTGTTATCGCGCGTCTCCAGGCGGGTGTTTCGCGGGAAAAAAGTTCTATGAAGGATGTTGAAATGGCTGAAAAAATGTCGGAGATATTCAGTGAAGGCGAAGGCGTCATCAAAATGGATGCGCGGAAAATAAGAATAATGATGGAGAGCCCCGTTCTTTTTGATTCGGGTTCTTCCGACCTGAAAGAAAGCAGTCATCCGACATTGCATAAAGTCGCGGAGGTCTTAAAAGGAACGGATAATAAAATAAATGTTGCGGGGCACACCGATAATATTCCGTTCAGGAATCTGCCCGGCGGCAATTTCGAACTTTCAACCCTCAGGGCATTCAGCGTTATAAAATACTTTATTGATGTTGAAAAAATACATCCGGGAAGATTTTCCGCTTACGGTTTCGGCGAATATTCTCCCGTCGCGGATAACGCCGCCGCAGCAGGACGGGTTCAGAACCGCCGCATTGAAATAAGTATTTTAAGAGAGCAGGGACCTTCTAAAAAAAAGAAGGAGTTAGGAAGTGTTTAACCGTTCGGGCTTTCGTCCGGCTGTTCTGGGGTATATTTTATTTTGGATTTTCGGCGCTTTTTCCGCCGGGCGGGCGCTCGCCGGGGAAGACATAAAAGGTCTGTATAATTCCGCCGTAAAATATTATACGTCAGGGAAATACAGCGACGCAATACGCTGCTGGCAGAGAATTCTTGAAATTGACCCCGAGCAGACGCCGCCGTTAAAGATGATAAAGTTCATCAGACAGAAGATAGAGGACGAACTCAATCCGAAAGTCAGGGCGTTTGAAGAACAGATAAAGGCAGGCATGTGGTTTTCGGCTTCCGATACTGCCAAACGCATAATGGACCTTGACCCGACCTATCCCGGCGTCGCTGAAAAAAAAGAAAAACTTGAGAAAATTTCTTTGCTGGTAAAGGATTCTTCCGGTCAGGATAAGGGTTTGCAGTATGTAAGAAAAGGCATCATGGCGTATCTGGAGAAAAGACCGGGTTTGATTTTCGACGCGCTGATATACGCGGGACAGATAAATAAGGACGACCACCGTCGGGAGCAGATAACCGGCATTCTTTCTTATTTTGAAAGTGTTTATCCCGAAGAAAGGTCTAAGATAAAACTTATAGAAGGAATGGATTTGCTGCATCAGATGCTCCAGAGTTCGCTGGATTCCATTTATAAGGCGGATTATACGGGGGCAATTTTTGCCTGCGACAGAGCTTTGGCGCTGGATGAAAATAATGTGCTTGCCCTGATGAGAAGGGGCTCGGCTTATTATGCGCTTAAAAATTTTTCCGGGGCGAAAAAAAACTGGGAAGAGGCGCTGAAGATAAACCCAGATAACAAGGACATAAAAAAGTTCCTTAAATCGCTGGAGAAACAGGAAAGGAAAAGAAATAAAGGAGGGACGCGGTAATGGAAAAGTACAAGTTGATAACGTGCATTGTGGAGCAGGGAAAAGCGGGCGGTATAATAAAGGAAATTTTGAAATTGGGTATCTCGGGCGTGACGAGTTTCCGCGGCGTCGGAACCGGAGTGAGGGAAAAAATCGGGCTTAAGGGAAGATTGATAGAACCTGAAAAAGAGATTTTTATGACGGTTGTGCCGGAGGAAAAAACGGATGAGATGTTCGGCAAAATTATTGAACTTGCCAATCTGAAGGAAACAGCGAGGGGTTTTGTTTTTGTTCAGGACGTGGAGAAGGCGTTCGGTTTTTACAAGAGGGATTGATAAAAAATAATGTTGCCTTCCGGGGACGCTCGCAGTCTTGCCAGCGGGGACGCTCACGTGAGAAAGTTCGCTCTGGGTTCGCTGCGGGCACGGGAAAAACTCCTCGCTCACACAGCCCCGCTTGCCAAGAACTGCTCGCTGCAAAACAGCCCCGTCAGGCGGGCATTTTCACGGTGCAGTATAAAGGAGTAAATATGACGGAGGATGAATGGAAAATTTGAAATTGATTACGTGCGTTGTGGACAGGGGAAAAGCCAATAAGATTGTGAAGGAAATTTTGAAAATGAATGTTTCGGGCGCGACGATTTTCTACGCGCGGGGAACGGGGGTCAGGCAGAAACTCGGTTTTTTCAGGAGGGCTTTTATAAATCCGGAAAAAGAGGTCTTTATGACGGTTGTTCCCGGCGAGCGTGTTGATGAGGTCTTCGACAGGATTGTTGCCGTCGGGAAACTTGATAAACCCGGCAACGGTTTGGCTTTTATCCATGACGTGGGCAGGACGGCGGGTTTGATGTAATTATGAAATTCAGAGTAGTTTTTGTTATTGTTCTTTGCGGAATTGCCATTTTCGGCGGGAAAATTCAGGGTATTATAAAAAAGAAGGCGGGTGTTCTGCAGTCGTCGCTGGCCCGCCGGGCGGATGACACGAAAAAAGCCGGCGAAGAGCGCCGGCGCGCGATGGAATCCATCTCTTCGGGGGATGAGTCAACGGATAAAGAACTCCGCGAGGTGATGTCTTACGAGGTTACGTCTCCGGTTATCGACAATTTTAAGAAACGGCTTCTTAAAACCTCCGAGCAAAAGGCGGAGAAGCGCGACATCAAGAAAATTTTATACAATTTCTATTTACGCGTTCTCAAAGTTCATCTCAAATTGAATTATTTCTATGTCACAGCGGGCGTTTTTATAGCGGTTTTCAGTTTTCTTTTTTACAAATCCGAGGCGCTTTATCATGCGGTCCATGTTTTTTCCGGCGCAGGTTTTAATGTTTCAAGAATAATTTTTCTGCTGATTTCCGGAAGCGCTCTTTTTTTATTTATA
>JBDRMV010000077.1:0-31992 GCA_043811795.1 bacterium | reverse complement strand
AATACAGCATTATAGGTTGTGTAGTTAAATTAAGGGTGAATATTCAGGGAACACCGTGTTCCTGCATGAAATGTAGTGCGAGGTTTTAACCTCGCCGATGGTAAAGCGACCTTAAAAGGTCGCACTACTGAATATTTACAGTCAGGCAGGCAGGGGGAAGAATGAAAGAATGTAATGTTGCGGAAAACAAAAAGAAATGTAACTGTAGCTACGAGCCGTGCAGCAGGAAGGGTTTGTGCTGCGAGTGTATCAGGTACCACTGGATGATGGAGGAACTGCCCGCCTGTTTTTTTCCCGACGATGTGGAAAAAACCTACGACAGGTCTATCGCAAAATTCATAGAAACACATCAAAAACGCGGAAAATAAAGGTGAACTCTTCCCCCGCGGTTTGTGCGTATAAAAAGCCCCCCGTAAATGTTATAATAATATGGGAGTCCAGCCGAAAATGTATTTAATGCGAATTCCGGAAAGATTTATGCATAAAAGAGATGCTACCGGCGGTTTTCCCGCATTCGCATCACACCAATCAAGGTGTTGTACGCCATACCGCATATTAAGCAAGCCGGCTGCCCCTGGCCGGCAAGACAAATACGAGGGGGAAACGGATGAAAATTAAAGTAAAGAACAATGTGGATTGGGTTGGAAAAATTGATTGGGAATTGCGGAAATTCCATGGTAATGAGTATTCAACCCATAGAGGTTCGACTTATAACTCTTACCTGGTCAAAGAAAAAAAGAACGTTCTTATAGATACGGTTTGGAAACCGTATGCTAAAGAGTACGTGGAAAACCTGCAAAAAGAGATAGATTTGAAAAAGATAGATTATGTTATAGCCAACCATGCGGAAAGCGACCATAGCGGCGCTCTGCCCGAATTAATGCTGCACATTCCGGAAGTCCCTGTTTATTGTACGGCAAACGGAATTAAATCGCTTAAAGGACATTATCACAAAGATTGGAATTTTATTCCTGTCAAAACCGGAGATAAATTGGATATAGGGAACGGAAAATCTCTGGTTTTCGTTGAAATGAAAATGCTGCATTGGCCCGACAGTATGGCGGCTTATTTGACCGGCGATAATATACTTTTCAGCAATGATGCTTTCGGGCAGCATTACGCGAGTGAATATATGTTTAATGATATTGTTGACCAATCCGAACTTTTTTCGGAATGCATTAAATATTATGCTAACATTTTAACTCCGTTCAGTTCTTTTGCCGAGAAAAAGATAAATGAAGTTCTGGCGTTAAAGATACCCATTGATATCATTGCGCCCAGTCATGGCGTGATATGGCGGGAAAATCCGGCCCAGATAGTCGAAAAATATCTTGCATGGGCTAAGAATTACCAGGAAAATCAAATAACCATTCTTTACGATACCATGTGGGATGGTACAAAAATTATGGCAGAAAACATCGCATTGGGTATAAAAAAAGAAGACAGCGCCGTGAATATTAAATTGTTTAACATCTCGAAGACGGACAAAAACGATATTATTACGGAGATATTCAAATCAAGGTTAATTCTTGTCGGTTCTCCGACAATTGGTAAAGGAATCACGAGCGCAGCAGCTGGAATTCTTGAAGAAATCGAAGGTTTGAAGTTCAAAAATAAAAAAGCGGCTTCGTTCGGATGTTACGGCTGGAGCGGCGAAGCTGTATCCAGGATAAACGGTTTATTAGAGAAAGCAGGCTTTCTGCTTGCGAATCAAGGTATAAAATGTTTATGGAATCCGGACGACGAAAGCATAGAAAAGTGTGTTGAATTTGGTATGGAAATTGGTAAGAGTTAGGAATTACCGTCCGCGGCAACTCTTAACATTTTGCGGCAAACTCTCCGTATAATCGGGTCCCCGGCGTATTGCTATAAGATAGAACTTTTTTTATAATTCTATAATGAATTATCAGACTCCGAGAGGAACAGGGGACTTTTTCGGCGACGAAATACGGAAACTGCGCAAAGCCGAGTCGGTGTTCGCGCAGGTCCTGTCGCTTTACGGCTTTGAGGAGATAAAAACGCCGGTTTTTGAGGACACAGCCCTTTTCAAAAGGTCTATAGGGGAGGGCTCCGATATTGTCAAAAAACAGATGTACACTTTCCTTGATAAGTCGGGCAGGTCTTTGTCTTTGAGACCTGAAGGAACCGCTCCGGTCGCGAGGGCAGTTATCTCCGGCAATCTGCTGACGGGTCTTCCAAGGAGGTTTTACTATTCGGGCGCAATGTTCAGATACGAGAGACCGCAGAAAGACCGACGCCGGGAATTTTTTCAGGTAGGCGCGGAAATTTTCGGGGAAAAAAGCATCACCGCAGACGTTGAAGCGATTGAAATATGCGCGGAGGTCTTTGAGAAATTAAAGATTCCTTTTTCGCTTGAGATAAATTCAATCGGCTGTTCCGGCTGCCGAGGAGAATACGAGAGGGTTTTTAAAAAATGGCTGGAAGAGAGAATTACGCGTTTCTGCTCCGACTGTCAGGAAAGGTTAAGTACCAACCCGTTGAGAGTCCTCGACTGCAAAAAAGAGCCCTGCAGAAAAAAACTTGAATCTGCGCCGCTCTTTAAGGAATTCCTGTGCAGCACCTGCCGGGAAAACTTTGAGGCAATCTGCGGGAATTTAAGTAAAAAAAAGATTGGTTACAAAATAAATCCCCGGCTTGTGAGAGGGCTGGATTATTACAACGGCTGTGTTTTCGAGTTTTATTCGCCCTCCGCGCGCGATGCGATTGCCGCAGGCGGGCGGTATGACGGTCTTGTGAAGTTTCTCGGCGGTCCGGATGTTCCGGCTGTCGGTTTTGCGGTGGGGATTGACAGGGTGCTGAATGCGCTGGAAATTAAAACCGAAAGGAAGGGATATATTGTTATAGGCGCCGGCATAGCAGTGGGGGCTCTGGAAGATATTGCCGGAAATATAAGAGATAAAGGAAAGGCCTGTATTGTTTCTCCGAAAAAGAAAATGAATTCTTCGCTGAAGTTCGCTTCCGAGAGGAATTTGAGGTATGCGGTGCTCGTCGGTGAAAGCGAGTTGAATTCCAGCTCAATCACGAAAAAGGATCTTGAAACGGGCGAGCAGGAAACGGTTTTGCTGGAGAAATTTTTTAAAGAACTGTGATTTCTGAAAATCTTGTTGGTTTCAAATGTCTGAAATGCGCAAAGGAATATTCCCTTAAGCAGGCGCGCTACAGGTGCCCCGCCTGTTCGGGAAACCTGGAAGTTGTGTATGATTACCATAAGATAGAAAGGCAGAGTCAGGTAATAAAAGAATCAAAAAAACCCGGGATTTACAAATACCTGCCTTTTTTGCCTTTCGCCGACATGAAGATGGTTCCGCCGCTTCTCGTAGGCGGGACGCCGCTTGTAAAGAGCGGGAAACTCTCTCTGAAGTGGGGCATAGATGTTTATTTTAAGGATGACACGAGGAACCCCTCGGCTTCTTTTAAAGACCGTGCAGGCGCTGTGACGCTTACTGTGGCGAAGGAATCCGGGGTTGAGACAATTTCCTGCGCTTCCACGGGAAATGCGGGCTCTTCCCTCGCCTGTCTCGCTGCGAGCATCGGAATGGATTGCGTTATTTTTTTGCCGGAAAATGCTCCTGTTGCGAAAGTAGCCCAGCTTCTTCTTTTCGGAGCAAGGGTCTTTGCGGTCAAAGGTTCTTATGACGATGCTTTTGATTTGTGCGAAAAAGTTTCAGAGGAAATGGACTTTTTTAACAGGAGTACGGGTCTCAACCCGTGGACGAGAGAAGGGAAGAAAACGGTCTCTTTTGAAATTGCCGATGCTCTGAACTGGGAAGTCCCGGATTATGTCTTTGTTCCGGTCGGTGACGGCAACATCATAAGCGGCGTCTGGAAGGGTTTCAGGGAATTATTTTTTACGGGTCTGACGGACAGAATCCCGAAAATCATTGCAGTTCAGTCGAAGAAATCAAATGCGGTCTATAAAACAATTAAAAAATATGAGGGGAAAGATGTTCTCCCCAAAAATATTGAGATGGAGAAAGTTACAGCCACGACGGTCGCTGATTCAATAAGCGTTGACAGCCCGCGGGACGGTCTGGCAGCGGCTCGCGCTGTTCGGGAAACGGATGGCTTTGCTCTCGCGGTGAGCGATGAGGAAATTCTTAAATCAATCAGGGAAATTTCATCAAGCACGGGAATATTTCCGGAGCCCGCAGGTGCGACCGCGTATGCCGGTTTGAAGGAAGCCGTCGAAGGCGGAAAAATTCCGAAAAATTCCAGCGTCGTCTGTCTCGTCACGGGAAGCGGCCTTAAAGATGTTAAGTCGGCGCTTAAAATTGCGGGGAAGCCCGTGTCGGTTTCAACAGATAAAAACGAGGTCTTGAAGATTTTGAAGAGCAAAATCCCCCCATCCCCCTTTTCTAAAGGCGTTCCCCTCTTTGAAAAAGAGGGGTTAGGGGAGATTTATGGGGGAGAAAGGGAGATTGAAAAAAAGAAATAAAAATGGCTGAAATAAAATTTGAAAAATCCCTCCGTCTGGCGTCTCTGCCGCCGTATCTTTTTGCTGAAATTGACAGGAAGAAAAACGAACTTATCAAACAGGGGAAAGACATTATTTCTTTCGGTATCGGCGACCCGGATATACCCACCCCTCCCGAAATTGTGGAGGAAATGAGAAAGTCCGTCGGAAACCCCGCTTTTCACAGATACCCTTTCGGCAGAGGCCTTGAAGAGTTTCGCCGGGCTGTTGCCGGCTGGTACGGCGAGAGGTTCGGCGTTAAACTGAATCCGGAAGAGGAAGTTCATGCGCTCATCGGTTCCAAGGAGGGCATAGGACATCTTCCGCTGGGAATTCTTAATCAGGGGGATGTTGTCCTTGTCCCGTCGCCGGGCTATCCTGTTTATGCGGGCGGAACAATTCTTGCCGGCGGGAATGTTTTTTACATGCCGCTTCTTGAGGAGAATGGTTTTCTCCCCGACCTGAATTCAATTCCGGAAAATATAGCGCGCTCGGCCAAAATAATGTTTATCAACTATCCGAACAATCCGACCGGCAGCGCTGCGGACAAAAAATTTTATGAAAAAGTCGTTTCTTTTGCCGAAAAATACAACATTATTGTCGCCTCCGACAATGCCTATTCCGAAATTTACTTTGAAGAAAAACCGGTCAGTTTTCTTGCCTCGGCCGGGGCAAAAGACGTCGGCGTTGAATTCCACTCCCTTTCAAAAACGTTCAATATGACGGGCTGGCGTCTCGGTTTCGTCTGCGGTAACAAAAAGATTATAAAAATACTTTCGGACGTCAAGGATAATTACGATTCGGGCGCTTTTTCCGCTGTTCAGAATGCAGGTGTCTTTGCGTTAAAAAACCATAAGAAATTTCTCGTAAGAAACATAAAAATCTGGGAGAAAAGAAGAAACATCCTTTATGAGGGGCTCAAAAGCTGCGGCTTTGAACTTGAAAAACCTTCCGCAACGTTCTATTTATGGATGAAAGTGCCGGGGGGTTATGGTTCCGCACAGTTCTGCGGGAAACTTCTTACGGAAGCGTCTATTGTCGCCACGCCCGGGTCGGGGTTCGGGGAATCCGGCGAGGGTTTTGTCCGGTTCGCTTTTACGGTGGAAGAGACGAGGATAAGAGAGGCGGTCGAAAGAATGAGGAAAATAAAATGGTAGAACGTAACAAGGAAGGAAAAAGTGAAATGAGCGGCGTTCAGGTTGCGCTTTCTCTGGGGAGCAACGTCGGGGATTCCAAAGGAAATATCAGAGATGCGCTGAAAGAACTTTCAAAAGTTGTGGATGATATGAAGGTTTCAAGTTTTTACAGGACGGAACCCGTAAAAATAAAATTTCAGCCGGACTTCATAAATATTGCTGCTGTAGGCGCCACCGTTCTTTCTCCGCTGTCTTTTTTAAGATATGTGAATATGGTGGAGAAGGAATTGGGGAGGGTCCGTGAAATCAGGTTCGGCCCTCGCACCCTGGACATAGACATAATATTTTTCGGCAGCGAAATTGTCAAAATGGATTTATTGAAAATCCCGCACCCTGAGTTTGGAAAACGTCTTTTTGTTCTTGTGCCCCTCGCCGAGATAGCGCCCCATTTTTGCAATCCCGAAGACGGCAGAAAGGTTCACGAAATTCTTGATGAAGCGAAAAAGACGCTGCCCCATAGAATCGAAAAAATATGATAATTTTGACAAGCCCCGCGGAAGTGACGGCGAAATGCGCATCGGTCAGAAAAAAGGGCAAAACAGCGGGGCTTGTTCCGACGATGGGCGCCCTGCACGAAGGGCACGTTTCCTTAATAAGGGAATGCAGGAAGAGGTGCGATTTTCTTGTCGTGAGTATTTTCGTTAACCCTTCGCAGTTCGGACCGTCCGAGGACTTTAAAAAATATCCGAGAAATTTCAAAAGGGATGCTGAAATTTGCAGGGCAAACGGCGTAGATTTAATTTTTAACCCCTCCGTGAAAGAAATGTATCCCGCCGGCTTTGAAACGTATGTTAATCTTGAAAGGTTACCGAATCACCTGTGCGGTTTGAAGCGGCCCGGTCATTTCAGGGGTGTTGCCACGGTCGTCCTTAAACTGTTCAACATCGTCCTGCCGGACGTCGCCGTTTTCGGAAAAAAGGATTACCAGCAGTTCAGGGTCATAGAAAAAATGGCAAGGGATTTGAACGTTCCCGTCAAAGTTATTGCATGCGGTACGGTAAGAGAGGGAAGCGGTCTGGCCGTGAGTTCCAGAAACCGGTATTTATCGCCGGCGGAAATCAAAAATGCAGCTCTTTTAAGAAAAACGCTTCTTGCAGGCAGGGAAATGGCGAAAAAAAATAAATCGGCTGCGGCAATAAAAAAGAAGATAAAAGCAATGCTTTTAAAAACAAAAGGAAAAATTGATTATGTTTCCGTCTGTGACAGAGAAACGCTTGAGGAACCCGGTAAAATCAAAGGGCGCTGTCTGATTGCCCTTGCGGTGAAAATAGGCAGAGCCCGTCTGATTGATAATATAGAAACGTAAATTCACCGGTTATCGCCGGTGTTTGACGGTTGTAAAAAAACAATGTACAATGAAGATGTACAATTAGGAGGTAATAAAAATGTTGGAAACAGTAAATTTTACGACGCTGCGGAATCATTTGGCTGATGTCCTGAATGAAATTCATTTTAAAAAACATTTTATTCTTATTACGAAACGGGATAAAACGACAGGGGCGATTGTGAACCTTGATTTTTTTGAAGATTTGCTTGCGCTCGGGAGTAAAAAATATCTTAAAAGTATTCAACAAGCGCGAAAAGACTACAAAAGCGGAAAAGTTTTTGCTCACCAGGAAATTTTCGGCAAGATTTAATGAAATACGCCCTTGTTTATACAAACAGCGCGGCTAAAGATGTTAAGAAACTGGATACGGTACAGAAGAAAAAACTTGCTAAGAAAATTGTGAATTTGAGAAAGCATCCGCAGAAAATTTCCAAAAAACTACTGCACCCGAAACTCGGCACTTTTAGATATAGAATCGGCGATTTCAGGGTTATTTTTGACCTCGTCGGTGGAAATGTTGTGGTTCTGAGAATAGGGCATCGTAAAGAAATTTATAGATAAAAGGATGATAAAAAAAGAAATTTTGCGCATTGCGGAACTGGCGAGAATTGATATTGAGGAATCCAAACTGGATAAGTTTACGGAGGACTTCAGCAATATTCTGAAGTATTTTGAGAAATTGAACGAGGTGCCGACGGAGAACGTTTCCTCTTTTGAATTTAAGGAGGAAAATATTTACAGAGATGATGAGGTCTCAAAATTTGAGGACAGGGATAAAATTCTTAAAAATGCGCCGGAAAGGCAGGGCGATTTTTTTAAGGTCAGGAAAATAATAGAGTAAAAGGAAATGAAAGAGAAAGTCCTCGAAAAAATTAAAAAAGTCCTCGTAAAGATAAAAAACGAAGATGCGAAATACAACTGTTTTGTCGAGGTTTTTGAAGAACGGGCGCTTGAAAAAGCGAAAATTATAGACGGTCTCCTCGAGAAAAACGAGCCGGCGGGTTCCCTGGCGGGCATTCCTATTGCTGTAAAGGACAACATTGTAATAAAGGGAAAATCGGCGACTTGTGGTTCAAAGATTCTTGAGGGGTTTGTTTCCCCGTACGATGCCGAAGTTGTCAAACGGCTGGAATCCGAAGGGGCAATAATCGTGGGAAGAACCAATATGGACGAATTTGCCATGGGTTCTTCAACCGAGACTTCCGTTTACGGGCCGACCAGAAACCCGGTTAATACGGCCTGTGTTCCCGGCGGTTCCTCGGGTGGTTCGGCATCGGCTGTCGCGGCGGGACTGGTGCCGTTTGCCCTCGGCTCCGATACGGGCGGATCCATACGCCAGCCGGCTTCTTTCTGCGGCGTCTGCGGCATGAAGCCGAGTTACGGAGCCGTCTCGCGCTACGGGCTTATTGCTTTCGCCTCTTCTCTTGACCAGATAGGGCCCTTTGCAAAAGATATGACAGGCATAGAGAAGGTATTCAATGTCATAGCGGGCGAAGATAAAAATGACGAGACATCGCAGAAGACGGAGGAAACTTTTAAGGCGAAAAAAAAGATTATTTGCGGCATTCCTAAGGAGTACGGCGGCAGTTCACCGGAGGTAAAGGATGTTTTTAAGGCGGCGGTAGATAAGCTCTCTTCCGATTTTCAGTTAATCGATGTATCGCTCCCCTCTACGGATTACGCTGTTTCGGTCTATTACATAATCGCGCCGTCCGAGGCATCGAGCAATCTCGCGCGTTTTGACGGTATAAGATACGGCGCAAGGGCTGATTCGGATGACCTTGTGGACGGGTATTTTAAAACCAGGGGCGCGGGTTTTGGCGAAGAAGTAAAAAGAAGAATAATGCTGGGGACTTTTGCGCTTTCTTCCGGTTATTACGACGCTTATTATCTGAAGGCGCTCAAAGTAAGGCGTCTGATAAAGGATGAGTTTGACAGGGCTTTTGAGAAAGCGGATGTTATAATAAGCCCGACTTCGCCGAGGACGGCTTTTAAAATCGGCGAGATTACAGACCCTTTATCCCTTTATCTTCAGGATATTTATACGATTCCCGCGAATATGGCGGGTATTCCGGCCGTATCCATACCATGCGGAAACGCCCCCGACGGTCTTCCCGTAGGTTTCCAGATAATGGCGCCGAGGTTTAAAGACCGTTTCCTTATAGATACTGCGAAGCGGTTCGAGGCGGTTTTTTCCGGTGAGTGATTACATAGCCGACATAGGGCTTGAGGTGCACGTGCAGTTGAAAACGAAATCAAAGCTGTTTTGTTCCTGCCCGGTTGATTCAACTTCGCCGCCGAATACGAATATCTGTCCCGTCTGCACGGGTCAGCCGGGCGTTTTACCCGTGAAAAACAAAGAAGCGGTTGCGCTGGCTGGGAGAGCGGGCCTTGCTCTTAACTGTAAGATTGAAAAATTTTCTGTTTTTGCCCGGAAAAATTATTTTTATCCGGATCTTCCGAAAGATTATCAGATTTCGCAGTACGAACTTCCCCTCGCAAGCGGCGGATTTGTTGAAGTCGGGGACAGAAAAGTCCGTCTTGTAAGGGCTCATCTTGAGGAGGATGCCGGCAAGCTTCTTCATTTTATAGGAAGTGTTCCGGTGGACGGTTCTCTCGTGGACCTCAACCGCTGCGGAACGCCTCTTCTTGAAATAGTTTCCGAGCCCGATATAGATTCCCCGCAGTTCTCTTTTGATTATCTCAAGACATTGCGGAGAATTCTGCGTTATACGGGGGTTTCCGACTGCGACATGGAGGAAGGGTCTTTGCGCTGCGACTGCAATATATCGGTAAGGCGTTCAAAGGCCGAGCCGCTGGGCGTAAAAACGGAAATAAAGAATATGAATTCCTTCAAGGAACTGAAAGACGCTTCGGCTTACGAGATAGAGCGTCAGAAAAGATTGCTTGACGTGGGGGGGCAAGTCGTTCAGGAGACGCGGCTCTGGAATTCGTCCGGAGGGAAGACCTTTTCAATGAGGTCAAAAGAAGAGGCGGCGGATTACAGATATTTTCCGGATCCCGACCTGAAGCCGCTGTATATCAGTCCTGGAAAAATAGATGAAGAAAGAAAAAAACTTCCGGAACTTCCCCAATCGGTGAAAAAAAGATTCATAGAAAAGGGTCTTTCGGAATATCAGGCGGAAATACTTACTGACGAAAAAGTCCTGGCGGATTATTTTGACGAAGTTTTGAAACAGGTTCCGCCGGCCGCAACGCCGGAAGCCGCCAACATAGTGATAACTTACCTGCTTGCGGAATTTAATAAGCAGGTTTTATCTTTGAGCGATTTTTTAAACAGGGTAAAGACCGCTTATATAAGCGAACTGGTAAAACTCAGGTCGGATGGAAAGATTAATAAACAGGTTCTGAAGACGCTGTTTCCGGAGATGGCGGGCAAAGGCGTATCACCCCGCGAACTTGTGAAAAATGTAAACATTGTCAGTAATGAGGCGGCTCTGATAAAATTTGTGGAAGAAGCGATAGAGGCAAATGCTTCTTCGTGGTCGGATTACAAATCGGGCAAAGAAAAAGCTTCCGGCCGTATAATAGGTTATGTGATGAAGCAGAGCCGCGGTGCGGCGGAACCTGCGGCTGTTAAAAAAATACTGGAAAGATTGAAAGAGGGAAGGAAATAATGGGGACTGTCCCCATCCTTATGAAAAAGGTTTTATTGATTGAAGACAATGCGGATTCGCGCGAGATATTCAGAACGGTTCTTGAAAGAGAAAAATTTGAAGTTATCGCAGCGGTTGACGGCGAGGAAGCCCTTGAAAAAATAGATAGCGGAAAATTTTCGGTGATTCTTGCCGATATGTCTCTACCGAAAATTTCGGGATGGGAACTTATCGGCATCATAAAGAAAAAACATCCCTCAACGCCGCTGATTGCCGTGACGGCGCATGCGATGAGCGGCGACAAAGAAAGGGCGATAAAAGCCGGCTGCGACGATTATATTTCAAAACCGCTTAAACCGGGCGACCTTGTTGAAAAAGTAAAAAAGTACGTTAAATGGAATATTGGAAATGAAAAATAGAAAGCGCGGGATGAAAAATACTTTTAATTCCGTCGAGCGAAGCGGGGAGGAAATATGGCCAAAATTCTTATAGTGGACGATGACCCGGATGCCAGAGAGATACTGACAACCCGTCTTAAATCGTGCGGTTATGATATTGAAACAGCCGACAACGGCTGGGCCTGTCTTGAAAAGGTGAAAAAGTTCAAGCCGGATTTGATTTTGCTGGATATAATGATGCCGCAGGTGGACGGTTATACCACATGCAAAATTTTAAGAGAAGATGAAAAGACGAGCAAAATACCCGTAATTTTTCTGACGGCAAAGGAACTCATAGGCGAGATAGAAAAGGCATTTTCACTCGGAGCGGATGATTATGTCATAAAACCGGTTTCATGGGAGCGGCTTCTCCCTAAAATTAAAAAATTCATTCCGTAATGAACGCTACCACGCCACGGCGCACTTTCAGCCTCCCGCCGCCCGGATAAGGAAAAAGAAATGAAAACGGGTTTACGCTGGAAAATTTTAATTTTCTTTCTGATTGTGGGTATCGTTCCGCTTGTTTTCTCAACTTTCCTCATCAGGGGTCAGGTGCGAGTTGCGGAGGACATAGAGAATTCTCTGTTTGCGCTGGATAACAGCGCATCCAAAATCGTTGAGCACTTTCTGTTGAATGCGCAGAAATCCATTATTGCGCAGTCGTATGTTCCAAAAAACCTGCTACCTGTCAGGGATACGGCTTTGCACAGGGCGTATTTAAAAAGGATTTTCAGAAAATACAAAGTTTTTTCCGAGGTTTGGTTTACGGATAAACAAGGTAGAGCCGTTTCGTCTTACGGCAGGGTTCCTTACCACCGGTTGAAAAAAAAGGATTTTTCGGACATATTTACGAAGCATTTGCCGGCGGAGACCTCTATTTCAAATGTTGTTGACTTCGACGGTGACCCCGCGGTTGCGGTATTTTCAAAAGTTCAGACGGAAAATTCATTTCTTGCCGCTTTTGTAAACGTGGAGATTCTCAGAAATATTCTCGAAAAAGTCGTCCCGTACAAAGAATCCTTTTTTTACCTCATTGCCCCTTCGGGCATGACACTTTTTCTGGATAAACCGAGACCCCCGCGCGCCGGCAAATTTATCCCCGTTAAACGCTCCGGCCAGACGCTCTGGAAAAGAACCGTTGAGTACAACGGGGTAAAGTTTTTTGAAATTACAAGTCCAGTTTCGGGTTTTTCCGGATGGAAAATTTGCCTTTGCAGCAGGTATGAAGTTGCCTTTGGGAATTTGGTCAGTTCCCGAGCGCTGGGCGCCATTTTTTCAATTGTTGCCGTTCTGCTCGCCGCTGTTCTTGCAGTGTATTTTTCAAAAAGAATTTCCTCGCCCCTTGAAGAATTATCAAAGGGAGCCGCCGAATTTTCCGGGGGGAATCTCTCCTATAGAATAAATCTCAGGACAAACGACGAACTGGAAGTGCTCGGAAACCAGTTTGACAGGATGGCGGAAAAACTTTTGAAAATTCAGGAGGGGCTGGATGAAAAAATCAGGGCATCGACAAGAGACCTTTCCAACGCTTACAGGGAGATTTCGGTAAAAAACGAGCGTCTTGCGGACGCGGACAAATACAAGTCGCAGTTCCTCGCGAACATGAGCCACGAACTCCGCACGCCGATGAACGCCATAATCGGATTTGCCGACCTCCTGAAAGACGGGGTGTACGGAAATTTACCGGAAAAGCAGAAAGAAATTCTTTCAAAAATTCAGAGAAATTCAAATCACCTTCTCAATCTGATAAACGACATTCTCGACCTGTCTAAAATTGAAGCGGGCAAAATAGAACTCCTTCCGGAGAAATTCGACTTGAAGGATTTGATTGACACAGTTTCGAAAGAAACCGTCGTCCCTAAAGAGGAAGTTAAATTCAGCGCGTCCTGTCCGGCCGGCATTTCGCTTATTCATGACCAGATGCGGCTTAGGCAGGTTATTTACAATCTTCTTTCGAACGCATTGAAATTTACGAAAGAGGGAAGCGTCGGAATTGAATGTTTCAGAAGGGAAAAGGTTGTTTCAATAAAGGTCTCCGATACGGGTATAGGTATTAAGGAAGAGGATATTTCAAAGATTTTTCAATCGTTTCAGCAGGCGGACGCTTCCGTAACGAAGCAGTTTCAGGGGACGGGCCTCGGTTTAAGTATTTCAAAAAAGTTAGTGGAAATGATGGGCGGCTGGCTTGACGTTGAGAGCGTTTTCGGGAAGGGTTCCGTTTTTACGGTAAATCTCCCGTATGAATAGAGATACGCCGTGGCGTGTCCATGCAGGCGTTTCATGAAAGTTTTTCATATTGACTCCGAAAAAACATTCCGCGGCGGCCAGCAGCAGGTTCTTTATCTTCTTGAAGGTTTGAGAAAATACGGCGTAGATAATATTTTAATTTGTCCAGGGGCATCGCCTTTGTTTCAAAGAAGTTACGGAGTGAAAAAAGAATCCGCCGCGATGAGAAGCGAGTTCGATATTTTCTCAGCGATAAAAATAGCGAAATTGATAAACGTTGAAAAGCCCGATATTCTTCACTGCCACAGCGCCCACGCTCTTTCCGTTGGGGTAATGGCGCGTTTTTTTTCAAAACAAAAACCGAAAATTATTGCTTCCCGAAGGGTGGATTTCCGCATTAAAAGCAGGATGAAATATCTTTCCGCCGATAAAATAATCGCCGTTTCAAAAGCGATCAAAAAAATTCTTGTCAAAGACGGTATTCCCGAAGGAAAAATAGAAGTTGTTTATTCGGGGGTTGAGCAGGGGAAATTCAAATCTCGAGAAGCGGATTGCCTGAAAAAAGAGTTTAATCTTTCCGAAAAAGATTTTATCGTCGGGAATGTTGCGGCTTTAACGCATCAGAAGGACCATAAAACTCTGTTGAAAGCGGTTTCTCTGCTCGTGCGGAATAATGAGAATTTGAAATTTTTTATTATCGGCGAGGGAGTTCTGCATAATGGACTTGTAAAATTGAGTAAAGAACTGGGAATTTCCGAAAATGTAATCTTTACGGGTTTCAGAAACGATGTGGCGAATTTTTACTCTCTTTTCGGCATTTTTGTATCCTCTTCGGCGTGGGAAGGTCTCGGAACCTCCCTTCTTGATGCGATGCTCTCGGGCGTTCCCGTCGTGGCGACTGCGGTTGGGGGCATCCCCGAGATTATAGAGGACGGTGTTGACGGTTTCCTTGTCCCGCCCCTGAGCCCGCTGAAGATGTCCGAAAAAATAAGCGCGCTTGCAAAAAATACGGCGTTAAGAGAAAAATTTTCTCAAAACGGCATCCGGAAAGCGATGAAATTCAGCGTGGATAAAATGGTTTCAGGGTCTTTAGAGGTTTACAAAAAACTGATAAATGAAAAAAATTCTCGTAATACAGATTAAGCAGATAGGCGACTGCATCCTGACAGAGCCGGTTTTCCCCGCGCTGAAGAATGCGTTCCCCGGGTGCCGGACGTGTTTTGTCGTCGGCTCGCATTTTTCTCCGCTTTTTCAGGGCAATCCTTTTATTGATGAAGTTATTCCTTATGATTTTAATAAACCCGTTAAGATGCTTCAAAAGTTTTTTTTGAAGAAGTTTGATATTATTTTTGATTTTCTCGGAAATCCGAGGAGCAGGATGCTGACCGTTTTTACCCGGGCGCCGTTAAAAGTCGGTTTCAAAAAAAGGGGTTCTTTTTTCTTTTATAATCTTCGGGCGGAAAGACCGTCGGGCGTAGAATATGCGGCTGCCACAAAATTCAGGCTGCTTGAAGCGGCCGGAGTAAGGGAAAAACCCGGCATTCCGAAAATTTACCTGAGCGAAAAGGAAATAGAAAAGTTTTCGGAATTCGCCGGCGGTACGGAAGGAACTAAAATTGTAGCGGTTTCGCCCACAAGCCGCCGGCCGGCCAGGCGGTGGAGAAAAGAGTATTTTGCGGAACTTGCCGACAGGTTTGTTTTGCGCGGCCTGAAGGTTATTTTCGTCTGGGGCCCGGGTGAAGAAAATTATATCAGGGATATTGTTTCGATGATGAAGGAAAAGCCGGTTGTCGCGCCGCCGACGGATTTGAGAGAACTTGCTGCGCTGATTTGCAATTGCGATTTGCTTGTCTCAAACTGCAACGGAACGCGCCACATATCGGTTGCATCCGGCACCCCGACGCTTACGGTACACGGGCCGACCCACTGGAAGTCATGGAAGCCGCCGGATGAGAAACATGAGGTTATTTTCTCTGGTGTCCCCTGCCTTTTTTGCGGGAAAAGAGAATGCGAAGATATGCGGTGTATGGAGCAATTAAAACCTGTCACGGTTGAAAAAGCAGCGGTGGAAATGCTAAAAGTATAATATAGAGTAAAGGAGGGGCGTATGGATAGGAAATTCGGGGAACTGGTTAGCGAACTTTCTCATGTTAATATTGAGTTGTGGCATACGGAAGATAAAGCCCGCTCGGATGGCGACAGTCAGGTCGCCGCCGCGAAGCGGGAAATTGATAAACTCAACCAGAAAAGAAACGACCTCATAGAGCGGATTGATGAGGCGGCGGGTACTTTAAAGGCAGGTAAAGATGGCTGAAACGATCGGCACTCTTGTTGATAAAATTTCCATATTTGAACTGAAAAGGTTTCACATGGAAGACCAAATGAGAAGAACGGATGTTAGCAGAGAGCACAGAGAAGAATGCGGCCGGAAACTCGGTGTTCTTACGGAGCAGAGAGATGACCTCGTGAAAGAATTGAACGGGTTATTTAACGGCATAAAAAGCGGAAGAAAAAAGATAAAATTATACCGGCAGTTTAAGATGTACAACGACCCGCGCTACAAGTAAGTGTGAAAGAATTGAAAATCGAAGCCAATGCTGCGAAGAATACTCACAAAGTTGTTGCGGATTTCCTGCGCGAGGAGAAAAACTGCAGTACAGTACTGGATATTCCCTGCGGGTCCGGCGCTTTTTCCGGGATGATGTCTGGAAGCGGAATAACCGTGTATTCCGCCGATTGCGAAAATTTGTTTGAGATAAGAGACGGGCATTTCGACACAGTGGATATGACCAAGCCATTTCCATACAGTGACGGGCAGTTCGATGCCGTTGTTTCCATTGACGGGATAGAGCACATTGAAAACCCGTTTAATTTTATCAGGGAGTGCGCGCGGGTTCTCCGGCGAGGCGGCGTCTGCGTAATTTCCACGCCGAATATTTCTTCCTTCAGGTCCCGAGCCCGGTGGCTGTGGACGGGATTTCACAACAAAAACAAGACACCTCTTGACGAAACCGCTCCGAATCCGCTTCACCACATCAATATGATTTCTTTCCCGGAACTGCGCTATATTCTGTACGCAAACGGTTTCAGAATTTCAAAGATTGCGGCGAACCGCATCAAGACAATCAGCTGGCTGTACGGTCTGATGATACCCTTTTCTTACATAATAACGCAGGTTGTTTTTTACAGAGAGGAAAAACAGGCGGCACAGCGGGAACGCAACCGCCGGATTTTAAAGCAGCTCTTTTCTCTGCCTGTGATGTTCGGGGAAACAATGATTATAAAGGCGGTTCGCAAATAAACTGATTCTATGAATATTCTTATTCTTGATTTTGAAAGATGGGACAGCGGCCTGACAAACTATGCGATATTGTCGGCGTCGGGTCTTATGGCGCGCGGGCACCGCGTCGTTTTCGCCGGCATAGGGAATATGCCTCCCGTTAATCAGGCACGCCGGAAAAAACTGGAGACAGTTGATTTCTCAAACCGCGCCGATATAGTTAAGTTATTGAAACTGCTGGGCAGATATGACATAGAAATAATGAATCCCCACGACGGAGGTTCGCACTTTTTGTGTTTCCCGGCAAAACTATTCCGGGGGAAAAAACTTAAATTAGTGCGGTCTTACAGTGACGCCCGGCCTGTAAAAAAACATTCTTTGCTTTGGAAACAGACGGATAAATTTATTACAGCAGCGGAATTTATTAAAAGGGACTTTTTGGAAAATGGATTGGATTCAGAAAAAGTTAAAGTAATTTATCAGGGCATTAGCCCGGACTTTTTTAAGGGAAATGCCGTTGAGAAGACGTCATCCGCCGGGGGTTTTCGGGTTACTATCCTCGGACGTCTCGACCCTGTCAAGGGTCACGCGCATTTTCTGGCATCGGCGGCGATTGTATCGGAGAAATTTCCGGGAACTTTTTTCCGGGTTCTCGGAGACGAAAAAAATGTTAAAATAAGCGGGCTGGAGAGAGAATCCGGCAAACTGGGTTTGAAAAATGTTAAGTTTCAAGGTTATGTGGAGGATGTTGCCTCCAGCATGAAAGCCAGCGACATAGGCGTCATTGCTTCCGTGGGTTCCGAAGCCGTTTCGCGGACGGCGCTGGAATGGATGGCGAGCGGCACTCCCCTTGTGGTTACGGACGTCGGTTGCCTTCCGGAAATGGTTGAGGCCGGCAGGACGGGAATCGTCGTTCCGCCCGGAGACCCCTGCGCCATGGCTGATGCGCTTTGCGGACTGATTGAGAACGGGCGGCTCAGAAGTGAAATGGGGAGGGCTGCTTTTCAGAGGGTAAAGAAAAAGTTTTCGTATGAACGTTTTATAACGGAAACGGAAAGGACTTTTTTGGAGACATTATGAAGTTGAGCGTAATAATTATTACGAAAAACGAGAAAGACAATATTATTGCCTGTCTTGAAAGCGTGAAATGGGCTGATGAGATTGTCGTCGTGGACACGGGCAGTTCGGATAAAACGGCGGAACTCTGCGGGAGATATACCGATAAAATATTTTTTTCGGAGTGGATGGGTTTCGGACAGTTAAAGAATTTCGCTGTTCAGAAAACAACGGGGGACTGGATTCTGAACATAGACGCTGACGAGAGGGTAAGCGGGCGGCTTCGGGATGAAATTAGAAAGGTTGTCAGCTGCCCGTCACATTTTGACGGGTTTTACATCCCTTTCCTTTTTTATTTTATGGGGCACCCTATGCGTTACGGCGGTCTGGGTTCGGAAAAGCATCTGCGGCTTTTCAAAAAAGATAAAGGGCGGTTCAAGGACGATGCCGTCCATGAGGCCGTCGCCGTTTCCGGCGCTGTCGGGAAACTTGGGGGCTTCATGGAACACAGGAGTTACCGCGATTTGAAGGAATATTTTCGGAAGTTTAATTTTTATACGAGCATCACGGCGGAGGAAAAACACAGGAGGGGGGTGAAGTTCTGTTTTTTCAATCTTTTCCGCATCCCTTTTGAAATTTTTGTGCGGTTTGTGCTTAAATTGGGTTTTCTGGACGGCGTTTACGGATTTGTTTACGCTGTTTTGTCCGCTTTTTATGCGTGGGTCAAATACATAAAACTCTGGGAAATTGAAAGAAGCGTAAAAATGTGATTTATCTTTTTGCAGTCCTGATTTTTTTTGCAATATCCGCCAGGTGGAACTGGTGGCGGCCCAAAGTTCAGGGCATTCCTATTCTTATGTATCACAAAATAGGAGACCCTCCCATGGGCTCAAAACTGAAAAAATTGTGGGTGAGCCCGCGGAAGTTCAGGAAGCAGCTGGCATATTTGAAAAAAAAGGGTTACGAAAGCATAACTTTTAAGAATCTGGCGGCAATGAATGAATTTGATTCCAGAAAAGTCATCATTACCTTTGACGACGGGTACCGCAACAACTTCCTCGTGGCGCTGCCTGTGCTGAAGGAATTCGGGTACGAAGCGGTTTTTTTTGTTGTCTCCGGCGCCGCCGGGGGCAAGAACTTCTGGCACAATTCAGAACTTGAAAAACCTGTTGACATGCTGACGTGGGAAGAAATGAAAAAAATGGATGAGGCCGGTATGGAAATCGGCGGGCACACTCTTTCGCACAAAAATCTTCCGGAACTGCCGGATGACGCATTGGAGAAAGAAATTTTTGAGGACAAAAAAAATATTGAGGAAAAACTCGGAAAAAACATAATAAGTTTCGCGTACCCCTACGGAAAATTCAATGAAAAAGTTAAGGAAATTCTTCGCATGGCGGGCTATCTTTTTGCCTGTAAAATCAAACAGGGAAAGAATAGATTTCCGGTTGAGGACGGGTTTGAGCTGAGAAGAATTCTTGTTCGCGGAGATGAGTGTCTTTTTGATTTTTATCTGAACCTCTCGCGGGGGAGGGCGCGCCTTTGAAAAAAACAGACCTCGAAATTTCGGTGATTATTGCCGTATATAATCGTGCCCGCCGCCTGAAATACTGTCTTGAAAGTTTGCGGAGCCAGGCATAAAAAAATTTCGAGGTGATTATTGCGGACGACGGCTCCGGGCGGGAAATTTCCGAACTTGTAAATTCTTTCAGAACCCGGCTTAATATCAGGCATATAAGGCAGGATGACAGGGGTTTCAGGAAGTGTTTGATTCTGAACAAGGCGGTTCATGTCTCAAGAGGAGAAAAACTTTTTTTCTTTGACGGGGATGTCGTTATTCACCCGAGGTATCTTGAGGTCTCCCGTTCCGCCGTCAAACCGGGAAGATACATGGTTTCCCGCTCGGCTTACCTCTCGGAGTATCTGACGGGGAAAATCCTGCGGAAGAAAATTCCGGTGGAGAAAATCTTCGGGTTGCCTTTTTCTATTTTGTTAATATACGACGGGCTGTTTGGTAAGACGAGGTTTTTTGAATATGGTATTTTCCTCCCGCATATTTTGTCGCGTATCGCCTGCAGATTAAAAAGAGATAAACACATTTTCGGCCGCTCCTGGGCGATTCACAAAAGCGATTATGACAAAGTGAACGGGTACAACAATGATTTTGTCGGCGCTTATTACGAGGACTTCGAAATAACGAGCCGCCTGAAGTTCGCAGGCGCAAAACCGTACCTGATGATAGACCGCGCGGTTTCATACCATTTATTTCACAAAAGAATACCGATGGAACCCGAAAATCTTGAGATACATAGAAATACGATAAAATCAAAAATGCACAGGTGTATGAATGGACTTGACAATACCAGAGATTCAGATATTATGGAACTTACAATGACTGCAAACATAATTGAGCGAGTAATGCCGTATGGTAATAATCCGCTTGTAAGTGTTATATTGCCTACTTATAACAGAGAGTATCTTATTGTAGAGGCGATAGAAAGTGTATTGTCCCAGAGTTATAGTAATCTTGAGCTTATTGTGGTGGACGATTGTTCGACAGATAGCACGAAGAAAAAAGTAACGGATTTGAAAGATTCAAGGATCAGATATGTTAAACTGGAGAAAAACAGAGGTCCTGCATATGGACGTAATGTTGGAATAAATCTCGCTAAAGGTGAGTTTGTCGCGTTTCAGGATGACGATGACTACTGGCTGAAAGATAAACTTGAAAAGCAGGTTAAAGCATTGTCAGGAAGTCCCATAACGACGGGTATGGTTTACACAGGCATCTATAACGTTAAAAAAGATAGAAAAAAGTATATCCCGTCGAAAAAAAATGTTGTCCGGGATGGTTTGATTTTCCGACTACTGCTCAGGGGCAATTTTGTTCCGATTCATGCCCTGATCCGGCGAAATTGTTTTGAGAAAACAGGTTTGTTTGATGAAGATTTGCCCGTTCTGGAGGACTGGGACATGTGGATTAAAATTTCTATGCGCTATAAAATTTTGTATATCAGGGAACCTCTTGTTATCTGCCATGACCTGCCGGGAAGTATTAATAAAAACTGGCGCAAGATTATCCTTGCCCGAAAAAATATTTTAAGGAAATATTATGGTTTTCTCAAAGAGAATTATGTGTTACTGTCCCATCATTTCTACCGCATAGGAAAAATACTTATAGAAAAGAGAAGAGATGCCGATGGCCTAAAACATATTTACAAGGCGATTGGATATTATCCTTTCAGCTATCACTACTGGAAGATTCTGCTGATTGGTTTTTTCCATTCCGCCGCAAAGATGGTCGGGTTTTTCAAAAATGATTAAAATGGGAAAAGCTGGATGGGAAAGATTTCTTTATTATGGACTTATCGTTTTAGCTGCACTGACGCCTCTTCTGGGGTGGAAACTGAAATACTTGTGGATGATAATGGCGGCAGCTTGGTTTGTGAAAGGACCTTCATTTAAGAATGTTCTTTTGACTCCTGTTATTATGTATGCGTTTGTTACCGTTTTATCTATTGTAATTGGAGTTGATCCGGCTGCCAGTTTCCACTACAGTATTAAAAATGATGTAAGCATACTCATTTTTTTTATAGTTGCTTCAAGCGTCAAGGATAAAAAGCAAGCCATGTTACTTATTCGGGTATTTTTAACAGGGGCTGTTGTTGTCTGCGTGCTGGGGCTGCTTCAGTATTTATTTCAAAACAGCTCTTTTATGGAAAAGATGCTTGGTTTTTTAAAAGTAGAGCCGTTGCGTCTTTCAGGCGGCAGGATATATGCCAACAGGATTCATCCGGTTATTTTTGCCAATAATATAGGTTTGTACATTCCGGTAATGCTTGCTTTTTATATGGTTAGGAGAAGCGCTTTTTCGTTTGTTGGCGTGGTTTTATTTTTTTTAATTCTTTTCCTCACTTATACCAGAATGATAATACTATCAGTAGGAGTTTGGTTTTTTCTTATGAGTTTACTTTTTTTCAAGAAAATGAAATACATTGCCCTGCCGATTTTAATAAGTGTTATATTGATGACGGGTTTTTTGGTAGTTTCCAAATGTGATACATTGAAAGGACGTTTAAATTTAAATAATGGGGGCAGATTTTTTTTATGGGCAAATGCCTTAAAACTGATAAAAAAGCAGCCTCTTTTTGGCGCAGGCCCCGGGAACGAGATGAAGGTATTTAATGAATATGCGAAAAGCCGCACAGAATATTATCACCTGCACAACAATCTGATCCAGATTGCCGCGGAAAGGGGAGTATTCGCGGCTGTTGTTTACTTGTGGGCGCTGTTTGTTTTTTTCAGGGCACTCGTAAATAAGATAATTTTCGGGGGGCTTGAAAAAGGAAGGGTATATATTTTAGTTGGTTTAATGGCGGGCTTTGCCATTTTTACGGTGTGCGGTTTGACCGATTATACTTTCTGCCGGCCTGAGATGTATTTCCCGTTTTATTTTCTTGCAGGTATTGCAATGTCGGGAGCATTCAAAGAAACTTCGGCGTTTCTTAACGGACTTGATTACAGAAAAGAACCCCTATGAATAGTAAACAAAAAGTGGATTTTGTTGTGGTTACTTACGGTAATATGTTTAATGACATTAAAAGGACTGTTGAAAGTTTGTATAAATTTACGCCGCCGCCATTTAATGTATTTATCGTTAACAACGGCAGCACAGATGAGACGGCGACGTATTTTGCCAAGTTCCCGAATTGCAAGGTAATAAACCTTGAAGAGAATATCGGTATGGTGAAGGGATTTAACAGAGGCGTGGAATTAACTGAGGCGCCGGTTATCGTTCGTCTTGACCATGACATTGAATTGACAATGCCCTGGAAGGAAAGGATTTTAGCATGGTTTGAAGAAGACGATAACATCGGAATGGTTGGGCCGAAAGTGCTTCAGCCAAATAACAGAATATATTCCGCGCGCTTCACATTTTACTTTAGATATGTGAAATCTTTAAGATTGCATAATATTTTGAATGTCCCAAGAATATTCAGGAGGTTTTTTTACTGGAGAGAGAACCACCTTGCCGCAGACACCGGTAAAAAATACGATATCATTGAGGAAGTTTCCCACATAACGGGAACGTTCGCTGTTATAAGAAGAGATGCGTTTGAAAAAGTCGGAATGTTTGACGAAGGATATCCTGAAAAGAATGGAGTTTATGAGGATCTTGATTATACGTTGAGGATGATAGAAAAAGGATATAAAATCCTGTACGACGGCACGGTTAAGGTTATTCACTATTGCAGCCGGCCCGAAAGTGTGAAGTTAAAACCTCCCCGGTCAAAGAGATTGAACCGCAAGAGATTGAGAAGAAAATGGGGTATATAGAATTTTATTTGTATATTGATAAGGCGTTTCTTCTGGGATAGAAGAAGTTCTCAAGAAAAAAGCATTCCTGATAGATTACCGTTTCATTGACATAACCGCGGGCCATCATAATCACCCAATTCAATAAATTGTCAATTTCGTCTTTTTTGAAATCCTTTATAATACTCTTTTCTTTTTGTTTATGCAGAATGGATTCAATCTGCTTAAAATTTACAAGGCCGTATTTCTGATGCTCTTCAATAAATTTATTGCCGGTATATTTTAGGACCAGTCGTTCGGCTTTATTGTTTTCCGGCGAATCGACGGGAGCCACGATAAAAATTGCTTTTGAAGCCACCCTGATTAATTCATAAATAACCCGGTCCCTGTTTTTTAGCGGAATGTGTTCAAGGGTATCGATGCAGGTTACTATGTCATAAAAGTTATTTTGCGCAGGGATATTCTCGGCATTTGCAACCATGTCGGCGTGGGGGTCTGTATCAAGCGTGGTGACATTCGGTATCCCGAATTTCAAAAGAAGGTTATTACCCGTCGCCCCGCCGACATCCAGAATGCGTGGCACTGACAGGTTTAGTTCCTTGATGCGGCTGCTTACGAAGTTCAAACGGTTATAATATTCCCAGTAATATTCGGGTTTCTGCTTCTGTTTTGAAAACAAATTTCTTAATAATTTCAAAATAACCCTCTGGCTGATTGCTTCATTATAAAACAAAACACGCAAAAGTGCAAAACTGACATTATTGATTATTAAGTATGTTTATTGGTAATATAGTAGCGGTTATGAAAGACCTAAAAAAGAATCTGAAGACTGTCAGAAGAGCGTGGAAAAATCAATTCGGATGGTTAAGAATCGTACGCAGAAAATTGACTCCGCCGGTTATAAAAAATTACTTCAGAACAAATTATAATAAAAATGCCTTGATATCCTATGTAACGCGCCCGTTTAGGAAGGGTGTAACTTTTGCTCATACCAACAGCATAGAAGCACTGGAAATTGCGAAGGTTTTCAGGCGCCTTGCGTATAATGTGGATGTGGTTGATTTTGATTATGAGGGCAGGGGAATAGATTATTCTAAATACAGTGTTATTTTTGGTTTTGGGGATCCTCTGGTAAATAGTTTTTATAAAAGGAAACATCCTGTAATAACGATTTATTATGGGACAGGAATGCATGTTGTCCGGCAAAATCATGCTGCGTTAAAAAGGGTAAAAGAGGTATATAAAAAGAAAGGCGTGTGGATGCCCGAATCGGGCCGTATTGTTGATAAAGCATGGTCAGTGCAGACAACATTAGTCAATAATATTATTACACTCGGCAATGACAGTGTGATAGAATCGTACCGCAAGTATTTTGATGGGGGAATATATAATATACCCGTTTCGTGTTACAAGATATTCGATTACAAGGAAATTTTATCAAGAAAAAATCATGGTGTGGCAAGAAAGCATTTCCTGTGGTTCGGCAGTTCAGGGCTGATACACAAGGGGCTTGACCTGCTTTTGGAAGTTTTTAAAGAATTACCCGATGTGCATTTATATGTCTGCGGGCCGATAAACCAGGAAAAAAAATTTCAAGAATGCTATTACGGGGAACTTTATAACACCCCGAACATACATACTTACGGGTATGTGGATATAAAAACTTTGCTTTTTAAAGAAATAATCAGTAAATGCGGCTTTGTGATTTTGCCGTCCTGTGCGGAAGGGGAACCCTCATCCGTCATAAATGTAATGTGTTACGGGTTGATACCCATTGTCCCCCGGAGCGCCGGCATAAGAATTAAAGATTTCGGGCTTGAAATAAAACAACTTACGCATGAAAGTCTGACGCAAATGGTAAAACGGGCAGCGGCATTGAGCGAAGAAGAAATGACAAAACGAAGTTTTGAATGCGCCGAGGATACTGTGTCCGGTCATTCCATTGAGAAATTCAGCGAAGAACTTGAAAATTCGTTGAAGGAAATATTCGAAATGAAGAAAATAACAGACAACCTTTATAACGCTTGATTTAAAACGGCGCTGTAAACATTTTTTATGGCGTCTGCCGAATTTACCCATGAAAAAAGTTTCAATCTTTTTTTGCCCGCTGCAATGAGATTTTGTCTGATAAATGTATCGCGCAATATGGTGTTAACCGCCTCAAGAATTGACTCGCGTTTGTAAGGGTCAAAATAAAGTGCGGCGGAACCGGCTACTTCGGGCAGAGAACTGGTATTGCTCGCCACTACGGGACAGCCGTTGGCAAACGCTTCAAGGATGGGTAAACCGAAACCTTCGTATTTAGACGGGAAGCAAAGCGCTTTTGCCTTCGCGTAATATTGAGACAATTCATCGTCGTTTTCCGGGAAGAATTGCAGGACGTTCTTTTTTATTTCTAATTTTTTCAAAAGTTTTTTTTCATTTCCGGAAAACCTGCCGCCGCCGGCGCAGACGAGATGAAGATTGTCTTTTCCTCCGAGCAGGGGGGCGACGGAAGAAATAAAGAAATCGAAATTTTTGTAGAGATCGCGCCGCCCCGCAAAAAGCAGATAATTGAGGGGAAAGCCCGGCCTGTCTTCGGGCGGGTATTCAGGCGGAGTAATTGAATTCCCGAGATAAATCACTTCTATTTTGTCACTGGGTATTTTCAGTATTTGCACGATGTCGTTTTTGGTGCTTTGTGATATGGCGATTATCATATTCGCTTTTCCGGCGAGTAATTTTATTTGTTCAAGAGTTTTATCGTCCGGAGGGAAAGAATCGGCGAATTTCGCATAGGTCATATCATATATGGTGAGAACGAAAGGCCTGTTTCCGAGATATTGAAGAAAATAAGGGCTGTAATAGGTCGGATGAAATATATCAAAATCCGATTTTTTCAGGGCTTCTATACTCGCGTTCAGATTTTCCCTCATTGCCTGTTGTTTGATTTCTCTCTTTGCTTTGCGGGTACGGGTGAAATTATAAATTGTTGAAAACAAGGATGTTTTTTTTGACTCTGTACGGCCGATAAGATTAAAAGCCGGATTGGATTGAACGTATATATTATCCGAGCGCATCGCGGGAATTATTGCGGTGATGCCGCCTCTGCGGTTGAAATGCGTAATAAGTTCACTGAAATAACGCGAGATGCCGCCTGCGGTCTGTGCTTCAAAAATCTGATGGTCAAATAATACTTTCATGGTTCGCGGTGTTCTGCCTCCGCTATCAGATATTTCATGTCTGTTTCCGTTTTCGAAGGTAATTTTTTAAGGCATTTGTTCAAAAGATATTTTGCAAAATATCTGCGCGGAAGGCCTCCCCGCTTTCCGAGCAGAATATTCGCGTATAGTTTGTTCAATGGTTTTCCTGAAAAAATGTTTAGGCCATCTGCAGATAACAGATTGATGCCGAATTTGCCGGCAATGAACTCCAGAGTTTTTTTCGAATAGAATGATATGTGCTGGCCATGTTCAAGGCCGTAATACCACCAATCTTCGGGCGCTGGAACTTTCTCGGGCAGAAGATTGGTCGTGAAGATTATATTTTTGCTTACGGAGAGCATCTTCTGAATTTCTGTGATAGGGTTCGTAAAATGTTCAAAACTTTCAAACGTGGTAACAAGTGTAATATCATGAATTTCCGAGTTATATTCAAATCCTCGTGCAAACAAATTTTTGCAGTAGGGGTCTCCCCAGTAAAAATCAAAACCGATGTCCCGCATAAGTCGAGTAAATATGCCATAACCGCCTGCCCAATCGAGAAATTTTGCGTTCTTATCGAAAAAATAATACAGTATTGGAGTTATTTGCCTAGCCAAGGTGATGTTTCTTTGCAAAAGACCTGTGTCAGTACTATTTATTGTTTCTGTATATGCTTCGTTCAGCCAGTAGGGCTCTTCTGTCTGCAAAAATCCACAGTTCTCACAAAGATAATACTTAACATCATATTTTAAAAGCAGATTTGCACTAAATAAACATCTACACGTATTATTACATATTTTACAATTCATTTCAGTCAAGTAAAATGATGATAGCATTTATTGCAGAGGCAATCAATTTCCCGTTTGTCTGAGAATGCTGAAATAATATTTAGTTTACGCCGTTAATGAACTTGCAGAAAATATGTTATACTTATTAAAATTTCATGGCAATAGCGAAGGGGATATATGAAAAAAGCGTTGATAACGGGGATTGCCGGGCAGGACGGATCTTATCTGACAAAATTCCTTCTGGATAAAGGTTACAAAATAACGGGCGTAGTCAGAAACTTGAATAATGTCAGTGACCGGAACCTTAATTACTTAGGGATAAAAAATCAGATAAAATATTTAGAAGTTAATCTGATGGATTTATCGAACATAATCAGAGCGCTTAAAGGCGATGATTATACCGAAGTTTATAATCTTGCCGCTCAAAGCTCGGTGAGTTTGTCATTCAGTCAACCGATAGGAACGCTTGAATTCAATATTATCAGCGTGGCTAATTTGCTGGAGGCAATTCGCATTGTTAATCCCGCGATAAAATTTTATCAGGCATCCAGTAGCGAAATGTACGGAAATGTGCCGAAAGAGAACTTGCCGGTAAACGAGAATTCAATTTTTATGCCTGTGAGTTTATACGGCATCTCAAAAGCTTCCGCCCATTGGATTACGAACAGTTACAGACAGGCTTACGGGCTTTTTGCCGTCTGCGGGATTCTTTTTAATCATGAATCCGTATTTAGAAAAAGCAATTTTGCCACAAAAAAGATTATCAATACAGCTGTAAAAATCAGCATGGGCTTATCGGACAGCTTAACATTAGGTAATTTGGATGTCTACAGGGACTGGGGCTATGCGCCTGATTATGTCAGGGCGATGTGGTTGATGCTGCAGCAGGAAGACCCTGTTGACCTTGTTATCTGTTCGGGGAAAGAGCACAGTCTTAGGGAATTTGCAGAAATCACATTCAAAAAATTAAATCTGGATTGCGGAAAATATTTAAAAACCGATAAAAAATTTTACAGACCAGTTGATTTAAAAATCATTTACGGAAATAGTTCTAAAGCAAGGCAGTCTCTGGATTGGCAATATAACATGGAATTTGACGGGTTAATAGACCGGCTGATTAAGGACGAAATCGATTACTTGAAATGGCAGGAGAGTATTAGGCAGTAATCATATTCTATTATAGCGCTGGCAAGAGTGTTTGAAAAATATGCGGGAAAGCACATTAATAGGTATTCTGATTCCAGGCACAAGCAGGAACGCCGTTTATAAAAACTGCGAAGATATTGAGTTGTTTAAAGTATTATTGCCGTCGTTTTTTAATTCACTGACAGCGGTTGAAAAAGATAGATTTTGTTACAGGTTTTATCTGGGCTACGATGCCGGAGATGAGTTGTATGATAACGAACGCAATCTGAAAAGAATCAGAGAAAAATTTGCGCGCGAGACAGAAAACCGGAGTATACAGATGGAAGAACCGGTCAGATGCGCAGGGACGGAGCACAGCCCTGCTTACGTGTGGAATATTTTGTTCAAAAAGGCATATGATGACGGGTGCGATTATTTTTATCAGCTCGGCGATGATATAGAGTTGTTGTCCGACGGATGGAGCAGTATTTTCGTGAATGTGTTGAAAGAAAGCCGCGGAGTCGGCGTTACCGGCCCTATGGAGGAGCACAACAGAAGGATTCTGACGCAGACGTTTGTCTCAAGGGTGCACATGGATATTTTCGGATATTATTTTACGCCGATTGTAAAAAACTGGTCTTGTGACGACTGGCTGCATAATGTCTATATGCCGGATTACAATTTCTGGCGGAAGGATGTGCTGGTGAGGAACACGAGCGTGGGAACCACAAAATATGATATAGATAATGTATCCGCGAAAAAAATACGAAAGGAAATTAAAAAAGACCGCAAAAAACTTATTAAGTGGTTAAATTATCATGGATTTGCTAAAGAAAGTTTATTGGAAAGGACAAAACGGATGTTTACAAGGAAATAAAAGTTAAAATGACGAATAATAAAAATCAACCGATTGATATAGTAATATTATCTCACGAACGTTCGGATATCATAAAGGACATGCTGATTAAAATAAAAGAGAGGACGCATTATCCGCACAGGATCATTGTCTGTGATAATAAGTCATCCGAACCCGCGCGGGAGAATTTAAGGAAATTACAGGAAGAGGGGTATATTCATAAAATTATTTTCAACGAATTTAACGAGTGGCCGAAGGGATTTAACCCGGGCCTGAAAATAGCACAAGGAGATTTATATTGTTTGTCTGATCCGGATATCATAGTTCCGGATTTAGGGAGGAACTGCTGGCTTACGAGATTAATGGCGCTAATGGATAAATATAAATTTATCGGCAAGCTGGGCCTTCACATAAATCTGAATAACTATCAGGAAAAACCGGGTTATAAAACTTACAGCAAAGCCAAATGCGTTAAACTGTTTGAGTCCAAATTTATGGAGAATACCGACTGTGAAATATACGAGGCGCCGGTAGACACGGCAATGGCTATTTACAGGCGGGATTTATTTAGCGCCTACAACGGCAAGTATCCGGAGATTCCGTGCGTTGACCACCAGGCAATGTATAAAAGCAGTTACAAGTGCGGCCGTACGGTGCCGCCGCTGAGTTGCATACATCGGGGTTTTGACGAATACAAAGATTTCAGCGAAGAAAATATAAGGTACATCAGTTCAAAAAATAAGGCAATTGATTCCAAGTATTACAGACGTTTGCTGAGAACGTTAAAATTCCGAAGATTGAAAGAAAAAATTAAGATTTTTTTCAGAACAGATTGAAAATTGACGCGCAGATTACAACAATGCAAAACCTCACGGCTTTTTGACCAGCCGATTGTCTGATAATTTTTATAAGAGATTATGATGGATATCGTAATATAGTTAAATTTAATTTTATGTGCGAGCGAGAAATATATGGAAAAATTTGATAAAGGCGGAACCTTAAGCGAAAGCATTGAATTCGAATGGGATTTTGATGCATTTCAATTCCAGTTGGAATCATGCAAGTATGATGATGCAGTTCAAGTATCTTTAAATTATATGACTGATAAAAATCTGAAAATATTAGAAGCTGGCTCAGGGAGTGGAAGAGTTGTAAAATATTTTAGCGATTTGGGTTATAAAAATGTTTACGGTATTGAGTTAAATAAGGAAATTGTACATACTTTAAATAGAAAGTATCCGGAACTTAAAGTTATTCAAGGTTCTATCTTAAAAATGCCATATGAAAAAAACCGGTTTGATATTGTTGTCAGTTATGGACTTGTGGAACATTTTCCAAAAGGATTAAAGGGGCCATTACTTTCTTTATTTAATGTTCTAAAACCTGGAGGAACAGCTATAATTACCGTTCCTTCATTTAATCATTTGAGGCAATTTAAACTTTATATTGACAAGTATTTCAGATTTCTTTGCCTAAGAAAAAATAATTTTATAAGAAAATTATTAAGAAAGAAATTGCTACCTACAAAAAGGAATGTTGTGGGGTATAGAGGATACATGTATTATGTTTATCCGCAATTTGGTGATTTTTTGGAGTATAGATTAAAACCTCGTGAATTTGAGGACATTTGTAAATCTACCGGTTTTGAATTATTGGAAAGTATTCCGATATCTCATATTGATGGTCTTTATCATGAAGCGACACATAATTTTAGGAAATACCTATTAAAATTTGATGCTACCTATTGTTTCGAAATTAGCAAACCGGCCCGGTATTTAAATGAGTTATTGAAAAAAAAGAAGTTTTTTCATAATCATATGCATGCATGTGTATTAAAAAAACCGCTAACATGAGCAGCCGGATTATGCAATACATTTTTTAGTATCTTTAGAGGAAAGTTTGGTATCCTTTCTTTTTTTGTTTTTTCCGAAATCGCGCTTTTCGGGGGAGAGACCATGGTAACCTTGTGCCCTGTTTTATGAAACTGCCGGCACATCAGAAACATCTGTTTGACGCCTCCCGAACGTTATCTGGCAAATTTTCAAAGTTTTTTTGAACATGTGTTAATTTTTGCATTTTTCTTTGCTATTTTCAATGATTTTGCTAATATAAAATCATGAAAGGAATAATTCCGGCGACGGTAAAGGGGGAAATCATAGACCTTGAAAAGCAAAAATGTATACGTAATAGCAGGGCCTAACGGTTCTGGAAAAACAACATTCGCAAAGAAATTTCTACCGGGCTATGTAAAATGTCCGAATTTTGTAAATGCTGACCTCATCGCGCAAGGTTTATCTCCTTTTTCCCCGCCCAGCGCGGCCGTAAAAGCGGGAAAGATTGTTCTAAAACAAATTAGAGAATTTGCAGAGGAGGAAGCGGATTTTGCTTTTGAGACAACGCTTTCTGGAAAATTGTATGTTAATCTTTTGGAAGGGTTTCAAAAAAAAGGTTACAGGATACACATTTTCTTTTTATGGATTCCGAGCGCAGAGTTAGCCGTTGCCCGTATTAAAGACAGGGTTGCCGATGGCGGACACAATGTGCCGTCGCATGATGTGAAACGCCGGTTTAAACGGTCAATTTTTAACTTCTTCAGATTATATCAACCATTGTCTAATTCTTGGATGTTATTCAATAATGCCGGCTCGGTTCCTAAATTGATTGTAAAAATGAAAAATGGTAAAATTTCAGTTGTTGATTCGGAATTATTTGATAGAATAAAAGCGGCGGAGAAGTAAAATATGAAAACTCGAAAATCTTTGCAGGATAAGGCTCTGCTTGCTCTGAAGGAAGCTGTAAAGGAAGTTATAGACCGCCACAAAAAAACAGGGCGGCCGCTTGCCGTATGGGAAAACGGCAAAACAATACACATATCTCCCGACAAAGTTAATCTCAAAAGACAGAAAATCAAATAAAGGCGGACGAATTCAAAAGAAAGAATAAAGTAATAATTCTTTCTGCACGGGTTAGTTAAACGATTTATCTTGACAAATGGGTCTTATTATATTACGATGAACATCGTAACGATAGATGTCGTAATCAAAAAGGAGGGGTATTTTGAATCCGTTTACATACGGTAATGTTGTAAGGGGTAAGCATTTTGCGGACAGAG